>NZ_JARAMH010000001.1:0-397120 GCF_029524215.1 Kocuria oceani | reverse complement strand
TGCGCCGGCGCATCGCGGTCTCGGCGGTGCGGTAGGCGCGCAGGGCCTCGAGCACCTGCACCGGTCCGGGCCCGGCGGCGTCGTCGGTGCCGTACCAGTAGCCGGAGGAGGTGGGGACTCGAGACGTCATGCCGATCATCCTAGGCCACTGACAAGCCCGGGATTCGAGTAACTAGACAAACTAGACACCATCGACTTGGATGATGTGGTGCGCGTCTCGCGGTTCCGGCCCGGCATGCGCACCACCGCAGGGAACGCAGGGAACGTGAGGAAGGTCGAGGGATGAACCAGCAGGTGCAGCACCGGTCCACGCAGCAGAGGACGGAGCCGGTAACCGGCCGTCCGGCCACCTTGGAGACGACGGGCCCCGTGCACTGCGGCCGCCCCATGCCGGTGCGCCCGCTCGACCTCGCCGATCTCGACGGCCGCGCGAACCACGCCGCCGCCCAGGCCGCCGTCGACGGCCGCCGGCTGCACGCCTGCACCTGCGGCTTCCTGCTCGAGACGGAGGATCCCGCCGGGACGGGCGCGCCGCTCGTCGCCCGCGGGGACGAGCACCTGTTCCACCCCTTCTTCACCCGGCGGGTCCTGGCGGCGGCCGGGCGCGCCGAGACGGCCGAGTGGACCCTCGACCAGCAGCTCGCGGAGGACGACGCCTCCGAGGAGTACGAGAGCGCCGCCCGGCACGTGTGGCTGCTGGATGCCGGCGCCGAGACCGCGCAGTGGGAGCTGGACCGGGCCGTCGACGCCCTGCACGCCGAGCTGCGCCTGGCCGCCCGCCACGGGGTGCCGCTCGCCGCCCTGTCCGAGGCCGCCAGCCTGGACGAGGAGTCCGTGCTCGCAGCCCTGCGCCACGACGGGGCGCCCTCCGTCCCGGTCCGTGAGGACCGTCGAGGACCCCGCGCGGCGGCGCCGAGCACAGGAGTGACCGAACTGCGCACCCAGGGTCACCGCGCATCGGCGGAGGCCCGGCGGGTCGGCGCTCTCGCCGCCGCGGGCTGAGCCGACGCCCTCCGCGCGGAAGCCGGCCGGCGGCCCCGGCGCAGGTCAGCGCCGACACGGCCCCCGTGTGAAGCGGCTTACACAATGCCGTCAATTCGTTTACATGTCAGTAATCTGATCTCGAGGAGCTCGGCCGGCGCACGGGTCCGATGTGCGATGCACGTGGGGGGACACCGGAGCGCAGCCGGCCGGCAGCTCACGGCGCCGCCCCCGGTCTGATCCACCGGGGGCGGCTCACCTCCCGGCCCCGTCGACCGCCGTGAACGGGCCGCACCTCCCCTGCCTCGTGCTCGCCGAGAGGACAGCACCTCGACCGGGGACCTCTCGGCACCCGCCCCAGCACCCCGCCGGGCCTTCCGGAGCATCTCCCTGCCGACCGACCTGTCGGCCCGTCCACCGCTCGGACGCGGACTGCTGCATGACGCATGCACGGTCGCACATGACCACCACCCCTCGACACGGCTCGAATGATCAGTAGACTGTGTTTCGCGTCACTTCCCAGCCCTGTCATTCCTGACCGAGAGGCCGATCCCATGAAGAAGTCCGCTCTGCTCGCCGCGCCCGCCCTGGCACTCGCGGCCGTGACCCTGCCCGCCACCGCCGCCACCGCCGCCGAGAGCTGGTCCTTCCAGGCCGAGCTCGCGCCGGTCAACAACAGCACCGCCGCCGGCAGCGCCGTCGTCGACGTCACCGGCCAGGAGGCCACGGTGACCGTCGAGGTCGCCGGGGCGCCCGCCCTCTTCCAGGGCGCGCCCTATCCGCACGCCCAGCACATCCACATCGGGGGCCAGGGGGTGTGCGCTCCGCCCAGCGCCGACGCCGACGGCGACGGCGCGGTGAGCTCCATGGAGGGTCAGCCCTGGACCGGCGGGATCGGCACCTCGCTGACCACCTCGGGGGACACGAGCCCTGCCTCCGCGGTGGCCATCGACCGCTTCCCGGCCGGTGAGGCCTACACCTATCAGCGGACCTTCCCGGTGGACGGCGCCACGCTCGCCGCCCTGCAGAGCGGCACCGCGGTGGTCAACGTCCACGGCGCGGACCCGGCGGCGCTCTCGGCCGAGGCGCAGGCGAAGGCCAACCCGATGGCCCCGGCCCTGCCGCTGGCCTCCGACATCCCGATCGCCTGCGGGGTGCTCGCACCCGCCCAGATGGCGATGCCCGAGGGCCCGGCGGACACCGGCGTGGAGACGGCGGCCGCGGGCTCGGACGCCCGCGGTCTGGCCGGGGCGGCCGTGCTGGGGATGCTCGCCCTGGGCGGTGCCGCGGTGGGCCTGCGCCGCCGCGCGGCCGGCGGTCGCTGACCCCGGACGCTCCGTGCCCCGGCACCGCGCCGAGACCCGCCACCTCCGCACGGGGGTGGCGGGTCTCGCCGTGGTCCTGGGCCTGTGGTGCACCGGGGACAGCACCGCGCCGTCGCACCCCACGACGGCGCAGCGCCCCGTCGCCGGGCATCCCGTCCCGCTCGCCGCTCCCGTCCCGCCCGCCGTCTCCCTCCCGCCGGAGGCAACGGCCTCCAGCAGCCCGGCGCCCGGCACTGCGGGGCCCGGCGCTGCGACGACCTCGGGCCTCCCTGGCGCTCCGACGGCCGGCACCTCCGCACTCCCGGCACCCGGCGCCACGGCGTCCGGCGCCCCGGCACCGGGTGCCCCCGCGCGCGGGCCGGCCTCGGAGCCCCGCCCGCGGGCGCTGCCCGCCTCGGCCCCGGTGCGCCTCACCATCGGCGCCATCGGGGTGGAGGACCGGCTCATGACGCTGGACCGGCGCCCCGACCGCACCCTGGAGGTCCCGCCGGAGCACCCGGGCGCCCCGGCCGGCTGGTACCGGCGGTCACCCGCTCCGGGCCAGGTGGGCCCGGCCGTGCTGCTGGGGCACGTCAACGCCACCGGCGGCGGCCCGGGGGTCTTCGCGGACCTGCACCGGCTGACCGCCGGGGACCGCATCGTCGTGGCCCGGGCAGACGGGTCCACGGCGGAGTTCGCGGTGGACGCCGTCGAACGCCACGCGAAGGACTCGTTCCCCACGCTGCGGGTCTACGGCAACACCGCGGGCCCGGAGCTGCGGCTGGTCACCTGCGACGGCTACGACCCGGCGACCGGGTCCTTCGACGAGAATCTCGTGGTCTACGCCTCCCTGATCCGGAGCTGAACGGCCCGCCCCGGAACGGCACGGCGCCCCGCGCCGCGGCCCGTCCGGGAACGGGGGCCGCGGCGCGGGGCGCCGTCGCAGCGTGCGTCGGATCAGCTCGTCACATCAGCTGGTCGGACCAGGTCGTCAGATCAGCTCGTCCGTGAGGTGGTTGGGCGTGCCGAAGCGGTGGGCGGTGATGCTCACGGCCTGCTCGTGCAGGAACGGCAGCATCTCGACCCGGCCGGCCCCCGTGACGGGGTGGGCGTAGACGGCCACGTCGGGACGGGACCCGGTCGCGGCGATGAGGCCCGCGCGGTCCCCGCCGACGAGACGGACCCGCCCGCCGCCGAGCTCGGCGGCGCCGGCCAGCCAGGCGGCGTCGTCCTCCACCCGGACCCGCACGCCGCGGCCGGTGAGCACGGCGGCCACCGCGGCGGGCAGCTCGAGCGCCGAGGAGACGGTGAGCTCGGCGCCGGCGCGCAGGCCGGCGGCGACCACGCGGAGCAGATCGACCAGGGGCTCCCCCTCGGACAGCCGCACCGTCACCGGCAGCGGCAGGTAACGGAAGACGTTGCGCTCCGCGTAGAGCTGCGAGACGTCCCGGGCCACCCCGAACTCCTCGGCCCAGGCGGCCTCGTCACTGCGCAGCGCCTGCTCGAGCGTCCCGGCCTCCTGCGCCGTGACCCCGGCCCGCCCCGCACGGGCGGCGTCGAGCAGGCCGGCCACGGCCGCGTCGGTCACGGGGCGTCCGTTCCCGCGCAGCGGCGCCGGCTCCCACTCGCCCAGGCCCATGAGGTAGCTGGGGCCGCCGGCCTTGGTGCCCGGGCCGACCGCGGACTTCTTCCAGCCGCCGAAGGGCTGGCGCTGGACGATGGCCCCGGTGATCCCGCGGTTGACGTAGACGTTGCCGGCCTGGACGTGCTCCAGCCAGTAGCCGATCTCCTCCGGGTCCAGGGAGTGCAGACCGCCGGTGAGGCCGTAGTCGACCTCGTTCTGGATGGCCACGGCCTCCTCCAGGGTCTCGGCGGTCATCACGCCGAGCACCGGGCCGAAGTACTCGACCAGGTGGAACTCGGAGCCGCGCTGCACCCCGGTGCGCACGCCCGGGGACCACAGCTTGCCCGTGCCGTCCAGCTGCTGCGGCTCGATCAGCCAGGACTGGCCCTCCTCCAGGCTGGTCAGGGCCTGGAGCAGCTTGCCCTCGGCGGGCTCGGTGAGCGGGCCCATCTGCGCGGCGGGGTTGGTCGGGTAGTCCACGGTCAGGGAGCTGACCGCGTCCACCAGCTGGTTGCGGAACCGCTTGGACTTCGCCACCGAGCCCACGAGGATCACCAGGGAGGCCGCCGAGCACTTCTGCCCGGCGTGGCCGAACGCGGAGTAGGCCACGTCCTTGGCGGCGAGGTCGAAGTCGGCGCTGGGCGTGACGATCAGGGCGTTCTTGCCCGAGGTCTCGGCCAGCAGCGGCAGGTCGGAGCGGAAGGAGCGGAACAGCTCCGCCGTCTCGTACGCACCGGTGAGGATCAGCCGGTCCACCGACGGGTGGGAGACCAGCTGGCGGCCGAGGGCACGCTCCTCGAGGTCCACGAGGGCGAGCACGTCCCGGGGGACCCCGGAGGCGTCCAGGGCCTCCCAGATCGCCTCGGCCACCACGGCGCCGCAGCGCTTGGTCGGGCCGGCCGGCTTGAACACCACCGGGGACCCGGCGGCCAGGGCGGCCAGCGCCGAGCCGGCCGGGATGGCCACGGGGAAGTTCCACGGCGGGGTCACCACGGTGAGCCGGGAGGGCACGAAGGACGCGCCGTCGACCTCGTCCAGCTCCCGGGCGCGCTCGGCGTAGTAGTGGGCGAAGTCGACGGCCTCGCTGATCTCGGGGTCGGACTGGTCGAGGGTCTTGCCTGCCTCCGCGGCCGCGACCTCGAGCAGCTCCGCCCGGCGGGCCGCCAGGGCCTCCCCAGCGCGGTGGAGCACCTCGGCCCGCTGGGCGCCGGTCAGCGCGGCCCAGCCGCGGCCGGCCTCGAGCGCGGCGTCGATGACGCGGTCGAGCTGCTCCTCGGTCTGCAGCGCCGCGGCGGCGACGGTCGCCGTGCCGGCCGTCGATCCGGGGACGCGGTCGAGGATCGCCCGGCCCCAGTCCCGGTTGGCGGCCACGGCCGGGTCGGTGTCGGGGGTGTTGGCGAAGCCGTCGGTCGGGGCGGGCAGCTCGGGCAGCCGGCGGTCCTGGACCCGGTGGGGCAGCGGGACGGTGTCGTCCAGCGCGGCCAGCGAGGCGAGGAAGCGGTTCTTCTCCCGCTCGAAGAGCTCCTCGTTCGCGGAGAGCTCGAAGACCGCGGACATGAAGTTCTCCTGGCTCGCCCCCTCCTCCAGGCGGCGGATCAGGTAGGCGATGGCCACGTCGAACTCGGCCGGGTGCACCACCGGGGTGTAGAGCAGCAGGGAGCCGACGTCGCGCTTGACGGCCTGGGCCTGGCCGGTGGCCATGCCCAGCAGCATCTCGAAGTCGATCGCCTCGACCACGCCGCGCTCGGTGGCGAGCAGCCAGGCGAAGGCGATGTCGAAGAGGTTGTGCCCGGCCACGCCGATCCGCACCGCGTCGGCGTGCTCCGGCTGCAGCGCGTAGTTCAGCACGCGCTTGTAGTGGGTGTCCGAGTCCTGCTTCGTCCCCCAGGTGGCCAGCGGCCAGTCGTGCAGGGAGGCCTCGACCTGCTCCATGGGCAGGTTCGCCCCCTTGACCACGCGGACCTTGACCCGCGCCCCACCGGCGGCGCGGCGGGCGGTGGCCCACTCCTGGAGGCGGATCATCGCCTCCAGGGCGTCCGGCAGGTAGGTCTGCAGCACGATCCCGGCCTCGAGGTCCCGGAACTGGGGCTGGTCGAGGATCCGGGTGAAGACCGCGAGGGTCATGTCGAGGTCCTTGTACTCCTCCATGTCCAGGTTGATGAACTTCGGCGTGGAGAACGAGGCGGCCCGGGCGTAGAGCGGGGTCAGCTTCTCGACGACCTCGGCCACGGCCTCGTCGAAGGCCCAGGCGGAGTGCGGGGCCACGGTGGAGGAGACCTTGATGGAGACGTAGTCGACGTCGGGCCGGGCCAGCAGCTCGTGGGTGCCCTGCAGGCGGCGGTCGGCCTCGCGCTCGCCGAGCACGGCCTCGCCGAGGAGGTTGACGTTGAGCCGGACGTCGTCCGTGCGGATCTTCGCGATCGACCTCCCGAGCTTCGCCTCGCTGGCGTCCACGATGAGGTGCCCCACCATCTCGCGCAGCGCCTTGCGGGCGGCCGGGATCACGACCTGCGGGGCGACCGGGGCCAGGACACCGCCTGTGCGCACCGCGGTGCGCAGGTACCACGGCAGGAACCCCGGGACGCGGGGGGCGAGACGGGCGAGGTTGCGGGCGGCGACCCGGATGTCCTCGGGACGGATGACGCCGTCGACGAAGCCGACCGTGAAGTCCAGTCCACTGGGATCCTTGAGCACCCCGGCCAGCTGCTCGCCCGAGGCGTCCTTGGGGAACTGCTCCGCCTCGGTGAGCCAGCGGCGCACCGTGGCCACGGCCTGCTCGGGCAGCGACGCCGGGATGGCGGCGTGGGGAAGGGTGCGTCCGGCCGACGGTTCCGCAGGGGTGTGCGCGGTCGCGGGGACGGGGATCGTCGTCATGGGTGGTACTCCCTGGTCTGCGTGGAAAGCACTGGTGCGCCCCTCACTATGCGCCTTCTTTCCGTTCGGATAAAGTGATGTTTTCTACGGATGATTCGTCAGTGGACGTGATGATTGTGAGGTGCTCCCGTGCTGGACGTGCGCAAGCTGCGATTGCTCCGCGAGCTCGCGCTGCGCGGCACCCTGGCGGAGGTCGCGGCGGCCCTGAGCTACAGCCCCTCGGCGGTCTCCCAGCAGCTCTCCGCCCTGGAGAAGGAGGCCGGGGTGGAGCTGCTCTCCAAGGCCGGCCGGCGGGTGCAGCTGACCCCGCAGGCGGAGATCCTGGTGGCGCGCACCGCGGAGCTTCTGGACGTCCTGGAGCGGGCCGAGTCGGACCTGGCGGCGTCGCTGAGCACGGTCACGGGCACGGTGCGGGTCGCCGTCTTCCAGTCGGCCGCCCTGGCGCTGCTGCCGGCGGTGCTCGGCACGATGCGCCGCGAGCACCCGGACGTGCGGGTGGAGATGGTGCAGGCGGAGCCGGAGCGTGCCCTCTACGAGACCTGGACGCGCGAGTTCGACGTCGTGGTCGCGGAGCAGTACCCGAGCCACGCCGCCGCCCACCACCCCGACCTGGACCGGCGGCGGCTCATCACGGACGCCATCCGCCTGGCCGTCCCCCCCGGGCCCGAGCACGCGTCCGTCGCGTCCCTGCAGGACGCCCGCGAGCTGCCGTGGGTCATGGAGCCCCGCGGGGCGGCGTCGAGGCACTGGGGCGAGCAGCTGTGCCGGCGGGCGGGGTTCGAGCCGGACGTCCGGTTCGCCACGGCCGACCTGCAGGCCCAGACCCGGCTCGTGGAGTCGGGCAACGCCGTGGCCCTCATGCCGGACCTCATGTGGGCGGGCGGCGACTCACCCTGCCGGCTGGTCGACCTGCCCTCCGGGCCGCGGCGGACGGTGTTCACCTCGATCCGCGGCTCGAGCGTGCAGCGCCCGGCGATCCTCGCCCTCCGCGCGGCGCTCGAGACGGTGGCCGCCGAGCTCGCCGCGCGGATGGACTGACGCTCAGGAGCGGGAGGCGGCCGGCCCGGTGAGCGCCCGGCGCAGCCGGCCGTCGGCGATCTGCTCCAGCAGCCACGGGCTGAGCAGGAACGGCGCGGCCTCGGCCGCGGCGAAGAGCTCCTCCGGGGTGATCCAGGCGACCTCTGCGACCTCCGCGGGAAGCGGCTGCGGCTGCCCGGCGGCGCGCGCCACGTAGACGGGGCAGAACTCGTTCTCCACGACCCCGGAGGCGTCCACGGCCCGGTAGCGGAAGTCCGGCAGGACCTCCGTCACCCCGGTCACCGCGAAGCCCAGCTCCTGACCGGCCCGCCGGGCGACGGCCTCCTCGAAGTCCTCGCCGGGAGCCGGGTGGCCGCAGAAGCTGTTGGTCCACACCCCCGGCCAGGTCTTCTTGGCCAGGGCCCGGCGGGTAAGCAGCAGGCGCCCGTCGTCGCCGAGGACGTAGCACGAGACCGCGAGGTGCAGCGGGGTGTCCGTGGTGTGCACCTCCGCCTTGGGTGCGGTGCCCACGGGACGGTGGGCGTCGTCGAGCAGGACGACCTCCTCGACGGCTCCGGGGACGGCTCCGGGAGCGGCGTCGGGGACGACTTCGTGGCTGGCCATGGGTCTCGTTCCGGTCGGTGGCGGGAGGGGGTCCGCCCCCATTCTCTCAGGCCCGCGCGCGGGAGGCACGCGGGGCGGGGAGTGGACAAGGACGCGCCCGGGGAGCACGATCGGGAACCATGCGACGACGTCGGCCCGCCCCCGCCCCTCTGCCCCTGCGGGACGGCGTGGACCCCGTCCGGGTCCGGCTGCCGGCGGAGGACGGGCGGAGCACGGTCCGGGGCTGGCTGCTGGACCGGTTCCCGGCCTCCGCCCCGGAGCTGGAGGAGCTCTTCGCGTCCGGGGGGATCGTCGACGACGCCGGGCGGCCCCTCGCCCACGACGCCCCGTACGTGCCCGGCGGGTCGGTCTGGTACCACCGGTCCCTGCCGGCCGAACCGGAGCTGCCCGGGGACCTGCCGGTGCTGTTCGAGGACGAGTGGCTGCTGGCCGTCGACAAGCCGCACGGTCTGCCCACCACCCCGCGCGGCGGGTTCGTGGCCCAGAGCGTGCTCGTGAAGCTGCGCCGCGCCCGCGGCGAGGACCGGCTGTCCCCGCTGCACCGGCTGGACCGCGGCACGGCCGGGGTGCTGCTGCTCTCCCGGGACCCCGCGACCCGCGGCCGGTTCCAGACCCTCTTCCAGGAGCGGGCGGTGGCCAAGGAGTACGAGGCGGTCGCCGTGCACCGGCCCGGGCTCGGGCTGCCGCGCGTCGTGGAGTCCCGCATCGTCAAGGACCGCACGTGCCTGCAGGCGCGGGAGGTGCCGGGACCGGCCAACGCCCGCACCGTCGTCGACCGGGCGGGTCCCCCGTTCTCGGACGCCGAGGGCGAGTGGGCGCGCTACCGGGTGCGGCCCGAGACCGGGCGCACCCACCAGATCCGGGTCCACCTGGCCGGGCTGGGCGCCCCGGTCCGGAACGACCCCCTCTATCCCCGGGTGCGGCCGGCCGGCAGCGAGGACCCCGCCCGGCCGCTGCAGCTGCTGGCCCGGCGGATCGGCCTGACCCACCCGATGACGGGCCGCCCGCTCGTGCTCGAGAGCCGGCGCGCCCTGCGCAACGGGTCCCCCGCGTGAGCGCGCCGCGCACCGCGCCGGCGGCCGCCCGGGTGCCTGCCCCGGACGTGGCCCGCGGACTCATGCTCTGGGTCATCGCCGTCGCCAACGTCACCGCGTGGATCTGGGCGCCCGGGCCCACGGACGGACCCCGCGACCGGCCCCTGGGCGCCGGGGCCGGCACGGCCGGGTGGACGGCGGACGACATGGTCAACACGGCCCTGTCCATGCTCGTGGACGGCCGCGGCTTCCCCCTGTTCTCCTTCCTGGTCGGCTACGGCGTGGGGCAGATCGCCGCCCGGGAGGCCGCCCGCGGCACCCCGCTCCCGCTCGCCCGGCGGCTGCTGCTGCGGCGCTACGGGTGGCTGCTGCTCGTCGGGGCCCTGCACGCGTGCCTGCTCTTCCCCGGGGACATCATCACGGCCTACGCCTTCGGGGGCCTGTTCCTGACCCTGCTGATCGCGGAGGGCACGGCCACCCTGCTGGTCCTGGCCGGCCTGGGCTCCGTGCTGATGGTCCTCTACGGTGCGGCGAGCTGGGCCGTGCGGACCCCCGGCACCGCGCCCTTCCCCAGCCTCGTCACCGACTCCGCGCAGGAGCACCTCGCCCTCGTGCTGGCCGAGGGCGCGGGAGTGGTGGCCTTCGCCCCGCTCCAGCTGCTGGGGCTGCTGCCCATGCTGCTGCTCGGCCTGGCGCTCAGCCGCTGCCGGGTGCTGGAGGACCCGGGGCCCCGCCGCGGGCGGCTGCTGGTGACCGCGGCGGTCTGCATCGGCGCAGGGCTGCTCACCGGCGTGGGCACGGGCCTGCTGACCACCGACATGCTCGAGCCCTCCACGACCGCCGGGTCCGTGCTCACCGGGCTGGACGCCCTGACCGGGGCCGCGCAGGGCATCGGCTACGCCCTGGTGGTTGCCCTGGCCTGCGCGCGGGCCCAGCGGCGGTCCCCGGGCGCTCCCCTCCGGGCGCGGGAGCATCCCGCGCTGTGGGCGCTGCAGGCACTGGGGCGCCGGTCGATGAGCGGCTACATCGCCCAGTCCGTGCTCTTCACGGTCCTGATGCCGCCGTTCGCGCTGGGCCTCGGCCGCGCCCTGACCCCCACGGCCGCCCTGCTGCTGGGCACCGCGGTGTGGCTGGTCACCCTGCTCGGCGCCGTCCTGCTCGAGCGGCGCGGCCTGCGGGGACCCGTCGAGACGGTCCACCGGCGGCTGTTCCTCGGTCCTGCCCGGGACCGCTCCGGCCCGCACCCCGCGGCGAGCGCATAGGCTCAGGGCAGCACCCTTCCCCTGCCAGCACCAGGAGCCGCCATGCCCAGCCCCACCGGCGCCGGTCCCGCACCGCGTCCGCTCTCCGCCGACCCGGCCGCCGGCCGCACCGCCGACCGCACCGTGAGCGCCCCGGAGCGGGCCGACACCGCGGCCCGGTCGGTCCGGGAGCTCTTCGCCGGGCGCGCCCTGGGCGTGCCGGGCACCCTGCTGGGCGCGCCGGCCCACCCGCGGCCCCGCTCCCGCACGGCCCCGTGGCACTACTGGTGGCAGGCCCACCTGCTCGACGCCCTGGTCGACGCGGCGCTGCGGCGCCGGGACGAGCCCGCCCGCGCCGAGGAGATCCGCCGCGACGCGCACCGGCTGCTGCGCGGGATCACCCTGCGCAGCGGCGGGCGGGTGACCCAGAACTCCTACTACGACGACATGGCCTGGCTGCTGCTGGCCGTGGGCCGGCTCGCCGCGCTGGACCGCGAGCTCACCGGCCGGGCGGACGTGGCGTGCCTGGACGCGGGCCGGGCCCTGCTCGCCCGGATCGAGCGGGGGCACACGGCGGACCTGGGCGGCGGGGTGTTCTGGAACACCCGCCACGACGTGAAGAACACCGCGTCCTCGGCTCCCGCGGCCCTGGCCTTCGTGCGCACGCACCGCACCGAGCAGGCCCGCGCGGTGCTCGGCTGGCTGCAGGAGAACCTGTGGGATCCCGGGCGGAGGGTCTTCCACGACGGGCTGATCCTGGTCGCCGCGGGGTCCGGCAGCGAGGTCACGCGGCGGGACGAGCGGCTGTTCAGCTACAACTCCGGACCCGTGCTCGGAGCGCTGCTCGAGCTCGCGGACGCCCCCGGCACGGGCACGGACGACCGGGCGCGCCTGCTGGGCACGGCGGCCGACGTGGTGGCGGGCGCCGCGGAGGCCTACGGCCGGCCGGCGCAGGGGCGGCGGGTCCTCACCACGCACGGCGGCGGGGACGGCGGGCTGTTCAGCGGGATCCTGGCCCGCTACCTCGCCCAGGCGGCCCGGCACCCGGATCTGGCCGAGACCGCACGGCGCACGGCCGCCGAGCTGGTGACGGGCACCGCCGACGCCCTGTGGGCCGGCCGGCGCGAGGCCGAGCCCGCCACGGCCCCCGGGGGCGGAGGCGCACCCTCGGCCCGGACGGGCGGGGCGGTGGCGGTCTTCTCCCCCGACCCGGCGCAGCCCGCCGGGCAGGCGCAGCGCCCCGGCGCCCCGGTGGAGCTGTCCACCCAGGTCCAGGCGTGGACGGTGCTGGAGGCCGCCACTCGCCTGGAGCGCCCGTGGACGGGGGCGGGGGCCGGCGGCTCCGCTGAGCGCTGAACCGGCGTCCCGGGCCGGGGGGAATCGTGGCCGCGCCAGGGGTCATGGGATAGAACAGCAGTATGAACTTCCTCCGCACCCCCGATCCGAACCCCGGTTGGCTCAACGAGGACGACCTGCAGGAAGCACGCCGCCGTCTGCCGATGGTGTACGTGCAGGCGCTGCCGGTCCGGCTCGACCCGCTGGGCTACCTCTCCGAGATCGGGCTGCTGCTGCAGGCCACTCCCGAGGGGGAGATGATGTACACCTTCGTCTCCGGCCGGGTGCTGTACCGGGAGACCATCCGGGCGGCTCTGCTGCGCCACCTCGAGAAGGACCTGGGCACCATGGCCTTTCCGCAGCTGCCGGTGTCCACGACCCCGTTCGCGGTGGCCGAGTTCTTCCCCTCCCCCTCCGAGACCGGGCTGACCGACGACCGCCAGCACGCCGTGGCGCTGAGCTACATCGTGCCCGTGCGCGGTGAGTGCAGCCCCCGCCAGGACGCCCTGCAGCTGTCCTGGATGAGCCCCGAGGAGGCGCTCAGCCCCGAGGTGCAGGCGGAGTTCGCCGGGGGCCGGGGAGACCTCGTGCGCCAGGCCGTCGCGCACGCGGGCTGGGGCCGCTGAGACCCCGCTCCACCGCGCTCCGGGTGCGCAGGACCACCGCCAGGGCGTAGCTGCGGCCCACGAACAGCTCCGCGAGGAACCGGCCGCCGTGCGCCCACAGCGGCCCGGCGGCGGCTCCTCGTCCGGGTCCGGCGGATGAGCTCGCTCCCAGCGACCTACCGGCCCGCTCGGACCCGACCCCCGCGGTGACGCACAATGGTCGGATGACCGTGCCCGCCGTGCCATCCCCGTTCCCCGCCGCCCGCGCCGCCTTCGGTTTCGAGGTCGAGCACCGGCTCGCCGAGACGACCCGGACCACCGGATCGCGCCTGGGCGCCGGAGACGGCCCGCTCCTGGGACGCACCGGCACGATCAGCACCCCGCACGGGCAGATCCGGACCCCCGCGTTCGTGCCCGTCGGCACCGCCGCCACGGTCAAGGCGGTGCTGCCGGAGTCCATGGCGGAGCTCGGCGCCCAGGCCCTGCTCGCCAATGCCTACCACCTCTACCTCCAGCCCGGGGCGGAGGTGCTCGACGCGGCGGGCGGGCTGGGCGCGTTCATGAACTGGGACGGGCCCACCTTCACGGACTCCGGGGGGTTCCAGGTCATGTCCCTGGGCTCGGGCTTCAAGAAGGTCATCGACATGTCCACGGTCGCGTCCGCGGCGGCGGGCGACGACGACGTCGCGACCGGCAAGGAGCGCATGGCCCGCGTCGACGACGACGGGGTCACGTTCACCTCCCACATCAACGGCGACGTGCACCGCTTCACCCCGGAGATCTCGATGCAGGTCCAGCACCGGCTGGGGGCGGACATCATGTTCGCGTTCGACGAGCTGACCACGCTGCACAACTCCCGGAGCTACCAGGAGACGTCCCTCGAACGGACCCGGCGGTGGGCCCGGCGCTGCGTGGCCGAGCACGCCCGGCTCACGGAGGAGCGCGCCGACCGGCCGTACCAGGCGCTGTTCGGGGTGATCCAGGGCGCCCAGTACGAGGACCTGCGCCGGAAGGCCTGCCGGGACCTCGGGGCGATGGACTTCGACGGCTTCGGGATCGGCGGGGCGCTGGAGAAGGAGAACCTCGGCACGATCGTGCGCTGGTGCAGCGAGGAGCTGCCCGAGGACCGGCCGCGGCACCTGCTGGGGATCTCCGAGCCGGACGACATCTTCACCGCCCTGGAGAACGGCGTGGACACCTTCGACTGCGTCTCGCCCACCCGGGTGGCCCGCACGGGGGCCGTGTACGGCCCGGACGGCCGCTTCACCGTGAGCAACGCCCGCTTCCGCACGGACTTCTCCCCCGTCCAGGACGGCTGCGACTGCTACACGTGCACGCACTACACCCGGGCGTACCTGCACCACCTGTTCAAGGCCAAGGAGCGGCTCTCCGCGACGCTCACCTCGATCCACAACGAGCGGTTCGTCGTGCGCATGGTCGACGGCGCGCGGCAGGCGATGGCCGACGGCACCTACGTGGAGTACCGGGACGAGGTCCTGGGCCGGTACTACGCGCACCGCGGCTGAACGCCCCGCTCCCGGACGGCCCCCACGGGGCGCCGCGGCCGGGCCTGCCGCCGCGCCCCCGGCCGCACCGGTCGGTCAGCGCATGCCGTCTAGCTCGTCGTCGCGGCACCGTCCTCGTGGATCACGAGCACCGGGCAGGAGGCGTGGGAGACGCACGCGGCGCTGACCGAGCCCAGCAGCAGGCCCCGGAACCCGCCGTGGCCCCGCCGCCCCACCACGAGCATCGCGGCGTCCTCGCTCTCGCGCACCAGCACCTTCGACGGGTGGCCGAACTCCACGGTGGTGGTCAGCCCCTCCGGGACGTCCTCGCCGAAGGCCTGCTGGATCGTCTTCTCCACCCGCTTGCGGGTGACCTCGTCGAAGTTGTCGCTGCCGAGGGGCACGTAGCCGGCGTACTCCGGCGGATAGTCCCAGGCGCCGACCACCCGGACGGACGCACCGAGAGCCGGGGCGATCCGGGCCGCCCACCGCAGCGCCTCCACGGACTGCTCGGATCCGTCGACCCCGACGACGACGGCTGCTGCTCCCTGTTCCATGCCCAATCCTCTGCTCCCGCGACCACGATGGTGCGCTCAGTATCACAGAGGGCAGGAGCGGACGGGCGAAGATGCGCAACCATGACCGTCCCACCGGCCCGGGTCCCGGCGCGGGGCTCAGTCCGCGCGCGCGGTCTCCTCGGTGCGCTCCTCGACGCTCTCCCCGGCGCTCTCCTCGCTGCGCCCGGGCAGCACCAGGACCGGGCACCGGGCGTGCGCCACGCAGGCCGAGCTGACCGAGCCCATGAGCAGACCCCGGAAGCCGCCGTGCCCCCGGCGGCCCACCACGAGCACCGCGGCGTCCTCGCTGTGGCGGATCAGGACCTTGGGCGGGTGGCCGAACTCCACGACCGTGCTCAGCCCGGCCGGCCGGTCCGCCCCGAAGGCCTTCTGCAGCGCCTCGTCCACGCGCTTCCGGGCGAGCTCGTCGAAGTGGTCGTCCTTGAAGTGGACGAAACCGACGTACTCGGGGGGATTCTCCCAGGCCCCCACCGCCCGGATCCGCGCCCCGTACACCGGCGCGAGACGCGCCGCCCAGCGCAGCGCTTCCACGGACTGCTCGGACCCGTCGACGCCCACCACGATCACGGCGTCCGGTTCGTCGGCCATGCTGCCCCCTCCGCTGCTGCGCCGGCCGCCCTGCCGTGCCGGCGGTGCTGGACCCCCAGTATCCCAGACCCGGGCGGCCGTGGTCAGAGATGCGAGAGGATGACGGAGCTGCGCGTGTGGTTGATGCCCTTCCACTCCCGGATCCGGACCATGACGTCCTCCAGGTGCGAGGTGTTCTGCGCCCGGATGAGGAAGATGCCGTCGGCCTCCCCCGTCACCGTGTAGGCGTCCGTCACCTCGGGGATCTCCGCCGCCATGGTCCGCATCATCGACGGGGACAGTCCTCCGTCGCAGTGCAGCTCCACGAAGGCCTCGATGTTCCAGCCCAGGACCGACTGGTCGATCTCCGCGGTGAAGCGCTTGACGGCCCCCGTCTGCTGCAGGGCGTCGACCCGCCGCTTCACCGCCGGGGCGGACAGGCCCACCCGCTTGCCGATGGCGGCATAGCTGCGCCGGCTGTCCTGGATCAGCGACGCAATGATCTGCTGGTCGATATCGTCAAGACGCAATGATGTGTCCCTTCTTTACGTGTATTCGGGCTAGTTGGATCAATATGTGCCAGATAGACTTTAGAAGTCAACTGCGGCGATCGTGTCGCAGATCACTTCGCTCCGCACACAGAAAGGTGGATGCTCCCGTGGCTTTCCTGCTCGTCTTCGGCCTCCCCGCCGTCCTCTTCACCGCGATCGGCCGCGCCGCCGCTCCGTCCCGCTCCACCTCGCTGGGCGAGACGCTCCGCCACGCCGGCAGCGACCTGGGTCGCGGCCTGCGGGTGTGCGCCATGGCCTCCCCGCAGCACCTCCGGAGCGCCTCCGCCACCCGCTGAGCCGCCTCCGCCGGTGACGGCGCGCCCGCGTCGTCACCGGTGTCCCACCCCCTGCACTCCGCCGCGCGGAGCCGTTTCTACCGGTGCGTCAAGTATTTACATCGGGGGACACGTGTTTCTGTTGCCAACGGACGGTGCAGGGGGTGTAGTTAGTGGATGGAGATTCTTCAGGCGGTACCCATGTCCCCGGTGACGGAGCAGGTCGGCTGGCTGGCCGAAATAGATCGTGCGATCAACGCGGCGTTCGCGCCCGTCACCGACGTCTTCTCGACCATCGTCTTCTACCCCATCACCATCGGGGAGATCAGCTTCCCCTTCGTGGTCGCGTGGCTCATCGCGGCCGGCGTCATCTTCACCATCTACTTCGGCTTCATCCAGTTCCGCGGCCTCAAGGTCTCCTGGGACGTGGTGCGCGGCAAGTTCTCCTCGAAGGACGACCCCGGTGAGGTCCCCCACTTCCAGGCCCTGACCTCCGCCCTGTCCGGCACCGTGGGACTGGGCAACATCGCGGGCGTCGGCGCGGCGATGGCCCTCGGCGGGCCCGGCGCCACCTTCTGGATGATCTGCGCCGGCCTGCTCGGCATGGCCACGAAGTTCGCCGAGTGCACCCTGGGCGTGAAGTACCGGGAGGTCCACGAGGACGGCACCGTCAGCGGCGGGCCCTTCCGGTACCTGCTGGTCGCCTACGGCAGGTTCGGCAGCGTCGTCGCCAAGATCTTCACCGGCATCTTCGCCGTCGCGATCCTCCTCTTCGGTGCCGCCGGCGGCAACATGTTCCAGGCCAACCAGACCTTCGCCCAGGTGCAGAACGTCACCGGCGGCGCCGACGGCTTCCTCGGCAGCGCCGGCGCGGCCCTGATCTTCGGCATCATCCTGGCGGTCCTGGTGGGCCTCGTCATCATCGGCGGCATCAAGTCCATCGGCGCGACCACCAGCCGGCTGGTGCCGGCCATGGCCGCCGTCTACATCACCGCCTGCCTCGTGGTCATCCTCGCCAATCTCCCCAACGTCCCCGCGGCCTTCGGCGCGATCATCGACGGCGCCTTCTCCCCCGAGGGCGTGGCCGGCGGCGTCCTGGGCGTCATGATCGTGGGCTTCCAGCGCGCGGCCTTCTCCAACGAGGCCGGCCTGGGCTCGGCCCCGATCGCGCACTCGGCCGTGAAGACCCGCCGCCCGGTGAGCGAGGGCTTCGTGGCGATGTTCGAGCCCTTCGTGGACACCGTGATCATCTGCACCATGACCGCACTGGCGATCATCATCGCCGGCGCCCCGAGCCTGCAGGCCGGCATCGACCAGGTGCAGGCCGGGGAGGGCGCCCCCGACGGCGTCATCCTCACCTCGGACGCGTTCGCCACGGTGATCCCCTGGTTCCCGGTGGTCCTGGCCATCGCAGTGGTCCTGTTCGCGTTCTCGACGCTGATCACCTGGTTCTACTACGGCCTCAAGGCCTGGGAGTTCCTCTTCGGCCGCAGCCGGCTCAGCGACAACATCTTCCGCGGCATCTACCTGTTCTTCACGATCGCCGGGTGCGTGCTGACCTTCAGCGAGGTCATCGCCTTCGCGGACGCGGCCCTGTTCGTCTGCGGGTTCGTGAACCTGCTGGGCGTCTACATGCTGCTGCCCGTGATCAAGCGGGAGATGAAGGAGTACCTGGCCGACCGCAAGAGCGGCAAGCTCCACCTGCTCGGCGCGGAGCCGAGCGGCTCCACCGCCGCCCGGCCCCAGGTCTGACCCCGTCCCTGCCCCCGCCCGCGCTGCCGCGCGGTTCCACCGAACGACGTCGTCCGGCTCTCCTCAGGAGGGCCGGACGACGTCGTTTGCGGCACCCGCCGAGGAATTCAGGCCGGACCACCGGCCCCCGCCTGGTCCGCGGCGTCGTCGGGCTCGGCAGCGCTGCCGGGCCCGGCCGCGGGCTCGGTGCCGCCCGCGGCGCCGCCGGACAGCGCCTCGCGGCGGGACCGGCGCCAGGAGAACACGCCGACCACCACCACGAGCGCCCAGGAGGCGGCGACGGCGGCCAGCGCCGGCCACGACGGCCGCGAGGTGAAGGCGCCCAGGGCGGCGAAGCTGATCTGCCCGGGCATCCCGCCGAGCAGGGTCGCCGCCAGGTAGTCCCGCTGCGGGATGCGGACCAGCCCCGACCCGTAGCTGAGGGTCCAGTTGGGCAGGACCGGGCGCAGGACGAGCACCGTGAGGAAGCCCTTGCCGTCGAGCTTGCGCTCCACGGCCCCCATCCGGGGACCCGCGAGGCGGTACAGCGCGTCGCGGCCCAGGAAGCGGGCGAGCCAGTACCCGAGCCAGGCCCCGGTCGTGGTGGCCGCCACGCCCACCACGCTGCCCTGGGCCATCCCGAAGAGGAACCCTCCGGACACGGCCATGATCGTCACCGGCACGGGCGTGGCCGCCACGAGCACGAACACCACCGCGAACACGAGCGGCCCCCAGGCCCCGAAGCCCTCGACGTAGCTGCGGACCTCCTGCACCGTGGGCAGCTCGTGGCTGATGAGGTACCACACCGCCGCGGCCAGCAGCAGCAGCAGGACCCCCGCCTTGAGCACGGTCACCCAGACCGGGCGGGAACCGCCCGTCCCCGCCTCCGGGTCCCGCGCAGGTTCGGTGCTCACGAGCGCCACTGTACCGACCACCGTTCCCGGGACCGAGAGCGCCCGGGGACAATGGACGGCATGGACATCACCGACCTGGACCCCGCAGAGGTCCTCTCCGTCTCCCACGACCTGCCCCACCCGCCGGCGGCGGTCTTCGCGGCGTTCACCGACCCGGACCGGCTCGCCGCGTGGTTCGGCCCGGAGGGCTGGAGCGTGCCCCGGGAGTCGGTGCTGCTCGAGGTCCGGCCCGGCGGGCGGCAGCGCTTCCGCATGGTCAGCGACGCCGACCCCACCCAGATCGCCCCGGTGCACGCCACCTACCTGCGGGTCGAGCAGGACGCGCTGCTCGAGGGCCGCGAGGCGCTGCCCGGCCCGGACGGCCGGCCACTGGACCAGCACGTGCTGGTGCGCACGGAGTTCCTCGCCACCGGGGACGGGGGCACCCTCCTCGTGCTCACGCAGGGGCCGCTGCCCGCCGTGGTGCACGCGGGCGCGGCGGCCGGGTGGCGCAGCTCGTTCACCAAGCTCGAGGCGCTGCTCGACCGGAGCTGAGCCGCACCGCCGGACCCCCTCGCGCCCGGACGGGCCCGCCCCGCCGGCGATCGCCGCACGACTCCTCGCCGCGCTCCGTCGCTCGCCGCACCCGCAGCACACCCCCAGTCGCTCTCCCCGAGCTGCTCAGCACCAGCCGCCCGACCCCACCAGCCGCCCGACACAGGAGGACCGCATGACCGAGGACACCGGGATCCGCACCACCGCCCTCACCCGGCGGCAGATCGCCCCCAACCCGGGCCCGATGACCCTGGAGGGCACCAACTCGTGGCTGATCGGGGCACCCGGACAGGAGGACGTCGTCGTCGTGGACCCCGGACCGGCCGACCGCGGGCACCTGGCCGTGCTGGCCGCGGCCGGCCGCACGGTGCTCACGCTCGTCACCCACCGGCACGCGGACCACACGGAGGGCGTGGCGGACTTCCACGCCCTCACCGGAGCACCCGTGCGCGCGTTCCGGCCCGAGTTCTGCCGGGACGCGCCCCCGCTGGCCGACCACGAGACGATCGAGGCCGCCGGGTGCCGGATCCGGGTGCTGCACACCCCCGGGCACACCTCCGACTCCGTGAGCTTCCACCTGCCCGACGACGTCCCGGCCGGCTCGCCGGGGCCCGCCCTGTCCGCCGGGCCGGCCGCGGGCCCGGGGTCGGTGCTCACCGGGGACACGATCCTGGGGCGCGGGACCACGATGCTCGACCACCCGGACGGGAGCCTCGGCGACTACCTGCGCTCCCTGCAGCGCCTGGCAGTGCTGGGCGCCGCCCTCGTGCTGCCCGCGCACGGGGACGTGCGGGAGGACGTCGAGGCGGTGTGCGAGGAGCTGCTCGAGCACCGGATGGAGCGCCTGGCCGAGGTGCGGGAGGCCCTGCGGGACCTCGGCCGCGGCGCCAGCCTCGAGGCGATCACCGAACGCATCTACGCCGACGTCCCCGCGCACGTGCTGCCGGCCGCCCGGAGCTCGGTGGGGGCGCAGCTGGCCTACCTCGGCTTCTGAGCCGCCGGCGCGGCAGCGCCCGGACCGGCAGCGCCCGGGCCGCCGGCGCTCAGCGAGCGGGCACGGCGTCCCCCGCCGGGGACACGGCCGTCCCGTAGGTCGGCTCGCGCCGCTTGAGCCAGCCGATCGCCGCGTAGGTCAGGGGCATGACGAGGATCTCGACCAGCACCTTGTAGGCGTAGCCGACGACCACGTAGTTCAGGAAGTCCGGGACCGTGCTGATCCCGATGATCGGGGCGGCCACCGCGCAGAAGACGACCGTGTCCACGAGCTCGCCGACCAGGGTCGAGCCGATGAGCCGGGCCCACAGGTGGCGCTCCCGCGTGCGGGCCTTGATCCGCACCATCACGAAGGCGTTGAGCAGCTGCCCCGCGAGGTAGCCCAGGAGGGAGCCCGCCACGATGAGCGGGACGGGTCCCAGGACGGATTCGAGAGCCTCCTGTCCCTCGTAGAACGCGGCCGGGGGCAGGGCGATGACGAGCCAGAACACCACCGAGGAGAACAGGCCGGCCGCGAAGGACGTGACGATGGCCCGCCGGGCGGCGCGGAAGCCGTAGACCTCCGCGACGACGTCGCCCAGCACGTACGCGAGCGGGAACAGGAAGAAGCCCCCGTCGGTGAGGACGGGGCCGAAGGCGACGCCCTTGGTCGCGGCCACGTTGGAGAGCACGAGGACCACGCAGTAGGCCGCCACGATCAGGTCGAAGTACGTGCGCGGCCGGTGGGCGAAGCCGGCGGGAGCAGGGCCTGCGGAGGAGGACACGGCGGGTCACCAATCTGTTGGACCGCGGCACCGGCCCGGGAGGAGCCGGGGCCGCGCCGCGGTCTGTGCGGTCTGCAGAACGGGTGCGGGACGCCCGCCTGCCACCCGGGAGCCCTCCTCCCGCCGCCGCGGAACCCCGAGCGGGGACGTCGTGGCGGCCGGAGACCGTCCGACAGTCTAGCGCCGGGACCCGGCCGCGCGGTTGGCCGGGGACGCGGCGCGGGGCGCACAATGGCTCCCATGACCGACACCACCACCGCACCCGTCCCCGACGCCGCGAGCCCCGCCCAGCCTCCCGTGGCCCTGACCATCGCCGGATCCGAGGCCACGGGCGGCGCCGGCGCCCAGGCGGATCTCAAGACCTTCCAGGAGCTCGGCGTCTTCGGCTCGCTCGCCCTCACCTGCATCGTCTCCTTCGACCCGAACGCGGACTGGGGCCACCGCCTGTTCCCCGTCCCCCAGGACGTCCTGCGGGAGCAGCTGGAGGCGATCACGGCGGCCCACGCGCTGGACGCCGTGAAGATCGGCATGCTCGGCAGCCCGGAGACCATCGCGACGACGGCCGAGGCGCTGGCCGCCCTGCGGCCGGAGCACCTCGTCCTCGACCCGGTGCTGATCTGCAAGGGCCAGGAGCCCGGGGCCGCCCTGGACACCGACGAGGCGCTCAAGGCGAGGATCCTGCCGCTGGCCACGTTCGTGACCCCCAACCACTTCGAGGCGCTCTCCCTGTCCGGGATGGACGAGATCAGCACCGTCGACCACCTCGAGGAGGCCGCCCGGCGGATCCACGAGACCTCGGGGGCCGTAGTGCTCGCGAAGGGCGGCGTGCGCCTGGCCGGTCCCGACGCCGTGGACGTCTTCTACGACGGGACGACCCTCGAGATCCTGTCCGAGCCCAAGGTCGGCGAGGTCCCCGTGGCCGGCGCCGGCTGCACCCTCGCGGCCGCCGTCGCCGCCGAGCTCGCCAAGGGCGCCGCCCCGCTCGAGGCCGCCCGCACCGCCAAGGCCTTCGTCTCCGCCGGCATCCGGCAGCGTCTGAGCTCGCGCGCGCCCTTCGACTCCCTCTGGCAGGGCGGTTCGGCCGCCGAGCAGTGACCCCGGCCGCCTGAGCGCGTCCCCCCGCACCCGGCCGTGGCCGGCGACAACCTCCGTCGCCGGCCACGGCCGCGCATCGCCCCGCGGGCCGCGGGTGCGGAGATGATCGTCCGTCGGGTCCGGTCCGGCGGTTTCCTGGACGTTTCCCCTGACGTTCGTGCGGAGGGAACCGAAACGGTGCGAACGGTGGTGTCATAGTCAGACATACCGTCACCAAGGATCATTGAAGTGTGCATACTTTGATGACATGCAGAGATAAGGTGTCATCATGCCTCGTATTTCAGCGGCCACCAATGCCGCGCAGCGCGAGAACACCAAGCGAGCGATCCTCGACTCCTTCGGCCAGCTGCTCTACCAGCAGGGCCTGACCGGGCTGACGATGACCCACGTGGCCAAGAACGCCGGGGTGGGCCGCACCGCCGTCTACAACTACTTCGCCGACATGGGCGAGCTGCTCGTGGCCTACGCCCTGGACGAGACCGAGCGCTTCATGACCGACCTCCGCCGGGACCTGGAGGGCGTCGCCAACCCGGTCGACCGGCTCGCCGTCTACATCCGGGCGCAGATCGAGGATCTCGCCCGCCGGCACCTGCCCCCGGGTCCGACCATGCGCACGGTCCTGTCCCCCGAGGACTACCAGAAGCTGGGCGAGCACGTGGGCGAGCTGCAGGGGCTGCTGGCCGCGATCCTGCGGGACGCGATCGACCAGGCCTACCTGCCCGAGGGCGACATCCCGGAGCTCGCCTCGCTCGTCCACGGCTCGCTGACCACCGCCGCGGACCGTGGCCAGAACTCCGACCAGGACCGCGCGGCGCGGGAGCGGCACATCCGTTCGACGGTCCGCTTCATCCAGCAGGGCCTGGGCGCGCAGTTCGACGCCGACGGCCGCCCCGTGCGGCTGGCTCCCGAGAGGCCGCCGCTCAGCGCGGCATCCTGACCTCCTGCGCCCTGTGCACCGCCCGCGGGCCGGTCGCGGGCCCGAGCTCCAGCACGCGGGCGTGCAGCACGGTGCGGTGGTGCAGGGCGGTGCGCAGCGCCCGATGCAGCCCGTCCTCGAGGTAGAGCAGCCCGTCCCAGCGGACCACGTGCGGGAAGAGATCGCCGTAGAACGTGGAGTCCGCGTCGAGCAGCGTCGCCAGGTCCAGGGTCGTCTTCGTGGTGATCAACTGGTCCAGGCGCACCTGACGAGGGGCGATGCCGGACCAGTCCGAGGGCGAGACGAGGCCGTGATCCGGGTACGGGCGCGAGTCGCCCACGGCCTTGAAGATCATGCGTTCATCCTAGGGGGCGCTCCCGGGCCGGCACCGATCAGCAGGGCACAGAAGAGCGGAGCGGAACGACGGCAGCGTCACGGGAACCCCCGGGAGAACAGGGGTGGGACGTGAATCACCGAGGGGCATCTGCTGCTGCCGCGGGACAGCCCCTCCCGCCACTCCCGCAGAGCACTGCCTCTGCTGAGTCCGGGTGGAACGACGTAGAATGACGAGCGCCTGTCCCGCGCCCGCATCCCCTCGGAAAGTTCGCCTCATGCCCGTTCGGACCCTGGCTTTGGCCGCCCTGATCCTGCTCGCCCCCACCCCCGCCGTGGCCGCGCCCGATGCCGTGCAGGCTCCCGCGCCGGCCGTCGGGTCGCCCACCGGCGCACCGGCCGAGGACGGCTCCCCCGAGGCCCCGGCGGAGACGGTCGAGCCGGCCGACCCGACCCCGCCCGCCCCGGCGGAGACCCCGGCCACCGACCCCGCGGTGGGCGCTCCGTCGGACTCCGGGGCGGCACCGGACCCGGACGAGCAGCCTGTTCCGGAGCGGTCCGAGGCGCCCGGCACCGACCGGGCCGCGGGCTCCGTCCCCTCGGATGCGGCATCCGCCCGGGCCGCGGACCGGGCGACCGGCACCGATGCCGGCACCGAGCACGACGACGGGACGACGCGCCCGGCACCGGCCGCCGCCCTGCCGGAAGTCTCCCGCTCCCCCGGGCCCGCGGCGCCGGGACCCGCGGAGCAGGGCACGGACGCCCGTTCGATCGAGGCCCAGGGTCTGCCCGGAGCGCAGCAGGTGGCCCCAGGCACGGTCACCCGAGTGCCCCTGGGCAGTCTCACCCGGGTTCCGGCGCAGGAGGAGGAAACCACCCCCGGGCTCCCGGTGGCGCTGGGCGGTCTGGGAGTCGCGGCCGCCGGCGCCGCGGCCGTGGCCGTCCGCCGCTCGCGGGCCCGCCGCAGGGCCTGAGCGCACGGACCCGGCAACGCCCGGCCCTCGAGCAGCCGCTCCCTCAGCGCCCAGTCCCTGAGCGTGCCGTTCCTGACGGGGCCCGGCCCCTGCCGCGCTCGGCGCCCTGGGGGCTCACCCGCGCGGCCGCGGCCTTCCGTGCCGGACATACGGAAGAGCCCCTGACCGGAAGGGTGTCCCGGTCAGGGGCTCTGCAGTGCGGAGGATGGGGGATTTGAACCCCCGAGGGCGTGAACCCAACACGCGTTCCAGGCGTGCGCCATAGGCCGCTAGGCGAATCCTCCAGGCACGCACATCCCGGCGGCCTCGCGGTGCCGGAACATGCGGAATCCAGCATAGCCCAACCCCCGGGCATTGCCGAATCGTCGGCGGCGCCGCCCGGTTTCGACCTGCCCGCGGCATCGGCTAGACTCTGTGCCAGCCCCTCGCGTGGCGTCATCCTGTTGAACTCCCCCAGGGCCGGAAGGCAGCAAGGGTAAACGGGCTCTGGCGGGTGCGCGAGGGGTCTTTTCGTCCCCTCGGGGCGGCCCGGCTCCCCAGCCCCGGGGCCCCGCCCCGCCTGTCGGAATCCGTCGCTAAGGTGGCTCCTGTGACTACCGCCCTGTACCGCCGCTACCGCCCGGAGACCTTCGAGGACGTCATCGGCCAGGAGCACGTGACCGAGCCGCTGATGACGGCGCTGCGCAAGGACAGGGTCAGCCACGCCTACCTCTTCTCCGGGCCCCGCGGATGCGGCAAGACCACCTCCGCGCGTATCCTGGCCCGCTGCCTGAACTGCGCCGAGGGTCCCACGCCCACGCCCTGCGGCCGCTGCGAGAGCTGCCGGGACCTGGCCCGGGACGGGGCCGGCTCGCTCGACGTGATCGAGATGGACGCCGCCAGCCACGGCGGCGTGGACCACGCCCGCGACCTGCGCGAGCGCGCCACGTTCGCGCCCGTGCGGGACCGGTTCAAGATCTTCATCATCGACGAGGCGCACATGGTCACGCGCGAGGGCTTCAACGCCCTGCTCAAGATCGTCGAGGAGCCCCCGGAGCACATCAAGTTCATCTTCGCGACCACCGAGCCCAGCAAGGTGCTCACGACCATCCGGTCCCGGACCCACCACTATCCCTTCCGCCTGGTCCCCACCGAGCCGCTGATGCACTACCTCGAGCAGCTGTGCGCCGAGGAGCACGTGGAGGTGGCCCCGGGGGTGCTCTCCCTGGTGGTCCGGGCCGGCGGCGGTTCGGTCCGCGACACCCTCTCCGTGCTGGACCAGCTCATGGCGGGCTCCGACGAGCGGGGCATCGGCTACGACCTCGCCGTGGCCCTGCTGGGCTACACCCACGGCGCCCTGCTCGACGACGTGGTCGACGCCTTCGCGTCCGGGGACGCCGCCACGGTGTTCCGCGCGGTGGACCGGGTGATCCAGACCGGTCAGGACCCGCGCCGGTTCGTGGAGGACCTCCTCGAGCGCTTCCGCGACCTCATCATCGTCAACGCGGTCCCGGAGTCGGCGGGCAACATTTTGCACGGGATGCCCCAGGACCAGATCGCGCGGCTGCGCAACCAGGCGTCCCAGCTCGGGGCCTCGGAGCTCTCCCGCGCGGCGGACATCACCAACACCGCCCTCACGGAGATGACGGGGGCCACCTCGCCCCAGCTGCACCTCGAGCTGCTCTGCGCGCGCATCCTGCTGCCCTCCTCGGAGGACACCACCCGCGGCGTGACGGCGCGGGTGGACCGGCTGGAACGGCGGTTGAGCATCGGCCGCGGCACCGTCCCCGCCGCCGGGCACGAGGAGCCCGCGGCCGCCACCTCGCGGCCCTCCGCGGCCGCGGCGCCCGTTGGCGCAGAGCCCGTGGCCGCGGAGCCCGTGGCCGCGCGGGCAGACGCCGAAAGCACGGCGGCCCCGGCCGGCGCCGAGCCGTCCGCGCCGGCGCGGCCCGCCCCGGCGCGGACGGCCGCCGCGGCCGGACCGAGCGCGGCCGGACCGAGCGCGGCCGCACCCAGCGCTGCCGAACCGGGCACGGCCGCACCGAGACAGGCGGAGCCGGACGCAGGCGAGCACACCGGCCCGTCCGCGCCCCGGGGCCCGGAGAGCGGTCGGCGGCCCGAGGACCGGCAGCCTGCGGCGGCACCGCCCCAGGAGGACGCCCGTGCCGCCGCGCCGGCGGAGCCCGGGGCCGGCGCGGGGACCCCGCTCGCGCCGGGCGGCAGCGAGATCGAGCTCTTGCGCGCCTCCTGGCCGGAGATCGTCAACGCCCTCGCGGACATCCGCCGGGTCGCGTGGTTCACCGTCCAGCGCGGCACTCCGCAGTCCTTCGACGGCAAGGTGCTGCGCATCATGTTCGACGCCGAGGGCGACCTCATGAACTTCCCGCGCTTCGAGGACGACCTGCGCCAGGCCGTGCAGCAGGTCCTCGGAATCGACTGCCGGGCCGAGGCCGTCCCCCCGGGCGGCGGGCACGGCCGGGGCGGCGGGGGAAGCGCCCCGCGCGGCCCGGAGCCGACGCCCCGCCCGTCCGGGCAGCGGGGCGAGTCCCGCACCGAGACGCAGCGCCCCGCCTCGCCCGCGTCGCCGACCGGCCCGACCGCCCGCGGCGGCGCCGACCGGCGCCCCGCCGGATCCGCGGGTCGGGCGGGGGAGCAGCGACCGCCCATGTCCCGGGACGCGGAGGCCCCGCGGAGCAGCACCGCAGGACCCGGCACCGCGTCCGGCACCGGCTCCGGCACCGGCTCCGCCGAGGAACCGTCGTCCCCGGACGGACCCCGGGGCGGGCAGGACGCTTGGCAGGCACACGGCCGGCCCGCCACGGACGCACCCGCGGAGTGGACGGATCCCGCGTGGGCCGACGAGCCCGTGCACAGCTGGTCCGTGGCCGCCATCCCGCAGAGCGGCGCGCCCGGCACCTCACCCGCGGCCACGACCCCGGCCGCGCCGCCGGCAGGGCCAGGGACCTCGACACAGACCGGGACCGAGTCCTCCACAGGGACCGAGTCCTCGACAGGGACCGAGTCCTCCACAGGGACCGAGTCCTCGACGGAGACAAGGACCACAGCAGAGACAGGGACCGGGACCGGGAGTGCGACCGGGACACCGGCCGCTCCCCCGGCGGAGCGACGTGCCGAGTCCCCCGCCGAGCAGCCTGGCAGCTCCCGGACATCCGGGGCGCCCGGGAGTTCCCCGGCCACCGCCGGTCCGGCCCGGGAGCCGGCTCGGCCTGCCGGACCCGGCGGCGCCGCACCCACCGCCGGCCCCGCCCAGGGCGGCCCCGGCGACAGAGCCGGCCGCAGCCGTCCGGCCGGTGGGTCCGGCGGGCGCCCGGCCGGTGGCGGCGCGCCTCGGGGCCGGGACCACGCGCCGTTCGACGACGTCCCGCCGCCGGAGGAACCGCCCCACCTCGACGAGCCCCCGTACCCGGACGAGCCCCCGTACCCGGAGGACCTCGACGAGGCGCCCCCGGAGCAGTGGCGGCCCGCGCAGCAGCACCGCACCGAACGACCGGCTCCGTCCCAGGACGCCGCGGTGCGGGACAGCCCCGCCGCGGCCGGTGCCGCGCCCCGGGCCCGGCAGACCGCTCTGCGCAGCACACTCGCGGACGCCGCCCCACCCGCCGCTCCGCACGACGGCGCCGCGGAGGCCGGCGGGCGGGAACGGCTGAGCTTCCGGGAGCGCCACGCCGCGGCGATCGCCGCCGGGCGCCGGGCCCCGGACCCGAGCGCGGCGACGGCGGAGCGGGACGGCGGCGTAGAATGGGACGATTCCTTCGTCCCCAGTTCGGACGACGAGGCGCTCGAGGACTCCACCCTCTACGGCCGTGCGGCGATCGAGCGCATTCTCGGCGGCATGCTGATCGAGGAGCGGGACCTCCACACCGGGGAGTGAGGCCCGGCGGCCGGACCGCTGACCGCCCCGCACGGGCGCCGGGGAACGCCGTGGCCCGGAACGAGCAGGAGGGCCGCGGACCGGCCCGGAAATCGAGGAGAACGTGTACGAAGGCGCTGTTCAGGATCTGATCGACGAGCTGGGCCGGCTGCCCGGCGTCGGGCCGAAGTCCGCGCAGCGGATCGCGTTCCACCTCCTCGACGCAGACAAGGACGATGTGCGCCGGCTGGCCGACGCCATGACGGCGGTCAAGGACAAGGTGAAGTTCTGCCGGATCTGCGGCAACGTCTCCGAGCTGGACGAGTGCGCCATCTGCCGCGACGCCCGCCGGGACGGCAGCGTCATCTGCGTGGTCGAGGAGTCCAAGGACGTCATGGCCATCGAGCGCACGCGCAGCTTCCGCGGCCGGTACCACGTGCTCGGCGGGGCCATCAGCCCCATCCAGGGCATCGGCCCGGACCAGCTGCGGATCCGGGAGCTCATGACCCGGCTCTCCGACGACACCGTGCAGGAGGTCGTGCTCGCCACCGACCCGAACCTGGAGGGCGAGGCCACCGCCACGTACCTCTCCCGGATGCTCAAGACCCTCGGGGTGCGCGTGACCCGTCTCGCCTCGGGGCTGCCCGTGGGCGGTGACCTCGAGTACGCCGACGAGGTCACCCTGGGGCGGGCCTTCGAGGGCCGCACGGTCGTGGCCTGAGCGACTCGCGTAGGATGTCCTGGTGGCCTGCCGTGGGGAGCGGGCGCACGGCCCGGTGCTGACCGCAGGCCGACCTCGACCACAGGAGTTGTACCCATGAGCCTGATCGTGCAGAAGTTCGGTGGATCCTCCGTCGCGGACGCCGACGGCATCCGCCGCGTTGCACGGCGGATCGTCGAGACGCGCAACCGGGGCCACGACGTCGTCGTGGTGGTCTCCGCGATGGGCGACACCACGGACGACCTCCTGGACCTCGCCCGGGAGGTCACCCGCAAGCCCCCGGCCCGTGAGCTCGACATGCTGCTCACCGCCGGGGAGCGCATCTCCATGGCGCTGCTGGCCATGGCGGTGTCCGGGATGGGCGCTCCCGCCCAGTCCTTCACCGGGTCGCAGGCGGGCATGGTCACCGACGGCGCGCACGGGGCCGCCCTGCTCGTGGAGGTCAGCCCCCAGCGCGTGCGCGAGTCCCTGGACGAGGGCAACATCGCGATCATCGCCGGGTTCCAGGGCGTGCACCGCAAGACCAAGGACATCACCACGCTCGGCCGCGGCGGCTCGGACACCACGGCCGTGGCACTGGCCGCCGCCCTGGACGCCGACGTGTGCGAGATCTACTCCGACGTCGACGGCGTCTTCACCGCCGACCCCCGCATCGCGCCCAAGGCGCGCAAGCTGGACGTGGTCAGCAGCGAGGAGATGCTCGAGCTCGCCGCCAACGGCGCGAAGATCCTGCACCTGCGCTGCGTCGAGTACGCCCGCCGCTTCGGCGTGAAGCTGCACGTCCGTTCGTCCTTCAGCCACAACGAGGGCACCTGGGTGATCCCGGACCCCGAAGACGCCGCCACCTCCCCGAAGGAGATCCCCTTGGAACAGCCGCTCATCTCCGGCATCGCCCACGACCGGACCCAGGCGAAGGTCACCGTCGTCGGCGTCCCGGACCGGCCCGGCATCGCCGCCCGCATCTTCCGGCTCCTCGCCGAGGCGAAGGTCAACGTGGACATGATCGTCCAGAACATCTCCACCGGTGACGACCCCCTGACGGACCTCTCCTTCACGGTCGACGAGTCCCAGGGCGAGCTGGCCATGAGCCTGCTGCGCGCCGCCGAGGAGAAGATCGGCTACGCGGGCCTGGAGTACGACGACGAGGTCGGCAAGCTCTCCCTGGTGGGCGCCGGCATGAAGTCCAACCCGGGCGTGACGTTCACGTTCTTCGAGGCGCTCGCCGCCGCGAACATCAACATCGACATGATCTCCACCTCCGAGGTGCGGATCTCGGTGGTCACGTCCGCCGACCGCCTCGACGAGGCCGTGCGCGTGGTGCACAGCGCCTTCGACCTCGACTCCGAGGACGAGGCCACGGTGTACGCCGGGACGGGCCGCTGACCGGGTTGCTGCACACCACCGGCGACGGGGCGGGTCCTGCGACCCGCCCCCTCGCCGTCCTGTCCCGGGCGGACTGGGAGCCGCGCGCGGACGCCCACGAGCGGCGCGCGGCCGCCCACGCGGACCCGTTCGTGGCCCGCCGGCACCGCGGGGCCAAGCACCCGGTCGAGGACTTCCTGTTCACCTACTACACGCTCAAGCCGGCGCAGCTCAAGCGCTGGCACCCCGGGACGGGCACGGTCCTGCTGGACGCGGCCGGGCGCTCGGCGGAGAAGTTCTACCGCCCGCTCACCGACGCCGAGCTGTCGGCGCTCGGGCTCGACGCCTCCAGCGGGGCCGTGACGGTCGATGCCGCCGCCTTCCGGGAGCGGCGGGGCGCCGCGGTCGACTTCGCCCGCGCGGTCCTGGGCGCGCACGCGCGCAACCCCGGCTTCTTCGGCTGCTTCGGGCTGCACGAGTGGGCGATGGCCTACCGCTCGGAGGACAACGCGCTCCGGCACGAGTACCTCGAGCTGCGCCTGGGCGCCGAGGGCACGGACGCCGTCGTCGAGTCCTCCCGCATCCGCTGCACCCACTTCGACGCGTTCCGGTTCTTCCAGCCGCAGGCGGTCCCGCTCAACGAGCTGCAGCCGACCCGGGAGTCCCAGCGCCGGCTGGAGCAGCCGGGCTGCCTGCACGCCACCATGGACCTCTACAAATGGGCGTACAAGCTCGTGCCCGCGATCCCCTCCGAGCTGCTCATGGACTGCTTCGAGCTGGCCCGCGACGTGCGGGAGACCGACATGCGGGCCGCCCCCTACGACCTCTCCGGCTGGGGCTACGCACCCGTGCGGATCGAGACGCCTGAGGGCAAGGCCGAGTACGTGCGCCGGCAGCGGGACTTCGCCCGGCGGGCCGAGCCGCTGCGCCGCCGGCTGGCCGAGGCCGTCGACCTGCTCGACCCGGAGCACGCCACCGGCGGGGCCGCCGCGTGAACTCCGACGGACCGTGGGAGCGGATCGTGGAGGCCTCCGCCGTGCCGGGCCCGCTCGACTTCGTGACCGCCGCCGCCCGCGGCGGGCCGGTGATCGTCGCCCGTGACGCGGAGGGCGCCCTGCACGTGCTGCGCAACGCCTGCACCCACCAGCAGGCCGTCGTGTGCCGCGAGGCCGCCGGGCGCGCCGAGAGCTTCGAGTGCCCCAACCACTACTGGGTGTTCGCCTCCGACGGCCGGTTCCTGGGCTCGCGCCTGGCGCTCGCGGCCGGCCGGCGCGCGCCGGCGGACCCGGCCAAGGACCTGACCGCCGCCGCGGTCGACGTGGTCGACGGGTGGGTCGTGGCCCGCTTCGGCTGACCCGGGATCAGCCCGCCGCGGGCGCACCCCCGGCGTCGTCGCGCTGCCGCCCCGCGAGCCAGGTCTGGACGTCGGAGCGGCGGATCCGGCGGTGGCTGCCGCGGTACTGCACCGGGATCACCCCCTCGCTGGTGAGGTTGCGCAGGTAGGTGTGGGAGATCCCGGCCAGCGCCGCCGCCTGGGACGTGGTCAGCAGCTCGGCCGCGGCGTCGGCGGAGTCGTCGCCGTGGCGGGCGAGCCAGGTCTGGATGTCCGAGCGGCGGATCCGGCGGTGGCTGCCGCGGTACTGCACCGGGATCACCCCCTCGCTGGTGAGGTTGCGCAGGTAGGTGTGGGAGATCCCGGCCAGCGCCGCCGCTTGGGACGTGGTCAGCAGCTCCTCGGAGCCGGTCGGCGGCTGCCGGGCGGAGCTCACGGTGACGGACTCCCCGCGGGTGAGCCGGGACAGGAGGTCGACGACGGCGTCGCGGGCTCCCTCCGGCAGGCGCAGGGAGGTGCCGTCCACGAAGACCGTCACGTCCCGGGACGCGAGGGCCTGCGCCAGTCGTTCGGCGTCCCGGCCGTCGAGTCCGGGGGTGGTCGTCGGAGGGTGCTGGGTCATGGCCCCATTCTTCCAGCCCGCCGGCCCCGCCACGACGCCGGTCCGGATCCGCCCCCGGGGGCAGACAGGCCCGGGCGCGGCTCCTACCCTGGTGCCACGGACCGCCGGCGCGACGGCGGTCCTCGTCCACCGAGCAGGAGGAGCAGCCATGACGAAGGCACGCGAGATCATGACCCCCGGTGCGGAGTGCATCGGCGAGCGGGAGACCCTCGAGGCGGCCGCGCGGAAGATGAAGGACCTGGGCGTCGGTGCCCTGCCCGTCTGCGGGGAGCACGGCCGGCTGGTCGGCGTGCTGACCGACCGGGACATCGTCGTGCGATGCATCGCGGACGGTGGGGACGCCCGGACGGCCCGGGCCCGGGAGCTCGCCGAGGGCAAGCCCGTGACCATCGGCGCCGACGACAGCGTCGAGGAGGCAGCGCGGACCATGCAGGAGCACCAGGTCCGTCGCCTGCCGGTGATCGACGGGCAGGAGCTCGTCGGGATGCTCAGCCAGGCGGACATCGCCCGTTCCCTGCCCGAGGACCGGGTCGGAGAACTCGTCCGGCTCGTCTCCGCCGACCGGTACTGACGGCCGGTGCTGACGGCCGGGTCCCGACCGGCGCCGGCCGCGTCGCGGGAGCGGCGCCGCTCAGGACCGGCCCGTGTCCTCCAGGGTCAGGGCCGCCGTCAGCAGCGCGAGGTGGCTCAGGGCCTGCGGGAAGTTGCCGAGGAAGGCGTCGTCCGCGGGGTCGATCATCTCGGTGTACAGCCCCAGGTCGTTGCCCCGGCCGAGCATCTCGTCCATGAGCTCGACGGCCTCGTCCTGCCGTCCCACGTGCGCGAGCGCCGCCACGGCCCAGAACGAGCAGGCGACGAAGGCGCCCTCCTCGTGCTGCATCCCGCTGTAGCGGTGCAGCAGGGGGCCGGTGCCCAGCTCCTCCCGCAGCGCGTCGACGGTGGAGCTCATCCGCGGCCCCCGGTCCAGGCCGCTGATCGCGTGCAGCAGCACCGAGGTGTCGAGCTCGTCCGTGCCCGGGTACCAGACGTAGGCCCCGCGCGCGTCGTTCCAGCAGTTCTCGTCGATCCACGTGGCGATCCGGTCCCGCTCCGCGCGCCAGCGGTCGGCGCTGCCGGGGATCTGGCCGACGTCGGCCAGATGCACCGCACGGTCCAGGCCGTGCCAGCAGCCCATCTTCGAGCTCGTGTAGTGGCGGTGCTCGGGCAGCTCCCACATCCCGGCGTCGGGACGGCGCCACAGGTCGCAGATCCGGTCGGCCACGTCGGCGAGCATCCGCCCGGTGGCCGCGTCGAGCACGTTGCCGCCGCCCACGTAGAGGTCCACCATGTCGAAGAGGTCCCCGTAGACGCCCAGCTGCAGCTGCTCGGCGGCGGCGTTGCCCGACACCACGGGGCCCACCCCCTGCCATCCCGGAGCTTCGTACACGGTCATCCCGTCACCGGGCACCGCCCCGTTGAGCCGGTTGAGCACGTGCAGCTCCGGGGACTGGGCCCGGGCCAGGCGCAGCAGCCAGGACACCGCGGCGTGCACGTCCTCCTGCTCGCCCAGGCGCAGGAGCGCGTGCAGGGTGTAGGCGGCGTCTCGCACCCAGGCGAAGCGGTAGTCGTAGTTCTTGGTGCCCGCCCGGTTCTCCGGCAGCGAGGTGGTGGCGGCGGCGGCGATCGAGCCGGACGGCCCGTGGCTGAGCATCTTCAGCGTGAGGGCGCTGCGCTCCACGTCGGCCCGGTAGGGTCCGTCGTACTCCAGCAGGTCGGTCCAGCGCCGCCACATGTCCAGGGTGAGGTCCACGTTCTTGCGGATGCTCTCCGGGGTGGGCAGTCGCAGGGGCTCGCTGTGCGTCGAGACGACCGCGAGCAGGTGCCGGGAGCCCGGGGTCGTGCCGAAGCGCCCGGAGATCTCCTGCCCGCCCACCACGCACTCGCCCAGCGCCTCCGAGCGCACCCCTAACGAGACCGCGTCGACCCGCAGGACAGGTCCCTGCTCGGTGTCCTGGATCCACGGGGAGACCGTGTTGAACATGGTCCCGGGAGTCACGCGCCACGTCATGGGCACCTCCCCGGAGACCCCCTCCACCGTGCGGGCCAGTTCGTTCCACGGCAGCTGCCCGGTGGAGCCGACGTTGAGGGAGTCCGTCACCCGCACCGTCCCGGTGCCGGTCGTGTAGGTGGTCTGCAGCACGTTCGTGCCGGGGACGTAGCTGCGCGCGATCTCGCAGGGACCGGCCGGGGACAGCTCCACGCACCCGCCGTGCTCGGCGTCGAGCAGGCGCGCGAACGCGGGGGCGGAGTCGAGATCGGGCACCGGGTACCAGTCCACGGACCCGTCGTGGGCCACCATCGCGACCGTGCGGCCGTCCCCGATGGCCGCGTAGGAGCGCAGCTCCACATAGCCGTCCCGGCGGGGGGACAGGTCGCCCGGTGCCACGACGGGCCGTGGACGGGCCGTCACAGGATCGGCTTGCCGCCGGTCACGGCGACCCGGGACCCGGAGATGTAGCTGCCGTCGTCGGAGGCCAGCAGCACGTAGACGGGCGCCAGCTCGGCGGGCTGCCCGGCCCGGCCCAGGGGGACGTCGTCGCCGAAGGCGCCGACCTTCTCCGGGGGCATGGTCGCCGGGATGAGCGGCGTCCAGATCGGCCCGGGGGCCACGCTGTTGACGCGGATGCCCTTCTCGCCCAGCATCTGGGCCAGCCCGGCGGAGAAGTTCGCGATCGCGGCCTTCGTCGCGGCGTAGGGCGCCAGCTGCGGGGACGGCTGGTCGGACTGCACCGAGGAGCTGCCGATGATCGCCGAGCCGGGGGCCATGTGCGGCACCGCGGCCTTGGTCAGGTGGAACATCGCCCCGACGTTGAGCCGGAAGGTGTAGTCCCACTCCTCGTCGCTGATCTCGTCGAGGCTCTCGCGGCTCATCTGGTAGGCGGCGTTGGAGACGAGAACGTCGACCTTGCCGAACTCCTGGACGGCCCGGTCCACGACGCTGCGGCAGTGCGCCGGGTCGGAGAGGTCCCCGCGGACCAGCACGGCCCTGCGCCCGGCCTCCTCGATCCAGCGGGCGGTGTCCCGGGCGTCGTCGTCCTCCTCGAGGTAGGCGACGAGGACGTCCGCGCCCTCCCGGGCGTAGGCGATCGCCGCGGCGCGGCCGATGCCGCTGTCGCCGCCGGTGATGATCGCGGCCTTGCCCGTGAGCTTGCCGGAGCCGCGGTAGCTGTGCTCACCGCAGTCCGGGACGGGGGTCATCTCCGACTGGTCGCCGGGGACGTCCTGCTGCTGTTCTGGCTGGCTCATGACGTGGTCCTTCCGAGATGGGGTCCGGACGGTGCGGGTGCCGGCCACCGGGGCACCCCGATGCTCAGCACCCTGACCACTTTAGGCGCTCAGCTGCGGGCCGTCGACCGCGGGGCGCCAGCGGAGGACGGCGAGCCAGAGCAGCACCCCGGCCAGGCCCATCGTCCCGGGCACGAGCACGGGAGACGGCCCGACCGCCCCGCTGGACGCCAGCCACAGCCGGGCCGCGCCGGACATCGACTCCCAGAGCTCGGCGTACCGCGGGTCCAGCGGCCCGGCCCGCAGGTTCGCCAGGACGTGCTCGTAGACGCCGTAGGCGGCGCCCAGCACGGAGACCGCGGCGGCGACCTGCACGGTGCGGGCCGTCCTGGCGCTGCGCCGCACCAGCCACGCCGCGGCGGCGAGCAGCAGCACCGTCAGGACCGCCCACGGGACCAGCTGGGCGGGCCCCTGCCAGTGCCGCAGCATGGCCAGCTCGGTCAGCGCGCCGAGGACGGTGCCAATCCCCAGCAGCGTCAGGACCCGGCGGTAGAACGGGACCAGCCGGACGTCGTCGGGACCGGCGCCCGCGGTGCGGGGCGTGCGGCTCGTGCTCCTCATGGGACCACGGTCTACCGCACGCAGCTTGGAACCGCCCTGGAGACCGCACCGGGGCCCGTCCGGCGTGGCGCCTAGCACACCCGGCGGCACCGGCCGCTCCGGGACACCCCGGCGGGCGGCGGAACGATAGGATGGTCACCGTTCGCCGGATCCCGGCCCGCTGCACGACCCTCAGGAGTTCCCCGATGGCCCGCATTGTTGTCGACGTCATGCCCAAGCCCGAGATCCTCGACCCGCAGGGGAAGGCGATCGCCAACGAGCTGCCGCGGATCGGGCTGGACCGGTTCGCCGGCGTGCGCCAGGGCAAGCGTTTCGAGCTGACCGTCGACGGCGAGGCCACCGAGGACGTGCTGGCCCAGGCGCGCGAGGCGGCCGAGAAGCTGCTGTCCAATCCCGTGATCGAGGACGTCGTGCGGGTGGCCGTCCTGGACGAGGAGCGCTGAGCATGGCCGAGACCCCGCTGATCGCGGACCTCTCCAGCCCCGTACCGGACGCCGCGCTCGCGGACGCCCGGATCGGGGTCGTCACCTTCCCGGGCACCCTCGACGACCGCGACGCCGCGCGGGCCGTGATGCTCGCCGGCGGCACCCCCGTTCCCCTGTGGTACGCCGACGAGGACCTGCAGGGCGTCGACGCCGTCGTCCTGCCCGGCGGCTTCTCCTACGGGGACTACCTGCGGGCCGGGGCGATCGCCCGGTTCGCCCCGCTGATGGGCCGGATCATCGACGGCGCGACCGCCGCGGGCACCTCGGGCTCCGCCCCGCTGCCGGTCCTGGGCATCTGCAACGGCTTCCAGGTCCTCACCGAGTCCCACCTGCTGCCGGGCTCCATGGTCAAGAACGACCACCTCAAGTTCCTGTGCCGGGACCAGCGCCTGCGCGTGGAGAACAGCGCCACCGTGTGGACCACCGAGTTCGAGCAGGGCCAGGAGATCGTGGTCCCGCTGAAGAACCAGGACGGGCAGTACGTGGCGGACGAGCGCACCCTCGACGCCCTCGAGGCCGAGGGCCGCGTGGTCTTCCGCTACGTCGGCGTCAACCCCAACGGCTCCCGCCGGGACATCGCCGGGATCTGCAACGACCGCGGCAACGTGGTGGGCCTCATGCCGCACCCCGAGCACGCGGTGGAGCCCGGCTTCGGCGCGGACTCCTCCGCCGCCGGCGAGGTCGGCATGCGCGACGGCACGGACGGGCTGGGCCTGTTCGTCTCCGCCCTCAAGGCACTGGTCAAGTAAGGGACACCGAGCACTCCATGAGCGAGAAGCACTTCAACCTGGACACCGTCGAGCACGCGGCGGGCACCCCCGACACCGGGCTGCCCTGGGCCGAGCTGGGCCTCAAGGACAACGAGTTCGAGGAGATCAAGAAGATCCTCGGCCGCCGCCCCACCGCCGCGGAGCTGGCCATGTACTCGGTCATGTGGTCCGAGCACTGCTCCTACAAGTCCTCCAAGGTCCACCTGCGCCAGTTCGGCGAGAAGGTCACCGAGGAGATGACGAAGGACCTGATGGTCGGCATCGGCGAGAACGCCGGTGTCACCGACCTCGGGGACGGCTGGGCCGTGACCTTCAAGATCGAGTCCCACAACCACCCGTCCTACGTGGAGCCCTACCAGGGCGCCGCCACGGGCGTGGGCGGGATCGTGCGCGACATCATCTCGATGGGCGCCCGCCCGGTGGCCGTGATGGACCCGCTGCGCTTCGGGGCGATCGACCACCCGGACACCGCCCGCGTGGTGCACGGCGTCGTCGCCGGCGTCGGCGGCTACGGCAACTCCCTGGGCCTGCCCAACATCGGCGGCGAGGTCGTCTTCGACTCCGTCTACCAGGGCAACCCGCTGGTCAACGCGCTGGCCGTGGGCGTGATGCGCCACGAGGACATCCGTCTGGCGAACGCCTCCGGCGTGGGCAACAAGGTGGTCCTCTTCGGGGCCCGCACCGGCGGCGACGGCATCGGCGGGGCCTCCGTGCTCGCCTCGGAGTCCTTCGACGACGCCAAGCCGTCCAAGCGGCCGGCCGTGCAGGTGGGCGATCCCTTCGCGGAGAAGGTGCTCATCGAGTGCTGCCTCGAGCTGTTCAAGGGCTCCCTGGTGGAGGGCATCCAGGACCTCGGCGCGGCGGGCATCTCCTGCGCCACCTCGGAGCTGGCCTCCAACGGCGAGGGCGGCATGCACGTGGACCTCACCGCGGTGCTGCTGCGCGACCCGACGCTGACCCCGGGCGAGATCCTGATGTCCGAGTCGCAGGAGCGCATGATGGCGGTCGTGACCCCGGAGCGGGTCGCCGACTTCGAGGCCGTCATGGCCAAGTGGGACGTCGAGCACTCGTGGATCGGCGAGGTCACCGACACCGGCCGGCTCGTGATCGAGTGGGACGGCGAGGTCATCGTCGACGTCGACCCGCGCACCGTCGCCCACGAGGGCCCCGTCTACGAGCGCCCCTACCACCGCCCCGCGGACCAGGACCGGCTCCAGGCCGAGCACTTCAGCGGCTCCCCCGCCGACGCCTCCCGGCCCTCGGGCGCGGAGCTGAAGCACGCCGTCCTGGAGCTCATGGCCTCGCCCAACCTGTGCGCCAAGGACTGGGTGACGGACCAGTACGACCGCTACGTGCAGGGCAACACCGCCATGGCCATGCCCGACGACGCCGGAGTGGTCCGCGTCGACGAGGAGACGGGCCTCGGGGTGGCCCTGTCCACGGACTGCAACGGCCGCTACGCCTACCTGGACCCGTACGCGGGCGCGCAGCTGGCCCTGGCCGAAGCCTACCGCAACGTGGCCACCTCCGGCGCCCGCCCGGCGGCCGTCTCCGACTGCCTGAACTTCGGCTCCCCCGAGGACCCGGAGACCATGTGGCAGTTCGCGGAGGCCGTGCGCGGGCTGGCGGACGGCTGCCGGGAGCTCGGCGTGCCGGTCACCGGGGGCAACGTGTCCCTCTACAACCAGACCGGCGGCGTGGCCATCCACCCGACCCCGGTGGTCGCGATGCTGGGCGTGCTCGACGACGTCCGCCGCCGCACCCCCTCGGGCTGGCGCGAGGACGGCCAGGCGATTTACCTGCTCGGCACCACCCGCGACGAGCTGGACGGCTCCGAGTGGGCAAACCTGCGCGGCCACCTCGGCGGGCTCCCCCCGGCCGTGGACCTGGCCCGGGAGAAGCTGCTCGGCGACCTGCTGATCAACATGTCCCGGGACGGCATGGTCGACGCCGCCCACGACGTCGCCGAGGGCGGTCTGGCCGCGACCCTGGCCGAGATGGCGCTGCGCTTCGGCGTCGGCGCGCGCATCGGCCTGGGCGAGGTGTGCGAGCGCGACGGCGTGGACCTGTTCACGATGCTCTTCTCCGAGACGCAGGGCCGCGCCGTGGTGGCCGTGCCCCGCAGCGAGGAGGTCCGGTTCAAGGACATGTGCACCATGCGCGCCTACCCGCACGAGCGGATCGGCGTGGTGGACGCGGAGAACCGCGCCCTGGACGTGCAGGGCGAGTTCGGGATCGACCTGGAGGAGCTCCGCGCGGCCCACGAGGGCACCCTGCCGAGGTACTTCGCCTGATCCGCGGGGATACCCGCGCCGCCCGGCGCGGGTATCCTCGGATCCTCGGCACCGTTCCCGCGCGACCCGCGCACGCAGAAAGCAGCACCAGCATGACTGAGGACCTCGAGGCCCTGCGTCCCGCACCCTTCCTGGAGACGGACCGGCTCCTGCTCCGCCCGTTCACCCCCGAGGAGCTCGAGGCCGTGGCCGCGGGCGAGGCGGTGGAGCACTTCGCCGCGGGGTTCCCCGCGCCCGAGGACAGGGACGTCGCCCGCGAGTCCCTGCTCGCCGGCGGCTACTTCTCCACGGAGTCCGTCTACGCCCCGCTGGCCGTCCTCGAGAAGGCGAGCGGGCAGGTCGTGGGCGCCGCCGGCTTCGTGGGCCCGCCGATCGACGCGGAGCTGGAGGTCGTGGGCTCCCTGACGGCCGACCGCCGGAACCAGGGCTACGCGCAGGAGGCGATGGCCGCGCTGCTGGGAGTCGCGTTCGCGGACCCCTCCGTGACCGCGGTGCGGGCGAGCGTGCCCGAGGACAGCACCCCGGCCGCACAGGTGCTGCTGGCGGCGGGCTTCCTCCGGCGGGAGAGCCCGGGGCCGGAGATCGACTACGTCCTGTCGCGCCCGGCCTGAGCGGCGGCCGCCCGCACCGCGCCGATAGGCTGGCACGGTGGACCTCCGCCTGCTCCCGTACGACCTGCTGCCCCTGGAGGGCGTGCCCGAGTCGATCCTCGTGGTCGTGGTGGTGCTCGACTGGATCCTGCGGCTCGTGGCGCTGGGCTGGATCCCGCACAACCGCCGTCCCTCGGTGGCGCTGGCCTGGCTGCTGGCGATCTTCCTGCAGCCCATCGTGGGGGTGCTCCTCTTCCTCGTGATCGGCTCGGCGCGGCTGCCCCGGAAGCGGATGGCGATGCAGGCGAAGATGAACGACGTCATCCGGGAGAACACCCCGGACGCGCACATCCTCGGCAACGCCCACGAGGAGCTGCCGGACTGGATCGAGTCCACCGCGGCGCTGAACTACAGCCTCGGGGCGCTGCCCATGGTCGGCGGCAACTCCTTCGAGATCCTCACGGACAACCACGAGTGCCTGCGGGTCATGGCGGAGGCGGTGGACCGGGCCGAGGACTACGTCCACTTCGAGTTCTACATCGTGGCCGTCGACGACACGTCCCGGGTGCTCCTGGACGCCCTGGTCCGCGCGCACGAGCGCGGGGTGCGGGTCCGTGTGCTCGTCGACCACCTCGGCTCGGTGGGCTATCCGGGCTACCGGGAGCTCGTCCGGCACTTCGACCGCTCCGGTCTCCCCTGGCGGCGCATGCTCCCCGTGCGCCCGTGGAAGGGCGAGTGGCAGCGGCCCGACCTGCGCAACCACCGCAAGATCCTGGTGGTCGACGGGAGCCTGGCCTTCACCGGGTCGCAGAACGTCATCCACCGCTCCTACAACAAGCGGAAGAACCTGCGGAAGGGCCTGGAGTGGAAGGACCTCATGATCCGGTGCGCGGGCCCGGTGGTGGCCGAGCTCAACGCGCTGTTCACGAGCGACTGGTACTCCGAGACCGGCGACCTCCTGCTCGACGAGGTCACCGGCGAGGTGCCCGACGTCGAGGGGCCCGTCTTCGCCCAGGTGCTGCCCTCCGGGCCGGGGTTCGAGACGGAGAACAACCTGCGCCTGTTCAACCACCTGATCTACAACGCCAACGAGCGGATCGTCATCGCGAGCCCCTACTTCGTCCCGGACGAGTCGCTGATGCACGCGCTGACCACCGAGGCCCAGTCCGGGGTGGACGTGCAGCTGTTCGTGGGCGAGACCTCCGACCACTTCCTCGCCTACCACGCCCAGAACTCCTACTACCAGGAGCTGGTCGAGGCGGGGGTGAAGATCTACCGCTACCGCTCCCCCACGGTCCTGCACGCCAAGTTCGTGCTCGTGGACGACTACGTGTCGGTGATCGGCTCCTCCAATATGGACGAACGCTCGTTCGCCCTGGACCTGGAGGTGTCCGTGTACATCGTGGACCGCGAGTTCCGGCGGCGGATGGACGCGGTGGTCGCCGAGTTCCACGAGGCCAGCACGCTGCTGGACTTCGAGGAGTGGAAGCGGCGGCCGCTGTGGCACAAGTACGCGGACAACGTGGCCCGGCTGACCTCGGCGCTGCTGTGACCGGAGGGCGTGATCCGGCTCAGACCTGCAGGGCGCCCCGCACGATCGAGTCCCCCGAGTGCGTCGGGTCCCCGTCGATCGGCTCGTTCGAGACGTCCACGACGGGGAACTCCCCCACGTCCAGGTTCGCGGGCAGCACGAACACGGCCTCGTCCCCGGCCATCACGCCCAGGCTCACCATCCGCTGGGCGTCGGGCGCGAGCAGCCAGACCTCCTTGAAGCCGTCCACGTCGGCCGGGTCGGTGCGCACCACCAGCTGGCGGGTCCCGTCCGGCAGCTCGTCCACCTCGGCCGAGCCGCGGGCGGTGTAGCCGGCCAGGGGCTCGAGCTCGGCGGTGGCCAGCACCGTGGGCTCCGGGTCCAGGCCCAGCCGCTGCGCCCCCCAGACCGAGAGACCGCCCACGAGCAGCGCCGCCGCGGCCGCGGCGGCGGCCAGCGGATAGGGCACCCCGCGCCGGCGGCGGTCCGCGAGGTCCACGACGGTCGCCCCGCCGCGAGCCCCGTCGTCGGAGGCGGACGGGGTGTCCCCGCCGCCTGCGGCGTCGTCCCCGTCGCGCACCCGGCCGCGGTCCGCGGACCCGGCGAGCGGATCCGCCGCGACCGCGTCGGAGAGGCCCAGCTCGGCATGGACGGCGGCCCAGACCTCCGGCCCCGGCGCCGCCGGGGCGGGCGGGTCGGCGCGTGCGACCCGCACCACGTGTCCGAGGCTCTCGAGCTCCGTGGCGCACTCCCTGCACCCGGCGAGGTGCTCCTGGACCTGCAGGTCCCCGGCCTCACCCAGAGCCAGGAGCACCAGCGACTCCTCACTCAGGTGTGCCATGACCGTCTCCCAATCGTGTCCGCAGGTTGATGAGGCCGCGCCTCAGATGACTCTTGACCGTGCCGAGCGGCAGGTCCAGGTGCTGCGCGATCTGCTGGTGCGTCAGCTCCTCGTAGAACGCCAGCGCCATGATCGTCGACCGGGGCGGGCCCAGCCGCTCGACCTCCGCCCGCACCACGAGCCGGTCCACGAGCAGATCCGACTCCTCGTGCCGCGGCTCCCGGTCCGACCGGACGGCGTCCGCCTGCCGGCGCTCGGCCTCCCGGCCGGCGGTCCGGGCGGCGTCGGCGATGCAGTTGCGCGCAATGCCGATCAGCCACGCGGGGGTCGAGGACTGCTCGGGGCGGTAGCCGGACCGATACTTCCACGCCCGGATGAAGACCTCCTGAACGACGTCGTCCGCCGCCGTGTCGTCCCGCAGGGCCCGGACGGCGAGGCCCCGGATGACGCCCGCGCAGTGCCGGTAGGCCGCGCTGAGCGCCTGCTCGTCCCCCGCGGCGAACGCGGCGTCGAGCTCGGGTCCCCAGTCCGGGGGCGGCGGCGGCATCGTCGAAGGGCTCCTCGTGGGCCGGAGGTCGTGGTGGCGGGCGACCGGGTGCGCCCCGGGCGTCTGCGTCCTGCCCAGCCTAGTGGACACCGGCCATCCGGTCATGGACACCGCATCCTCCCGCCCCTCAGGGCACCGGGACCGCTCTCAGCACCACGTTGTCCTCGTAGTCCCCGATGTCCTCGAGCCACTCCCCGCCGCAGGTCACGAGGTGGAGCACGGGCTCGCCGGTGCGGCGGAACAGGTCCGCGTCCGCGAGGGACTGCTTGTGGATGTGCCGGACGGACTCGGTGCGGTAGCGCTGGACGCTGCCGTCCGCGCGCTCCACCCTGATCTCCGCCCCGACCGGCACGTCCTTCAGCCGCGCCATCGGCGTGACCTCGGTGAGGGTGTCGACGTGCCCGGCGACGACCGCGGCGCCCGCCTCCGAGCCGGGGGCCGGCCCGTACCGGTACCAGCCCAGCTCCACGTGGTTGTCCGGGATGGTCATGGCGCCGTTGTCCTCGATCCCCACCGGGACCACGGGCATGTCGATCGGCGAGCCGGCCACCACCACGCGCACGGGGGCGGGGACCTCCGGGCCGGGCGCCTGGGTGGCGGGGGCGACGGGTACCCGGTCGGGGATCCGGTCGGGAGCCGCGCCCGCCTGCGCCGGGTCCTGCGCCCGGCCCGCCGCCGCGTCCTGCGCCTCCGCCGTGCCCTCCGCGGTGCTGCCCGCGGCGCCGTTCCCGGTGCCCTCCGCCGGGGCGGCGGGCACCGGGACGGGTGCCGGGGACGTCCAGGGACCCGCCGCCGGGGGCGCCGCCGCCGGGGGCCCGCCCTCCGCGGGGAGGGCCGTGACGGCGGCCGCGACCAGCAGCGACGCGGACGCGAGGGCCCCGGCGCCCGCCGCCGCCAGGCGACGACGACGGGCGCCGGGAGTGGCGGGCCCGGGCGCGCGGTGGGCCGCAGCCTGCCGCGCGCCCGGGCCGTGGCTGCCGGGGCGGTTCACTACCGGCGGTTCCCCGCGAGCACCCGGCGGGCGCCGTAGGCCGCGCCGATGAGCCCCAGCGCACCGGCGGCCGCGAGACCGGCGGTGAGCATGGTGCCCTGCTCCTGGGCCGCCAGGCCGGACTGGCCGCCCGGCACGGCCCCGGGCGCCTGCTCCATGCCCTCGAGGGTCTGGACGGCGAGGTCCAGGTTCCCGGCCTCGAGGGATCCCCACGCGTACACGATGTTGTGGGTGCCCTCGGCCAGCTGGAGGTCGGCCGGGCCGATGACCGGCTCGGTGGTGCCGGCGGCGGCCACGGACGCGGAGACCGTGCCCGCGTCGACCGTCAGGGACTCCTCGTTCGGGTTCTCGAGTCCGGTGATGACCGGCTGGCCGCCGGCCAGCACGTCCACGGCCGGGGCCGCGGCCACGTGCCGGACCGTCAGCTGCGACTTGCCGGCCTCGATCTCGGACATGTCGTTGGTGAACAGGGCGGCCGTGGGGTTGCCCTCCGGGTCCAGGTGGGCCGCGGCCGTGTAGCTCATCCCGGTCTGCAGGTCCGCGGTGACGGGGCCGATGATCGGCGCCGAGGCGTCCGCGGCGTCCGGGGCGGTGATCGCCAGGTCGTAGCTGCCGGCGGGCAGCTCCAGCGGGCCGGCCAGGGTCCCGGGCTGGAAGTCGTCCAGGGTCAGCTCGCCGTTGACGTACACGTCCACGACGGTGTCCGGGACGCCGTGCAGCACGGACAGCTCCGCGTGCTCGGCGGCGAACGCCGGGGTCATGCTGAGGGCGCCGGCACCGAGGCCGAGGACTGCGGCGGCGGAAAGGGTCTTGCGCATGGTGTGTGCTCCTTGAACGGGCTCCCTGGCGGAAGCGGGATCGACCTTGCACCCGTACTACCGGCGGGGACCCCCTCCCGGATGCAGCAGGTCACATTTTTTCCGAGACGTTCTTCCCCGCCCCGGCCGCCCCAGAATGGGAGGGCGTCACCGCGGCCCGCCCGGAGGCGCTTCCCGTCCGCCCGCCGAGCAGCAGGAGCCACCGTGGACGACCAGCGTTTCAGCGCCCGCACCGCCGTCGTCACCGGGGCGGGCTCCGGGATCGGGCGCGCCACCGCGCTCCGGCTCGCCCGGGAGGGAGCCACGGTCGTGGTGGTGGACTCCTCGGCGCGCCGGCTGGAGGACCTGGTGGCGGACGAACCGCTCCTGCCGCTGTTCCCCGTGGTGACCGACCTCACCGAGGAGGGTGCGGTGGCCCGGGTGCTCGCGGCCGCGGACGGCCGGCTGGACGTGCTCGTCAACAACGCCGGGATCATGGACCGGTTCGAGTCCGTCGCCGAGGTCGACGACGAGACGTGGGACCGGGTCTTCGCCGTCAACGTCGTCGCGGTCATGCGGCTGACCCGCGCCGCGATCCCGCTGCTGCGGGCCTCCGGCCGCGGGGCGATCGTCAACGTGGCCTCCGAGGCCTCCCTGCGCGGCTCCGCGGCCGGCGCCGCCTACACGGCCTCGAAGCACGCGGTGGCGGGGCTGACCCGCAACACCGCCCTCATGCACGCGGCCGACGGCATCCGCACCAACGCCGTGGCTCCCGGCGCGACCGCGACCGGCATCGAGGCCCCCATCGACTCGGAGCTCTTCCCCGGGCGGATGGGGGCGTTCCTGCAGAACGTCCCCTACACCGCCACGGCCGAGCAGGTGGCCGCCGTCATCGTCTTCCTCGCCAGCGACGACGCGTCCAACGTCAACGGTGTCGTCCTGCCCTCGGACGGCGGCTGGTCGGCGGTCTGAGCCGCGCGCCCTGCGCGGCGGCGCCCGCCGCGGGCCGTCCGCGGGAACGGCCGGGCGGGCCCGCGCGGCGCCGGGCTCAGATCTCCTCGAGCGTCGAGCCCTCGGCCGGCTCGTCGAGCGCCACCTCGCGGTCCTGCTCCTCGAGGTCGGCGGGATTCGCCTCGAGGGAGGACGCCTCCGAACGGTCGGGGGTGTGCGCCGACGCCTCGACGTCCTGGTCGTCCATCTCGGGCGGCTCGGCGTCGATCGACTGCTCGAGCCGGTCGGCCTCGTCGTACTCGCTGCTCGATGCGGGTGCGTCGCTCATGGCTTCCTCCTGCGTCGTGGGACCGATGGAGCCACCGGTCGGGCGACCGGTCGCGTGCGTCCGACCCTACTCGGCCCGGCCGCTGTTCCCAGCCCCCTGGGCGTCCGATAACGTGGTCTGCACCACAGGAAGCACCGCTCAACAGCAGGAGTTGTCCACCATGACGAGTCGATTCCATCGCTACGCCGAACTGTTCAAGAGCACAGGCCCCTGGTGCACCGTGTACACGGACATCAGCACGGGCACGGTCGACTCGCTGCACGCGATCGACGTCCTGCCGGAGAACATCTGCCGGGAGCTGGAGCAGCAGGGGGCGTCCAAGGCCGATCTCGCCGCGGTGGAGGCCGCCGTGCGCCCGGCGGAGGGCGTGCCGGACCCGGTGTGCCGCTATCTGCTGGTGCGCGACGGCACCGTGGAGATCGACGAGGTCCTCCCCGGCCCCCTGGCCGGGCGCGGCGTGCTCGAGGTGGGCGAGGTGCCCGACCTCACCCCCCTGTTCCGGCACCGTCCGGACGACTTCCCCTACGTGGTGGCCGAGGTGGGGCGGGACGGCGGCGAGATCTGCCTGGAGTACGCCAGCCGGGCCCGCGCCCTGGACGAGCAGCAGATCGAGGGCGAGACCGAGCACCTGAAGAAGTTCCCCGGCGGCGGCTGGTCGCAGGGACGCTGGCAGCGGCACACCGAGGACGTGTGGCGGCGCAACACGGAGCAGGTCGCCGAGCAGATCGACAAGGTCGTGGCCGGGAGCGGGGCGCAGCTGGTGGTCCTGGCCGGGGACCTGCGGGCCCGGGGCCTCGTCGAGGAGCAGCTGTCGAAGGCCGCCCGCGCCCTGGTGAGCGTCGTGGACGCGAACACCCGGGCCGAGGGCAGCCAGTCCGCCGATTTCGCCCACCAGGTCGAGGGGCGCGTCGCGGAGGTCATCGCCCACCGGCAGCACGAGCTGCTCGAGCGGCTGGCCGAGCAGCGGGGACGCCCGGACCCCACGGCGGTGTCCGGGATCGAACCGGTGGTCGCGGCGCTCCAGCAGGCGCAGGCCGAGACCCTGCTGATCGACGACACCCACCTGGACGCGGAGCAGGAGCTGCTCGCACTGGACGCCGAGCCGTGGATCGCCGTGACGGAGTCGGAGGCCGTGGGCGCCCGCGTGCTCGGCCGGGTCCCCGCCGACGCCGCGCTGGTCCGCGCCGCGGTGCTGACCGACGGCCGGCCTGTGTTCGTGCCGCCCGGTGCCCTGCCGGACAGCACGGACGTTGCGGCCCTGCTGCGCTGGAGCGCCGCCCCGGCCGGCTGACCGGCCCCGCGGCACGGCAACGGCTCCCCCGCCGAGGCGGGGGAGCCGTTGCGGTGCCGGCCTGCTGGGTGCGCCCGCTCTGCGCACCGCACCGGCGGAGCGGTCAGTAGGCCGGGCCGGTGGTGTTGCGCGTGGCGCTGCGGTCGTGGGTGTCGCGGCGCAGGAAGGACAGGCCCACCATGGTCACGCCCAGGAACAGGTGCAGCCAGTCGTCGGCGGTGTTCAGGGGAACGAAGTTCGCCTGCGACTCCTGGCCCACGAGCAGGCCGTAGATCCACAGGACCAGGTAGACCAGGCCGCCCCACAGCAGGTAGTTGCGGGCCCCGGAGGCGGAGCGGGCCAGGGCGAGGCCGGCCACGCCGTAGAGCAGGTGGACGATGTTGTGCAGCCAGGACACCTGGAAGATGCCCAGGAGCATGGCCTCGGACTGGTGGCCGGCGACCATGAGCTGGTCGTAGTTCGTGGTGATGCCGGGGATGAATCCTGCGATGCCCACGAGCAGGAAGACCGCGCCGTACAGAAGAGCAGCGGTCTGGACGGGCGAGCGGTGGGTGGTCCGGCGGTCCGGCCGGGCGGCGGGGGTGGTCATGGTGGTGCCTCGCTTCCTGTGTGTCTGCGGTGATCCGGGGTGCGGATCCCGGAGGGGCGGACGTTCATGGAAAGCATGCTTGGTACCACCAGCGTACTGCGTCGGCGTCCGAGATCAAACGTTGTGGCGGACCTCCCCGGTCACGGACGGGTCAGGACACGAGATCGCGGGCGGGCGTGTCGGCGGCGGACGGCTTGCCGGCGTAGGCGCCCCGGTACCGGGCGGCCGGGTGGGTGTCGAGCACCTTGGTCTGTCCGGCACCGTAGACGTTCTCGCGCAGCGTGGTGCCCTCGTAGGCGGTGCGGTAGCGGCCGCGCTTCTGCAGCTCCGGCACGACCCACTCCACGAAGTCCTCGAACGAGCCCGGGGAGACGTGGTAGGCGAGGTTGATGCCGTCCAGGCCACCGTCGTCGATCCACCGCTCCAGCTCGTCGGCCACCGTCTGCGGGGACCCGACGATCGGCACGCCCATCCCACCCATCGAGATGTGCTTGGCGACCTCCCTGACCGTCCACTTCTTCTTCGGGTCCGCGGTGGTGAACGGGGTGAGGAAGGACTGGATGGAGTCGGTCTTGATGTACTCCAGCACGTCGTTCTCGTCGTAGCGGCCCAGGTCCACCCCGGACCAGCCGCCCACCAGGCCCAGGGCGCCGTCGGCGTCCGCGTACTGCTCGTAGTCGCGGCGCTTCTGCTCGGCCTTCGCGTCGGTCTCGTCGACGATCACGTGCAGCATGGCGAAGATCTTGAGGTCGTCCCGCCCCCGGCCCTGGGCCTCGGCCTCGTCGCGCAGCTTGTCGGTGACCACGCGGGTGAGGTCCGGGCGGATGCCGCCCACGAACACGGCCTCCGCGTGCCGCCCGGCGAACGCGCGCCCGCGCGAGGAGGCACCGGCCTGGAAGATCAGCGGGGTGCGCTGCGGGGACGGCTCGGTCAGCCCGATGCCCGGCACGTCGAAGTACTTGCCGTGGTGCTGGATGGGGTGCACGAGGGACGGGTCGGCGAAGACCCCGTTCCTGCGGTCGCGCTTGACCGCGCCGTCCTCCCAGGACCCCTCCCACAGCTTGTAGCAGACCTCCATGAACTCCTCGGCGATCTCGTACCGCTCGTCGTGGGAGATCTGCTCCGTCAGTCCGTGGTTCTCGGCCGCGGACTTCAGGTAGGACGTCACCACGTTGAAGCCGATCCGACCCCTGGTCAGATGGTCGAGGGTCGCGAACTTCCGCGCCAGCGGGTACGGCTGCTCGTAGGTGATGGCGCTGGTCACCCCGAAGCCGAGGTGCTTGGTCACGGCCGCCATCGCGGAGATCTGCATGAACGGGTCGTTGACCGGGATCTGGGTGGCGTCCTTGATCACCGGCGCCGCGGAGTTCTGGTAGACGTCGTAGTAGCCGACCACGTCGGCGAGGAACATCGCGTCGAACAGGCCCTTCTCCAGGACCTGGGCGACATCCGTCCAGTACTCGAGGGTGTTGTACTCGTCGGCACGGGAGCGCGGGTGCTTCCACAGGCCCGGGGCCTGGTGCCCCACGCAGGTCATGTCGAAGGCGTTCAGGGCGATGCGCTTGCTCACAGGGACCTCCACGGTCGATCACCGACCCGCGCCCGTGCGTCGTGAAGACCTGCTCGCGGGTCCGACGCACTCAGGGGCGCCGTACTTGCCGCGGGGCGGGTGCGCCGCGGCCCGATGTTCATCTGGGGCACCCCGCTACGGGAGAGGGTTGCCGCCCGACCAGCCAGAGCTTCGCGTCGGGACTCGTCATCGTCGTCGCGGACCAGCTTAGCGGGTCCCCCCGGACGCGGGGCAACCCCTCGTCCTCCCGGTGCGCGGCAGGACCGCGGCAGGAGTCAGACCGGCGGCGCGAGCGGCGGGGTGCGCCGCGGGTCCAGCGTCCAGCCCTGCCGCAGCCGCGCCCCGAGCTCGATCAGCGGGCACGTGTCCATCACCACGTCCAGCCCGGCGGCGGCGGCGCGGGCCGCGGCCGCGTGGTCCACGACGCCCAGCTGCAGCCACACGGTCCTCGCGCCGGCGGCGACGGCCTGGTCCACGACCGCTCCGACGCGGCGGGAGTTGACGAAGCAGTCCACCACGTCGATCGGCCCCGGGACCTCGGCGAGCGTGCGGAAGCCGGGCTCCCCGTGCACCACCTCGCCCTTCGGGTTGACCGGGACGATCGTCATGCCGAGGTCGTCCCGGATGCGCTTCGCGACCGAGTGCGCGGGCCGGGCCGTGTTCCCGGTCAGCCCCACCACGGCCCAGCGTCCGGGCTGTGTCATCAGGCGGTCGATCACGGCGGGATCGTTGCGGCTCATGCCCCCACCCTGGCACGGACCCGCCCCGCTCGCCCCGATCGCGCCCCACCGTGTCCCGAGATTGCAGGTCCCGGCCACCGACCGAAGCGTTGCAACGACCCTATGAATCCACCGCGCACGGGACGCCGACACGTGCAACCTCGGCGGGGGGGCGGAGGGTCAGGAGAAGAGGGGGAGGAGGTCTGCTTCCGGGCCCAGCTGGGCCCGGTCCTGGGCGGGCAGGGCCGCCCGGCCGGTGCCCACCCGGGCGAAGTGTTCATCGCTCCAGTGCTCGGGCGGCTCCCGCTCCCACAGGTCGATGAGGACCCGGCGGACCTCGGCGAGCCCGTCCACCGCCGGTCCCGGACAGCCCTCCAGGTGCTCGATGAGGTCCAGGTGGTGCACCGTGGACTCCACCGCCAGGGTGCTCAGGAGGTCGTCGACCCGGAGCACGTGGCCCTGGGTGCGGACCGTCCCGCCGGGCCGGCAGCGCTCCGCCGCGTGCACGAGCGCCCGCGCCGACTCCCGGTAGTGCCCCCGCAGCTCATCCCACTCCGGGTAGAGGCTCGCCGCCGCCCGGGTGCGGCGCCGGACCTCGGCCGCGGCCACGGCATCCGCGCCCCGGGCCGCCCAGTAGGTCGCGGCGTCCCGGTCCGGGCGGGCCGTGGTGGGCGTGTGCAGGGCGACCAGACCGCGCACCGCGTCCGCGGCGCAGTGGTGGGCGAGGTCGCGCACCGACCACCCGCGGCAGCCGGTGGGCGCCCAGGAGTCGTCGTCACCGAGCCCGTCGAGGACCGCCGCGAACGCCGTGCAGGCGTCGCGGACCAGGTCCGCCCGGGTCGAGGTGTGCCGGCTCGTCATGGGTCCATGGTGCGGCACGAGGGCGCGGCGTGCCACCGTTTTCGACCATGACGGCCCGCGGAGCGATTTGCCACGCGACCCGCGGAGCACGTTCAATGGGGCCGTAACCATCCGGAGCGGCTGAGAGACCTGGCTCGTCGACGTCGCAGCAACCGGCACGGATCCGTCCGATCCCCGTGCGAGGTGCTAATGCCAGGACCGATGGAGTTGATCATGGGCACGTCTCTGCTGGGCTCTGCACCGTCCACCGCCGCCACCGCACCGGCCACCACGAAGCGCGCCTACTCGGTGGCCTTCGAGCACGTCGGCAAGGCCTTTCCGTCCGGCGGGCACAGCCACCACGTCCTGCACGACGTCGACGTCACGGTCCGCCCCGGGGAGGTCCTGGCGATCCTGGGGCCCTCCGGCTGCGGCAAGTCCACGCTGCTGCGGGCCGCCGCCGGCCTGGACACCGCCTCGGCGGGGCGGGTGCTCATCGACGGCACCCCGGTCTCCGGGATCGACCCGCGCTGTGCCGTGGCCTTCCAGGAGCCGCGGCTGCTGCCGTGGCGCTCCGTGCGCGAGAACGTCCGCCTGGGCCTGCCCTCCGGGCTGGGCCGGGCCGAGGCCGACGCCGTGATCGACGACCTGCTGCGCCTGGTCGGGCTGACCGCCCACGCCCGCCACCGTCCCCGAGCGATCTCGGGCGGCATGGCCCAGCGCGCGTCGCTGGCCCGGGCGCTGGCCCGCAACCCCGGTGTGCTTCTGCTCGACGAGCCCTTCGGCGCCCTCGACGCCCTGACCCGGCTGCGGATGCAGGACCTGCTGCTCACCGTCCACGCCGCGCAGCCGACCACCGTGCTGCTGGTGACCCACGACGTCGACGAGGCGCTGCAGCTGGCCGACCGGATCGTGGTCCTGGGCCGCACCGGCCCGACCGCCCCCGCGTCGATCAGCACGGTGCTCTCCGTGCCCGGCGACCGTCCCCGGGACCGGGCCTCCGAGGTCCTCGCCGAGCTGCGGGTGCAGCTGCTCGGCCACCTGGGCGTCGACGCCCACCACCCCGCGACCCGCTGATCCCGCCCCGCTCCCCCGGGTGCGGCGCGGCCCTGCGCCGCGCCGGGTCCGCCCGGCACGCCCACCCCACCACGAAAGGCCCCACCATGCCGCTGTCCCCGCGCCCCGCCCGCACGATCCCTGCCCTGGCCGCCGTCCTGGCCCTGTCCCTGACCGGGTGCATGGCCGGGGAGGGCTCCGGCGGGGCCCAGGCCGCCGAGAAGATCACGGTCGACTGGGCCACCTACAACCCGCTCTCCGTGGTGATCAAGGAGAAGGGCTGGCTCGAGGCCGCCTTCGCCGAGGAGGGCACCGAGGTCGAGTGGGTGCAGTCCGCGGGCTCGAACAAGGCCAACGAGGCGCTGCGCGCCGAGGCGGTCGACGTCGGCTCCACCGCCGGTTCCGCGGCGCTGCTGGCCCGCAGCAACGGCACTCCGATCAAGGTGATCGACCTGTACTCGCAGCCGGAGTGGTCCGCGCTCGTCACCGCCCCGGGCACCGGGGTGGAGTCCGTGGCCGACCTCGAGGGCCGCACCGTGGCCGCCACCAAGGGCACCGACCCCTACTTCTTCCTGCTCCAGGCCCTCGAGGAAGGCGGGGTGGACCCGGCCGACGTCACGATCCAGAACCTGCAGCACGCCGACGGGCGCTCGGCGCTGGAGAACGGCCAGGTGGACGCCTGGTCCGGGCTGGACCCGATCATGGCCGCCGCGGAGCAGAACGGCGCCGAGCTGTTCTACCGCAACGTGGACTTCAACACCTACGGCTTCCTCAACGCGCACGAGAACTTCCTCGAGGAGCAGCCCGAGGCGGCGCAGACCGTGGTGGACGTCTACGCCTACGCCCGGGACTGGGCGCTGGCCCACCCGGAGGAGACCGCGCAGCTGCTCGCCGACGCGGCCGGGATCGAGCTGTCCGTGGCCGAGCAGGTGCTCGAGCGCACCCACCTGGACATCGACCACGTGCCCGGCGAGCAGCAGCTGGCCGTGCTCGAGAAGGTCGGCCCGATCTTCGTGGACTCCGGTGACGTGTCCGGCCAGGAGCAGATCGACGAGGCCCTGGCCGGCCTCGTGGAGAGCTCCTACGCCGAGGACGCCGACGCCGCCCGCGTGGCCGAGGCCGCCGAGGGCGCGGAGGCCGGGCAGTGACGTCGCCGCTGAGCCCGTCCGGGGAGGCCGTCCGCACCGACCGCGCCGGCGCCGATCAGGTCGTCGGCGCCGAGCCGGCCGTCCACGCCGACGACCCGGGCGACGCACCCGCCGCCGTCGCGGAGCCCCGCCGCCGTCCCCTGCTGCGCGCGGGGCTCGGCCTGCTCCTGCCCGCGGCGCTGCTGGTGCTGTGGCACGTGCTGTCCACCGCGGGCGTCTTCAGCGCCGTCCAGCTGCCCGCCCCGCTGACGGTCCTGGCCGCGGGGGCCGATCTCCTGTCCCGGGGCGAGCTGTGGACGCACGTGGGCATCTCCGCCCAGCGGGTGCTCATCGGCTTCCTGATCGGCGCCGGGCTGGGCCTGGCGGCGGGCTCCTTCATCGGGCTCTCCCGTCGGGGCTCCGCGCTGGTGGGCCCCACGATCGGCGCCTTCCGCGCGGTACCCTCGCTGGCCTGGGTGCCGCTGCTGCTGCTGTGGATCGGCCTCGGCGAGGACTCCAAGGTGACGCTGGTGGCGATCGGGGCGTTCTTCCCCGTGTACACCACCGTCTCGGCGGCCCTGCAGCACGTGGACCGCAACCTGCTCGAGGCGGCCCGGGCCTTCGGGGTGCACGGGCTGCGGCTGCTCACCACGGTGCAGCTGCCGGCGGTCATGCCCTCGGTCATCTCGGGGCTGCGCCTGGCGCTGGCCCAGGCCTGGCTGTTCCTGGTGGCCGCCGAGCTGCTCGGCGCGTCCATGGGCCTGGGCTTCCTGCTCACCGACTCGCAGAACAACGGCCGCACCGACCGGCTGCTGCTGGCGATCGTCCTGCTGGCCGTGCTCGGCAAGCTCTCCGACGCGCTGCTCGGCGTGTTCGAGAAGTGGGCCGTGAAGAAATGGGCCTGACATCCACGTCTGGCACAGTGGGCACACACCGGGCACGCCCGTGCCGCCAGGAAAGGACCGCAGCACCGTGAACGCCAGCTGGAGCGACCCGCTCTCCCCCACCCCGAACCCGGCCCTGGTCTCCGACGCGGCCCGCGTCGCCTTCTGGGAGGGCCAGGCCTCCCGGCTCGACTGGGCCGAGCCGTGGACCACGGCGCACCGGTTCGACGCCCCCCGGCGGATCGGGCAGGACGCGGAGGGCCGGCCCACCTGGTCGGTCCCGGAGCTCGCGTGGTTCGAGGGCGGGAAGCTCAACGTGGCGCACAACTGCGTGGACCGCCACGTCGAGGCGGGCCGCGGCGCCCACGTGGCCCTGTACTTCGAGGGCGAGCCCGGCGACCGGCTCGTCTACACCTACGCGGACCTGCAGCGCGAGGTCTCCCGGGCGGCCAACGCCCTGCTCGCCCTGGGCGTGACGCAGGGCGACCGGGTGGTGATCTACCTGCCGGTGATCCCGGAGACCGTCATCATCACGCTGGCCTGCGCCCGGATCGGCGCCGTGCACTCGCTGGTCTTCGGCGGGTTCTCCGCAGAGGCCCTGCGGTTCCGCGTCGAGGACACCGGGGCGAAGGTGCTCGTGACCACCGACGGACAGCACCGGCGCGGGGCCGTGGTGCCCGTCAAGGCCGTCGCCGACGAGGCGTGCGGCGGGGACAACGCGATCGAGCACGTCGTCGTGGTGCGCCGCACCTCCCGCCCAGGCCGCAGCGACCTGCCGCGCGGCACCCGGGGGACGCACTCCAAGGAGGAGGACGCGGTCCCGTGGACGCGCGGGCGCGACGTGTGGTGGCACGAGCTGGTGGCCGAGCAGTCCGACGTGCACGAGGCCGAGGCGTTCGACGCGGAGAGCCCGCTGTTCATCATCTACACCTCCGGCACCACCGGCCGCCCCAAGGGACTGGTGCACACCATGGGCGGCTACCTGGTGCAGGCCGCCTACACCCACGCCCTGCTCTTCGACCTGCTGCCGGACGTGCGCGACGACGGGGGACGGCTGCGGCCCGACGAGCTGTCCACCGTCAACGACCCCGCCAAGGTCGACTCGACCGTGCACTGGTGCACCGCCGACCTGGCCTGGGTCACCGCGCACACCTACGAGATCTACGGCCCGCTGGTCAACGGCGTGTCCGAGGTGATCTACGAGGGCACCCCGAACACCCCGCACTGGGGCCGGCACTTCGAGGTGATCGAGCGCTACGGGGTCACCACCTACTACACGGCGCCCACCCTGATCCGCTCGCTCATGGGCGCGTTCCCGAAGGGCGTCCCGCCGCTCTACAACCTCAACTCCGTCCGGCTGCTCGGCTCCGTGGGCGAGTCGGTCAACCCGGAGGCCTGGCGCTGGCTGCGCGCCCAGCTGGGCCGGGACGAGGTGCCCTTCGTGGACACCTGGTGGCAGTCCGAGACCGGCGCGACCGTGATGTCCCCGCGCCCGCACGACCCGCAGTTCGCGCCCCCGGGGACGTTCGACGACGGCGCCCCGCACACCGCCCTCAAGCCCGGCTGCGCCACCCGCGCGGTCCCGGGGCTCTCCACCCGCGTGGTCGACGAGGCCGGGGCGACGGTCCCGCCCGGGGTGCAGGGCTTCGTCGTCGTCGACCGGACCGGGCCGTCGATGGCGCGCACCGTCTGGGGCGACCCGCAGCGCTACCTGACCTCCTACTGGCAGGCCTACGCCGAGCAGGGCTGGTTCCTCGCCGGGGACGGCGCCCGCTACGACGAGGAGGGCGACATCTACATCCTGGGCCGGGTCGACGACGTCATCAACGTCTCCGGGCACCGGCTGTCGACCATCGAGATCGAGTCGGCCCTCGTCACCCACCCGTGGGTCGTGGAGGCCGGGGCCGCGCCCGTGCGCGACGAGCTGACCGGGCACGCGGTGCTCGCGTACGTCGTGCTGACGTCGGAGGCCGAGCAGGTCCCGGCGGACGAGCTGACCGGGGCCCTGCGGGAGCACGTGGCCCGCGAGATCGGCCCGATCGCCAAGCCGCGGGCCGTCGTGGCGGTCCCGGAGCTGCCGAAGACCCGCTCCGGGAAGATCACCCGCCGGCTCCTCGCGCAGCTGTGGGAGGGCGAGCCGCTCGGCGACCGCTCCTCCCTGCAGAACGAGGAGTCGCTCGAGCGCATCGCCGAGGTGCTGGCGGCGCGCGGCTGAACCGCCGGGGTGCCCGGCCCCGCGCCGTCAAGCCGGATGACCCCAGGTTGAGCCGTGTGACCAGCCCCGCGCCGGACTCCTAGGATGAACATCGTGAGCTCCTCCCCCACCACCCCCGCCCCGGACCGGCGCCGCCCCCTGGCGGAGCTGCCCCGGATCCCCGTCCCGGCCGCCCTGCCCGAGCTGTCCAGCACCGATCTCAAGCTGGGGATGGCCGGGTCCGGCGCCGTGTTCTCCGGCTACGTGCTGGTGCACATGCTCGGCAACCTGAAGGTCTACCAGGGCGAGGAGAAGTTCAACGCCTACGCCGAGTTCCTCCGCACCGCCGGGGCTCCCGTGCTGCCGCGCGGCACCGTGCTCTGGGGGGCGCGCGCGGTCCTCACCGCGAGCCTGGCCGTGCACGTGGGGGCCGCCGCGATGCTCACCGCCCGCGCCTGGCGGGCCAACGGCACGCTCCTGCCGCGGCGGCCCCGGCGGCCGCGGGGACGGCGCCGCTCCCCGTGGGAGGTGGCCCGGCGCTCGATGCGCAGCACCGGCGGCGTGCTGGGCCTGTTCACCGCCTTCCACGTCCTGGACCTGACCACGGGGACCCGGCCCGCCGCGTCCCGGGACTTCGCGCACGGCAGCGCCTACGCCAACCTCGTCGCGAGCCTGTCCCGGCCGCCCGTGGCGGTCGCGTACGCCGTGTCGATGGCCGCGCTGGCCGCGCACCTGGTGCACGGCATCCCGGAGATCGCCAACGACATCGGGGCCGGCGCCGACCGGCGCACCCAGCGGCGGCTGCGGATCGGCGCCAACGCCTTCGGCGCCGCGGTGGCCGTCGGCAACACCACGATCCCGGTGGCCGTGCTGACGCGCGCGGTCCGCTGACCCCCTTCCGGACGACCCCCCGACGACAAGGACCCGAGCGAGTGAGCACCTTCTCCCTGACCGTGGACGTGTGGCGCCAGGCCTCCCCGGACGAGCCCGGGCGGTTCGCGACCCACGTCGTCCCGGACGCCGACCCGGACATGACCGTGCTGGAGCTGCTGGACCGGATCAACGCCCAGCGGGAGGCCGCCGGCGAGGAGCCCATCGCCTTCGACGACGGCTGCCGGGAGGGCGTGTGCGGCAAGTGCGGGGTGACGGTCGACGGCGTGGCGCACGGCCCCGAGCGCAACGCCGCCAGCTGCATGCAGCACCTGGGCGCCTACCGGGACGGGGACCGGGTGCGCATCGAGCCGCTGCAGGCGGCCTCCCTGCCCGTGAAGCAGGACCTCTCGGTGGACAAGAAGGCGCTGCGCCGCGTGGCCAAGGCGGCCAAGTTCCCCGTGGCGATGAAGGCGCTGGCCAACGGCGGCTGCATCAGCTGCGGGGCGTGCATCTCCTCCTGCCCCAACGGCTCGGGGCAGCTCTTCGTGGGCACCATGCTGCGGGAGCTGCCGCCGCTGGCCACGAACGACGCCGAGCGCCGGGAGCGCTCCGCGAAGGTGCTCGCCGCGGCCGAGGACGAGTTCGGCCCGTGCTCCCTGCTGGGCGACTGCGTGGAGGTCTGCCCGGCCGGGCTGCCGGTCGAGAACCTCTCGGCGGTGGCGCGGGAGAACCTGCGCAACCGCTTCCCGCGGCGGGCCGCGGACGGCGACTGACACGTTCGCGACCGCCTTGTTCCCCCGGGGCTCGACTGCTACGTTCACGAGCACGACACGACGGAGTGTGAGGTGGTTCACGTGAGCGACCAGTCCCGGGGCGTCATACCCGAACAAGGCGAGTTCGACTACGAGCCGGAGGACCGCGAGCCCGCCCGGGCGCCGGTCCGCACGTGGCTGCTGCGCGGGCTGGGGCTGCTGCTGGCCCTGGTGGTGTGGTTCCTGCTGGGCGGAGCGGACGTCTCCGCCGACGCCCGGGTGGTGGGCGCGGTGGCCACGCTGATGGCGGTGTGGTGGATGACCGAGTCCATGCCCCTGTCGGTGACCTCGCTGCTGCCGATCGTGCTGTTCCCGGTGCTCACCGCGCTGGAGGTCTCCGAGGTCACCGCCCCCTACGCCAACCCCATCGTGTTCCTGTTCCTGGGCGGGTTCCTGATCGCGATCGCCATGCAGAAGTGGAACCTGCACCGCCGGATCGCGCTGCTGACCCTGCGCCGGGTCGGCACCCACCCGCGGCAGATCATCCTCGGGCTGATGATCTCCACGGCCTTCCTGTCCATGTGGGTCTCCAACACCGCGACCACCCTGATGATGCTGCCCATCGGGCTGTCCGTGCTCACGCTGGTGGTCGAGAACAGCCGCAAGGGCGCCACCCGCGCCGAGGCGGCGGCGATGGGCGAGGACATCCGGTCCGGCCAGGCCATCAGCGACGTCATCGACGACCGCGACGTGCGGCTGTTCGGCGTGGCCCTGGTGCTGGCGATCGCCTGGGCGGCCACCATCGGCGGCCTCGGCACCCTGCTGGGCTCCCCGCCCAACGCGATCGTGGCCGGCTACATCAGCGACGAGCTTGGCCGCACCGTGGGCTTCGCCCAGTGGATGATGCTCGGCGTGCCCATCGTGGTGGTCTTCATCGGCCTGGCGTGGCTGCTCATCACCCGGGTGATCTTCCGCTTCCACCTGGCCGAGGTGCCCGGGGGCCGGGAGCTCATCGACGAGGAGATCGCCGCCCTGGGTCCCATGAGCAAGGGCGAGAAGACCGTGCTCGCCGTGTTCGTCACCGCGGCGTTCTTCTGGATCGTGCCCGGCCTGCTCTCCGGGATCGGCGACCTCGGCGAGCAGCTGCCCTGGCTGGAGATCTTCGACGACACGGTGGTGGCCATCGGCGCCGGCGTGCTGCTCTTCCTGTTGCCCGGGGACAAGCAGGGCAACATGACCCTGGAGTGGAACGACGCCGAGGAGGGCCTGCCCTGGGGGGTGCTGCTGCTCTTCGGCGGCGGCCTGTCCCTGGCCGCGGCGGTGGCCGGCACCGGGCTCGACGCCTGGTTCGGCGCGCAGGTCAGCGGGCTCGGCGCGCTGCCGATCGTCCTGCTGCTCGCGGCGGTGGTCACGATCGTGCTGCTGCTGACCGAGATCACCTCCAACACCGCCACCGCGGCCACGTTCATCCCGATCCTGGGCGGGGTCGCGGTGGGCATCGGGGTGGACCCCATGACGCTGCTGATCCCGGCGGCGCTGGCGGCCACCTGCGCCTTCATGCTCCCGGTGGGCACCCCGCCCAACGCCATCGTCTTCGCCACCGGCCAGGTCAAGATCGCCGAGATGGTCCGCGGCGGCATCGTGCTCAACATCGTGGGCGTCATCCTGATCACGCTCTTCACGGTGCTCATCGGCCCCTTCGCCCTGGGCCTGGTGATCTGAGCCGCCCCGGAGCCCGGCGCCGCCGGGCTCCGGGGATCCGCCGGACTGACTCCCGGCCCGCAAGGCGCGCGGCCCTGCGCCGGACGGCCTGGGCTGCCGGGGCCCGCGGCTACGGGGCCGTGGCGCAGCGGGCCAGCACGGCCTGCGTGAACTCCTCGGTGCTCGCTGTGCCGCCCAGGTCCCCGGTCAGGGTGCCGCCGGCCATGGCCTGCTCGAAGGCGGACTCGAGGTGCCGGGCGGCCCCGCCCTCGCCCAGGTGGTCCAGCATCATGGCGGCGGCCCACATCGTGCCCACGGGGTTCGCGATGCCCTGCCCGGCGATGTCGGGCGCGGAGCCGTGCACCGGCTCGAACATGGACGGATGGGTCTTCTCCGGGTTCAGGTTGGCGCTGGGCGCCACCCCGATGGACCCGGCGGCCCCGGCCGCGAGGTCGGAGAGGATGTCGCCGAAGAGGTTGGAGGCCACGACCACGTCGACGCTGCGCGGCTTGAGCACCATCCGGGCGGCCAGCGCGTCGATGAGCACCCTCTCGACCGTCACCCCCTGGTACTCGGCGGCCGTCGCCTCCACGACCTCGTCCCAGAAGGGCATCGTGTGGATGATCCCGTTGGACTTCGTGGCCGAGACGAGCCGCCCGGAGCGCTGCTGGGCCAGCTCGGCCGCGTAGCGGGCGATCCGGGTCACCCCCGCCCGGGTGAACACGGACTCCTGGACGGCCATCTCCTCGGGCCGGCCCCGGTAGAGCCGGCCGCCGACCTCCGAGTACTCCCCCTCGATGTTCTCCCGGACGACGACCAGGTCCAGCTCGTCCAGTCCGCGCAGCGGCGAGGTGACGCCGGGCAGGATCCGGATCGGCCGGAGGTTGACGTACTGGTGGAACTCCCGGCGGATCGGGATCAGCAGCCCCCACAGAGTCACGTCGTCGGGGATGTCCGGGGCGCCGACCGCGCCGAGCAGGACGCCGTCCCCGGAGGCCAGCTGCTCGATGCCGTCGGCCGGCATCATCCTCCCGTGCGCCCGGTAGTGGTCCGAGCCCCAGTCCCGCTCGCGCCAGCGCACCGTGAAGCCGTGCGCGTCCGCCAGGGCGTCGACGCAGCGCAGCGCGGCCGGCATGACCTCCTGGCCGATGCCGTCGCCGGCGATGACGTCGATGGTGTACTGCCGTGTGCCGGTCACAGGATTCCTCCGCAGCGTCGTCGGGACCGCGGAGGCGGCTGCGCTCCACGACTGGTGCCGAGCATAGTCCGCCGGGGTCTCCCCGGGGTCCCGGCTGGCGCTCCGGCACCCGGAGCCGCAGAATGGAGGGCAGCCATCCCGAGCGGCCGAGAGACCTGGATCGTCGACGCCGCAGCAACCGTGGTCGACGTCGCAGACCGCACGGTGCTACCGCCAGGACCGATGGAGCAGCGCACTCCCGGCACCCCTGCCGGGACACCTCTCCGCCCGGGACCGACCAGCGGCACCACTCGCACGAGGAGTCCTTCCCATGGCCGACCACCAGTTCGGGTTCCGCACCCGCGCCCTGCACGCCGGGGGCACCCCCGACGCCGAGCACGGCGCCCGCGCGGTCCCGATCTACCAGACCAGCTCGTTCGTCTTCAAGGACGCCGACGACGCCGCCAACCTGTTCGCCCTGCAGAAGTACGGCAACATCTACTCCCGGATCGGCAACCCCACCGTCGCCGCGTTCGAGGAGCGCATCGCGTCCCTGGAGGGCGGCATCGGCGCCGTGGCCACCGCCTCGGGGATGGCCGCCGAGTTCCTGACCTTCGCGGCGCTCGCCCAGGCGGGCGACCACATCGTGGCGGCCGGTCAGCTCTACGGCGGGACCGTCACCCAGCTCGACGTCACGCTGCGCCGCTTCGGCGTGGACACCACGTTCGTGCACGGCACGGACCCGGAGGACTACCGGGCGGCGCTGCGGCCGAGCACCAAGGCCGTCTACACCGAGGTCGTCGCGAACCCCTCCGGGGAGGTCGCCGATCTCGAGGGCCTGGCAGCCGTGGCCCACGCGGCCGGCGTCCCGCTCGTGGTCGACGCCACGATGACCCCGCCGTACCTGGTCCGCCCGATGGAGCACGGCGCGGACATCGTCATCCACTCGGCCACCAAGTTCCTGGGCGGCCACGGCACCACGCTGGGCGGCGTCGTCGTGGAGTCCGGGCGCTTCGACTGGGGCAACGGCAACTTCCCGTCCATGACCGAGCCCGTGGCCTCCTACAACAACGTCTCCTGGTGGGAGAACTTCGGCGAGTACGGCTTCCTGACCAAGCTGCGCTCGGAGCAGCTGCGGGACATCGGCCCGGCGCTGTCCCCGCAGTCGGCGTGGAACCTGCTGCAGGGCGTCGAGACGCTGCCGCAGCGCATGGACGCCCACCTGGCCAACGCCGCGGCCGTGGCGCAGTGGCTCGCGGAGGACCCGCGAGTCTCCTACGTCAACTACGCGGGGCTGCCGGACCACCCCCACCACGAGCGGGCCCGGAAGTACCTGCCGCTGGGCGTGGGATCCGTCTTCTCGTTCGGCGTGACGGCCACCGGTGAGCTCACCGGGCGGCAGGTCGGCGAGCGGTTCATCGAGAACCTGCAGCTGGCCAGCCACCTCGCCAACATCGGCGACGCCCGCACCCTCGTGCTGCACCCGGCCTCCACCACGCACCAGCAGCTCAGCCCCGAGCAGCTGGAGGTGGGCGGGGTGTCCGAGGACCTCATCCGCATCTCCGTGGGCATCGAGGACGCCGAGGACATCCTCTGGGACCTCGACCAGGCCCTCTCCGCGGCCACCGGGCTCGCCCGGGCGTCCGCCCCGACCGTCGATGGAGCACTCCGATGACCGCCGAGACCCGCACCTGGCAGGGGCCGAGCGCCCCCGAGCGGCTGAAGCTGCTGCGCGGCACGGAGTCGATCGCGATCGTGGGGGCGTCCGACAAGCCCTCCCGCGCCTCCTACTTCGTCTCCACCTACCTGCTGTCCTCCTCGCCGTACCGGGTGTACTTCGTCAACCCGGTGCTGCGGGAGATCATGGGCCGGCCCGTCTACCCGTCCCTGGCGGACCTGCCGGAGACCCCGGACCTCGTCGACGCCTTCCGGCGCCACGACGACCTCCCCGACGTGGCGCGCGACGCCGTGGCCGTCGGGGCGAAGACCCTGTGGCTGCAGCTGGGCTCCTGGCACGAGGAGGCCGCCCGGATCGCCGAGGAGGGAGGGCTCGACGTGGTGATGGACCGCTGCCTGAAGATCGAGCACGCCCGCTTCCACGGCGGCCTCCACCTGGCCGGCTTCAACACCGGGGTCATCTCGGCGAAGCGGCAGGTCCTGTCCTGACGGGCCCCGCCCCGGCAGGTCGCGCCCCGGGACGTCCTGTCCCGGCACGCGCAGCGGCCCCGGAAGCCTGGTGCTTCCGGGGCCGCTCCCGTCCCGAGGAGCGGGTCGCTACACGCGCTCGAGGACGAACCGCACGTCGGCCTTCAGGCTCTGGCTGACCACGCAGTACCGCTCCGTGGCGCGCGCGAGGCGCTCCAGGGCGGTGTCGTCGAGGTCGGCGTCCACCCGGGCGGTCACCACGACGTCCTGCACCCCGACGGGCACGGACCGGTCCACGCCGAGGGTGCCGCGGGCGTCGAACATGCCGTCGGCGGTCAGCTCGGCCGAGCGCACCTCCACGCCCATGGCGGTGGCGACGCTGCGCAGCGTCACCCCGGCGCAGGCCAGGAGCGCGTCGAGGAGCATGTCCCCGGAGCAGGCGTCGCTGCCGTCACCGCCGGTGGCGGCGTGCGGGCCGCCGCGCACGGGGCCCGCCCAGGTGTCCACCGTGCAGGTCAGGCCGGGGTCCCGGAAGTTCCCGTGGGAGTGCAGGGGCGTGCGGGCCGCCTCGGGCTCCGCCCGGTAGCGGTCCTTGAGCGGGGCCTGGAGCTGCCGGAGCTCCGCGGCGGTCATCTGGGTTCGAGATTCCATGCTGTCACTGTAGAGCGTCCGGCGCGGACGGCACCATGCGGGGCGCCCGCGCCGGACCGGCCCAGCGGACCAGCTCAGCGGACGCGCTCGGCCGCCATGTCGTCCCAGTACGCGCGGGTGGTCACCACATCGGTGCCGTCCCACGCCCCGAGCCCGTACAGCCCGGGGATGTCGCCGCTGTGGAACACCGGCTCCAGCCCCTGCTTGCGCTGGGCCTCGTAGTTCTTGAGCACGCGCACGGCCACCCCTGCCAGCAGCACCAGGGCCACGAGGTTGATCGTGGCCATGACCGCCATGAAGAGGTCGGCCATGGACCAGACCAGGTCCAGGGCTAGAACGGCGCCGGCGAAGACGAACGCCAGCACGAGCACGCGGTAGGCGGTCATCACCGCGGGCGAGCCGGTGAGGAAGCGGATGTTGGACTCGCCGTAGTAGTAGTTGCCGATCACGGAGGTGAAGGCGAACAGGAAGATCGCCACGGTGAGGAAGTGCACCGCCCAGCCGCCCAGCTGCAGGGCCAGCGCGGACTGGGTCAGGGAGGCGCCCTCCCGGCCGCCGAACTCGGGATCGGACAGCAGCACGATGAACGCCGTGATCGAGCAGATCAGCCAGGTGTCGAAGTAGACGCCGAGCGCCTGCAGGAAGCCCTGCTTGGCCGGGTGGGAGACCGACGCGGTGGCCCCCGCGTTGGGGGCCGAGCCCATGCCGGCCTCGTTGGAGAACAGGCCGCGCTTCATGCCCTGGATGATCACGCCGATCAGCCCGCCGGTGACGAACTCCCGGATGCCGAAGGCGCCCTCGAGGATCTGGCCGAGGACGGCCGGGATCTCGCCGACGTTGAGCACGACCACGAGCAGGCCGAGCAGGACGTAGAGCACGGCCATGACCGGGACGACCACCTCGGAGACGGCCGAGATGCGGCGGATCCCGCCGAAGATGATCGCGGCGGTCAGGCCCACGAGCACGGCGCCGACGAGGATCCGGAACCACAGCGCGTCCGCCGCGGCGATGTCGACGCCGAGGGACCCGCCCAGGGCGTCGACGATCGAGTTCGACTGCACGGAGTTGAACACGAACCCGTAGGTCAGGGTGATGACCACCGCGAAGAGCAGGCCCATCCAGCGCGCCCCGATGCCCCGCTCCATGTAGTAGGCGGGCCCGCCCACGTAGCCGGTGGGCGCCTTGATCTTGTAGAGCTGGCCCAGCAGGGACTCCACGAAGGCGCTGGCCGCGCCGATGCCGGCGATCACCCACATCCAGAAGACGGCGCCCGGTCCGCCCAGGCTGATGGCGATCGCGACGCCGGCGATGTTGCCGGTGCCCACGCGGGCCGCGGCGCTGACGGTGAAGGCGCGGAAGGCGGAGATGCCCTTCTTGCCGTCCTCGGCCATGCCGGGCTTGTCGCCCAGCACCCGGAACATCTCCGGGACGAGCCGCAGCTGCACCACTCCGGTGCGCACGGTCAGGTACAGGCCCACTCCGATGAGGATGGCGAAGACCACGTTCCACACCCAGCCGCCGAGGGTGCCGACGAGGTCGGTGACGAGTTCCATTCCAGCTCCGAACTGTGACGACGCGGTGCTCCGGCAGGGATCCCTGCGGACCCGCGTGGACGATCAGGACGCAGCGGTTGCGCGCCCCGACGGAACTCTAGTGGACGTGACCGGCGTCTCGACCCCCTCTCCCCTCATCATCCCTCCGGGCCGGGGTCGCAGGGGAGGGGCGGGAGGGGTCAGATCACGCGGACCGCGCCCTTGTCCGCGGAGGTGACCATGGAGGCGTAGGCACGCAGGGCCTTGGAGACCTGCCGCTCCCGCGGCTTGGTGGGGTACCAGGGCGCCGGACCCATGGCCTGGCGCCGGGCGGCGAGCGTGGCGTCGTCGACGTTGACCCGCAGCACCCGCTGTGCGACGTCGATCTCGATCTCGTCGCCGGTCTCGATGAGCCCCACGGCGCCGCCGGCGGCGGCCTCCGGGGAGATGTGCCCGATGGAGAGGCCGGAGGTGCCTCCGGAGAAGCGGCCGTCGGTGATCAGCGCGCACTCCCGGCCCAGGCCGAGGCCCTTGAGGTAGGAGGTGGGGTAGAGCATCTCCTGCATCCCGGGCCCGCCCTTGGGGCCCTCGTGGGTGATGACCACGATGTCGCCGGGCTGCACGTTCTTGGAGAGGATCTCGAACACGGCCTCGTCCTGGGACTCCACCACGAAGGCCTTGCCGACGAAGTGGAAGAGCTCCTCGTCGATGCCGGCGGTCTTGATCACGGCCCCGTCCTCGGCGATGTTGCCGTAGAGGATCGCCAGGCCGCCGTCCGCCGTGTAGGCGTGCTCCACGGAGCGGATGCAGCCGTCGGCGGCGTCGGTGTCCAGGGACTCGAACTCGTTGGCGGTGGAGAAGGCCTGCGTGGTGCGCACGCCGCCGGGGGCGGCGTGGAAGAGCTTCCGGGCGCGCTCCGAGGACCGGCCGCTGCGGATGTCCCACTCGTCCAGCCACGTGGCCAGGTCCGGGGCGTGCACGGTGTGCACGTCCTCGTTGAGCAGCCCCGCCCGGCGCAGCTCGCCGAGGATGGCGGGGATGCCGCCGGCGCGGTGCACGTGCTCGATGTGGAACTTCGTGGAGTTCGGGGCAACCTTGCACAGGCAGGGCACCCGGCGGGACAGGGCGTCGATGTCCGGGAGGGTGAAGTCCACCTCGCCCTCCTGGGCGGCGGCGAGGATGTGCAGGATCGTGTTGGTGGACCCGCCCATGGCGATGTCCAGGGCCATGGCGTTCTCGAAGGCGGCCTTCGTGGCGATGTTGCGCGGCAGCACGGACTCGTCGTCCTGCTCGTAGTAGCGGCAGCACAGGTCCACCACCCGGCGGCCGGCCTCGAGGAACAGCTCCTTGCGGGCCACCTGGGTGGCCAGCGTGGTGCCGTTGCCGGGCAGGGACAGCCCCAGGGCCTCGGTGAGGCAGTTCATGGAGTTGGCGGTGAACATGCCCGAGCAGGACCCGCAGGTGGGGCAGGCGTTGCGCTCGATCTGGCCCAGCTGCTCGTCGGTGACGGACTCGTCGACGGCCATGGACATGGCGTCCACCAGGTCCAGGCGGTGCTCCACGACGCCCTCGACGGCCTCGCCGGACTCCATGGGCCCGCCGGAGACGAAGACCACCGGGATGTTCAGCCGCAGCGCGGCCAGCAACATGCCCGGGGTGATCTTGTCGCAGTTGGAGATGCACACCAGGGCGTCGGCCCGGTGGGCGTTGACCATGTACTCCACGGAGTCCGCGATGATGTCGCGGGAGGGCAGCGAGTAGAGCATGCCGTCGTGGCCCATCGCGATGCCGTCGTCGACCGCGATGGTGTTGAACTCCTTGGCCACGCCCCCGGCCTCCCGGATCGCGGAGGCCACGAGGTCGCCCATGTCCTTGAGGTGCACGTGGCCCGGCACGAACTGCGTGTAGGAGTTGGCGATCGCGACGATCGGCTTCCCGAAGTCGTCGTCGCCCATGCCGGTGGCCCGCCACAGGGCGCGGGCGCCGGCCATGTTCCGGCCGTGGGTCGAGGTGCGGGAGCGGAGGTGGGGCATGGCGCGGCTGCGTCTCCTTGGTCGGGTCCTGGGACGAGGGGGCCGGTGGGGCGCACTCCCCGCGCACCGGCCGAGGGCCGGCGCGACCGGGGCGGCCGCCGGAGGTCCGCCGCCCAGAATACGCGCCGTCGCACCCTCGTCCCGCTTCCCGGACGGCTGTCTCACCATGTGGTCATGGGGGACCGCTCCTACACTGGGGCAGGACACGCCCCGAAGGAGGACTCCCCCATGAGCCAGCACACCACTCCCCCGCGGCCGGACGACAGCACGTCCTTCGCCGTGGACCTGGCCGAGGCGGTCGACCCGCTCGTGATGGCGCTCGACGTCGGCTCCACGGGCAGCCGGGGCGGCCTGCACGACGCCACCGGGACCCCGGTGCGCGGCTACCGGCACAAGATCGAGCACGAGTTCAGCACCGGGGCCGACGGCACCTCGGTGATCGACCCCGACCAGGTCACCGAGGAGCTGGCCGGGATCCTGGACCTCGTCCTGGCCGACCCGGCTCTGGCCGGCCGGGTGGCCGGGGTGGCCCTGGACACCTTCGCGTCCTCGCTCGTGGGGGTCGGCGACGACGACGAAGCGATCACCCCCTGCTTCACCTACGCGGACTCCCGGTGCGCGGAGCAGCTGGCGGCGCTGCGCGCGGAGCTCGACGAGCCCTCGACCCTCCAGCGCACCGGCACCCGTCTGCACACCTCCTACCTCGCCCCGCGCCTGCGCTGGATCCGGGAGACGGACCCGCGGACGTGGGAGCGGGCCCGACGGTGGATGTCCCTCGGCGAGTACGTGCACCTGCGCCTGCTCGGCACCGCCCACGCCGGGACCGCCACCGCGGCGTGGACCGGCCTGCTGGACCGGCGCACGGGCCGGTGGGACGAACCGCTGCTGCTGGCCTGCGGCCTGGACGCCGAGCAGCTCAGCCCCGTGCTCGACCCGCACGAGCCGATCCCGGACGTCACGGACTCCGTTGCCCCGCGCTGGCCCGCCCTCGAGGGCGCGCACTGGTTCGCGCCCGTGGCCGACGGGCTCAGCGCCAACCTGGGCTCGGGCGGGGCCGACGCCTCGACCCTGGTGGTCTCCGCGGCCACCTCGGGGGCCGCGCGCGTGCTGCTGCACGAGATCCCCGAGCGGGTCCCCAGCGGGCTGTGGTGCTACCGCGTCGACGCGCGGCGGTGCCTGCTGGGCGGGGCCCTCAACGACGTGGGACGGGCGATCAGCTGGCTCGGGAGCACGGTGCGCCTGCCGGAGGACACCACGCTCGAGGACGTGGCCGTGGCGGACGTCGCCGAGGGCACCCCGGTGGTGCTGCCCTTCTTCACCGGCGAGCGCTCGACCGGCTGGGCCGGCGGCGCCCGGGCGGTGCTGGCCGACGTCACGGCCGCGGCCACCGGCGCGGACCTGGCGCGCGGCGTGCTGGAGGGCGTGGCCGCCTCCTACGCGCGCGTGGCCGACGAGCTCGAGGACGTCGCCGGCGGCGTGGAGCACGTGGTGGCCTCGGGCAGCGCGTCCCAGGACGTGCCCGGGCTGATGCAGATCCTCGCCGACACCCTCGGCAAGCCCGTGGCCCGGGCGGAGTTCAAGCGCGCGACGCTGCGCGGCACGGCGCTGCTCGCCCTCGAGACCCTGGCCCCGGACGTCGAGCGGGCCCGTCCGCCCTACGGCCCGGAGCGTGCGCCGGAGCCGGAGCGGGCCGGGCACTACGCCGCGGTCCGCGCCCGCTTCGAGGAGCTCTACGGGGCGGTCGTCGCCTCCTGACCCGGGCGCCCGGAGACCGGGCCCGGGATCCGCGGGACGCCGCGGCAGATCATCGGGGCCGGCCCCTGGTGTCCGGACCCTCGAGGCCGGCCATCAGGGCCGGGCCGCGGCACCACACTCGGACACAATGGTGTACCTCTGTGAAAACCGTGGCCCCGCCGGGAAACGCCTTCCTACCGTGGGAGCGGGAGCCGGCCGCAGCAGCGGCACCGTGCCCTCCGCCCCGACGAACGGAAGGACGACGATGGACGAGACCCCGGCCCGGGAACAGGCCGCCCGGCTGCACCGGACGCTCGAGGACGCGCGCATCGGCGGCCGCCGGCTCTGGGTGCGCTACCTCGCCCTCGGCGGGACCGCCGGGGAGCTCGAGGTCGAGGGCTACCGGCACGGGTGCCTGGACCTGCCGGTCCGGCAACGAGATCTGCTGGCCTGGGCGGCCAACACGCTGCTCGACCGCCGCTTCCACCCGCGCGTGCCCTCGAGCGGCGACCTCGCCGGCGCCGCGCGAGCCGGGGCGGTGGGAGCCGGGGCCGCGCGAGCCGGGGCCGGCCGGGACCGCGGCGAGCGGGCGAGCTCCGCCGGCGCGGACTGAGCGCCCGGGCCCCGTCCCGCGCAGGGGGTTGACCGCGCCCGGGGACGGTGGAACGCTGGCCTCTACCAACAGTGTGCTTACTGATCGAGGCGGGCCGGATGCGAGCAATGGTGTACCGCGGACCCTACAAGGTGCGCGTGGAGGAACGGGACGTCCCCCGGATCGAGCATCCCAACGACGCGATCGTGCGGGTGACGACCGCGGCGATCTGCGGGTCCGACCTGCACCTCTACCACGGGATGATGCCGGACACCCGGGTGGGGACGACCTTCGGCCACGAGTTCGTCGGGGTGGTCCACGAGGTGGGCTCCTCGGTGCAGCACCTGAAGCCCGGTGACCGGGTGATGGTGCCGTTCAACGTCTACTGCGGGTCCTGCTGGTACTGCGCCCGGGGCCTGTACTCCAACTGCCACAACGTGAACCCGAACGCCACCGCGGTGGGCGGGATCTACGGCTACTCCCACACGTGCGGGGGCTACGACGGCGGCCAGGCCGAGTTCGTGCGGGTGCCCTTCGCGGACGTGGGGCCCTCGATCATCCCGGACTGGATGGACGAGGAGGACGCGGTGCTGCTCACCGACGCCCTCGCCACCGGCTACTTCGGGGCCCAGCTGGGCGACATCGTGGAGGGCGACACCGTCGTCGTCCTCGGCGCCGGCCCGGTGGGGCTGTTCGCCGCGAAGTCGGCGTGGCTGATGGGCGCGGGCCGGGTGATCGTGATCGACCACCTGGAGTACCGGCTCGAGAAGGCCCGGGAGTTCGCCCACGCCGAGACGTTCAACTTCGCGGAGCACGACGACATCGTGGTGGAGATGAAGAGGACCACCGACCACCTGGGCGCCGACGTCGTGATCGACGCCGTGGGGGCCGAGGCGGACGGCAACTTCACCCAGCACGTGACCTCGGCCAAGCTCAAGCTGCAGGGCGGGTCCCCCATCGCGCTGAACTGGGCGATCGACTCCGTGCGCAAGGGCGGGACCGTCTCGGTGATGGGCGCGTACGGGCCGATGTTCAGCGCGGTGAAGTTCGGCGACGCGCTCAACAAGGGGCTGACCCTGCGGATGAACCAGTGCCCCGTGAAGCGGCAGTGGCCGAGGCTGTTCGAGCACATCCGCAACGGCTACCTCAAGCCCAGCGACCTCGTGACCCACCGCATCCCCCTGGAGCACATCGCCGAGGGCTACCACATCTTCTCGGCCAAGCTGGACGGCTGCATCAAGCCGCTCATCGTGCCGGGCACCTCCTGAGGAAGGGCACTGCGACCATGACCTCCACCCCGTACACCGCCGGCGAGGCCGAGCGCCCCGTGGACCGCGAGGAGCTGCGCTCCCGCATCCCCGGCTGGGGCGCGGACCTGGACCCGGCCGACCGGCCCTCCGTGCCGAAGCTGCGCTACGACCCCGGCGCCACCGGGGCGCACTGGGACGTCCCGGAGCGCCAGGAGGAGCGGTGGCCGCGGGAGCGGTCGATCGAGCACGCGCAGCTCACCCCCGTCTTCGGCACCTCCTGCCCGCCCAAGGGCCTCTCCGGGGTGCTCCGCCGGCACGCCTACCGGCGGTACGGCGAGGGCCGGGCCGCGCACTGGGTGATCCTGCTGGCGGCCGACCGGGTCGACGCGTGGGAGAGCCACCTCGTCTCGTTCGCGAGCCTGCGCCCGGACAACCCCGTCACCGAGACCGGGGTGCTCAGCGAGTTCTCCCGGCACGGCCTCTCGTCCCGGCGGGACTCCACCCGCGCCGACCTCTCGCACACGTGGCTGGACCCGGTCGTCGTCGCCGGGCCGTGGGTGCTGGCGGGCGGCGCCGCCGTCGCCGCGGGACGGGCCCTCCTCCGGCGCCGGGGCTGACCCGCCCGGTCCGCGCCGCATGCCGTCCGGCGGGCCTCAGCGCGCGCAGGACCTGACGATGTCCTCCGCCGAGAGCCGGCGCCCGCCCACGTAGTACAGCACGGCGCCCGCCGGCAGCGGGGAGTTCCAGCCGGGGCTGATCACCGCGCCGTCGAGCTGGACGGCGAGCAGGGTCGCGTCGAAGCCGCGGCCGATGCCGGTCTGGAGCTCCCCGACGACCGTCCCCGCGAGCGCGTCTGGCAGCCGGGTGCTGTAGGTGTTGCGGCCGCCGTGGGTCATCAGGTCCGCGTACACGGCCGCGATGCCGGGGTCCTGGAGCTCCTCGGTGGCCATCCGCGGTGAGTGCCACTGCACGCACTGCACCTTGCGGTCGAGGTAGGAGAAGTTCCGGGCGCGGACCATGTCGCGCAGGGTCACCACGACGTGGGCGCTGTGGTTCAGGTGGGCCGCGGCCACGGTGAGCGTGAGCGCCTCGTTGTCGTCGCGGGCGTCGACGAGCACCCGGCGCGCGCGGTGGACCCCGGCGCGGCGCAGCACGGTCTCCTCGGCGAGGTCGCCGCGGACGAAGCCGTGGTCGGGATGGTCCGGCAGCGGGTTCTCCGTCACCTCGTCCCAGGCGCAGAGCGCGATCGGGAGGACGCCGTCCGCGGTGAGCTCCTGGACGAGCCGCTCGGTGCGTCCGGGCGTGTACCCGAGGATCACGAGGTGGTCCGACAGGTCGAGGTCGAGCTGGCCCTTCATGCGCTGTCCCTTCGCGTTCTCGATGGCCGTGGCGATCTTGGTGAAGAGGGTCGTCAGCGTGGCGATGCCCCCGACGATGACGTAGACGCCGACGAGGTGGCCGCCGAGGGTGGTCGGGAAGAAGTCGCCGTAGCCGACCGTGGACGCGGTGACCACGAACCACCACCAGTAGTTCTCCACGGCGGCGATCGGGTTCTCGGCCGGCTCCGCCCAGGCCATCAGCGGCCAGCTGGTGAGGAAGACCGTGACGATGATCAGCAGGGGCAGCCCCCAGGCCCGGGCGCTGCCCAGCCGGCGGACCAGGCGGGCGAGGAAGAACGGCACGGGTGGATCCTCCTGTCTCGTCGCGGTCCTCCCACCGACCCTACGGGGGTCCGCGCCGGCCGGTGCGCAGGCCCGGCCCACCCGCCGGGCCGCGAGCGACGACGTCCGGCGCGGGTGACCACGCGACCCCGTGGTCACCCGCGCCGGACGTGGCCCGTGGGCGGAGCCGGGTCAGTCGCGGTGGAGCAGCAGCGCCTCGCCCTGGCCGCCGCCGCCGCAGAGGGAGACCGCGGCCTTGCCGGAGCCGCGGCGGGAGAGCTCGAGGGCCGCGTGCAGGGCCAGGCGCGCCCCGGAGGCGCCGATCGGGTGGCCCAGGGCCACGGCGCCGCCGTGGATGTTGGCCCGCTCCAGCGGATAGTCGAGGTCCCGCAGGGACTGGATCAGCACGGACGCGAACGCCTCGTTGATCTCGATGAAGTCCAGGTCCTGCACGGACCACCCGGCCTTCGCCACGGCGGCCTCGATCGCCCGGGACGGCTGGGAGTGCAGCGAGGTGTCGGGCCCGGCGACCTGGCCGGGAGCCCCGACCACGGCCAGGTACTCGAGTCCGTGGCGCTCGGCGTACTCCCTGCTGGTGAGGACCACGGCGGCCGCCCCGTCGGACAGCGGCGAGGAGTTGCCGGCGGTGATGGTGCCGTCCGCCGCGAACGCCGGCCGCAGGCTTCCCATGGACTCGGCCGTGGAGTCGGGCCGGATGCCCTGGTCGGAGTCGACCACGAGCGGGTCGCCCTTGCGCTGCGGGATCGTCACCGGGGCGATCTCCTCGCGGAAGACGCCGTCGGCGGTGGCGCGGGCCGCGCGCCGGTGGCTCTGGGCCGCGACCTCGTCCTGCTCCGCGCGGGAGATGGACCGCTCGCCGTTGCCGGACTCGGTGAGCGAGCCCATGGACACGCAGGCGGCGACGTCCACGAGACCGTCCTTGGCCACGGAGTCCTCGAGTCGGAGGTCGCCGTAGCTCTTGCCCTGCCGCACGCCCGCGGCGAGGTGCGGGGCGTTGGTCATGGACTCCTGGCCGCCGGCCACGACGATCTCGGCCTCGCCGGCCCGGATCATCCGGGCGGCGTTGGTGATGGCCACGAGCCCGGAGAGGCACACCTTGTTGACGGTCTCGGCGGGCACCCGGAGCGGGATGTCGGCGGTGACCGCCGCCTGGCGGGCGGGGTTCTGGCCGGCACCGGCCTGCAGGACGTGGCCCATGATCACGTAGTCGACCTGCTCGGGGGTGAGCCCGGCCCGCTCGAGCGCGCACGTGATGGCGTGGGCGCCCAGCTGGGCCGCGGTGAGGGACGCCAGCTGCCCCAGGATCTTGCCCTGGGGCGTGCGGGCGCCGGACAGGACGACGACGTCGTTCGGGGTGTTCATCGGTTCTCCTCGGCAGCACCTGGTGCGGTGGACACGGTTTCGGTGGGGACGCTCTCGGGGGTGACGTCCTGCAGGTCGGTGCGGAAGGACGCCTCGGTCTTCGCGCGGACCTCGTCCTCGGTGACGCCGGGGGCGAGGCTGCGCAGCACGAGCCCGCCGTCCTCGACGTCGAAGACGCACAGGTCCGTGACGATGCGGTCGACCACGCCCACGCCGGTGAGCGGGAGGTCGCACTCGGTCCTGATCTTGGCCGAGCCGTCCTTGGTCACGTGCTCGGTCAGCACGACGACGCGCGGGGTGCCGGCGACGAGGTCCATGGCCCCGCCCATGCCCTTGACCATCTTGCCGGGGATCATCCAGTTGGCGAGGTCGCCCGAGCCGGAGACCTGCATGGCCCCGAGGATCGCGATCTTGACGTGGCCGCCGCGGATCATCCCGAAGGACGTGGCGGAGTCGAAGATCGAGGCCCCGGGCAGCAGGGTGATGGTCTGCTTGCCCGCGTTGATGAGGTCCGGGTCCTCCTCCCCCTCGTAGGGGAAGGGGCCCATGCCGAGCACGCCGTTCTCGGACTGCAGCACCACGTTCACGCCCTCGGGCAGGTTGTTGGCCACCAGGGTGGGGATGCCGATGCCGAGGTTGACGTAGTCGCCGTCGGAGAGCTCCACGGCGGCGATCGCCGCCATCTCGTCGCGGGTCCAGCTCATGCCTGGTCTCCGTTCTGCGGGGAGGGCTGCCCGGCCGTGGCGGGGCGGGGGCGGACGGTGCGCTGCTCGATGTCCTTGGGCGCACCGCTGTACTGCAGGACGTGCTGGACGTAGACGCCGGGGGTCACGACGTGGTCCGGATGGATCTCGCCGACCGGCACGAGGTGCTCGACCTCGGCGACGGTGACCTTCCCCGCGGTGGCGACGATCGGGTTGAAGTTGCGCGCGGTGTAGCGGTAGACGAGGTTGCCGTCGGTGTCACCGGTGTGGGCGTGCACCAGGGCGATGTCCGCGACGATGCCGCGCTCCTGCACGTAGGTCTCGCCGTCGAACTCGGCGTGCGGCTTGCCCTCGGCCACGAGGGTGCCGACCCCGGTCCTCGTGTAGAAGGCGGGGATGCCCGCGCCGCCGGCCCGGAGCCGCTCGGCGAGCGTGCCCTGCGGATTGAACTCGACCTCGAGCTCGCCGTCCAGGTACTGCTGGGCGAAGAGCTTGTTCTCGCCCACGTAGGAGGCGAGCACCTTCGTCACCTGGTGGTTCTCCAGCAGCACCCCGAGGCCCTTGCCGTCCACGCCCATGTTGTTGGAGACCACCGTGAGACCGGTGACCCCGGAGTCGCGGACCGCCTCGATGAGGTCCCGCGGGATCCCGCTGAGCCCGAACCCGCCGACGGCGAGCGTCATGCCGTCCCGCAGCTGCTCCGCCAGCAGCCCGGCGGCGTTGTCGATGACCTTGGACACCCTTGTCCCTTCCTGTCGGTGATCTGTGACCCAGGACTCAATCTAGGAACACCCCACATACCGGTCAACCGGTGCGCCGGGATCCCGCGGGCTTTCCTCAGCATCCGGCCATCAGGTCGCGCAATGTCCATATAGTGGAGTTCATGACGGGAAAGGTCGGGGCCGGCCCGGGCACCCAGGTGGTCCACCGCGTCGCGCAGCTGCTGCGCGCCGTCGCGGGGCGGGAGGAGGGCAGCACCGTGGCGGAGCTCGCGGCGGCGACCGGGCTGACGCGCCCCACCGTGCACCGCCTCCTGACGGGCCTGGCCGAGGAGGGGCTCGTGGACCGCCCGGCCGGCAGCACGGCGTGGCAGCTCGGCCCGGAGCTCTACGTGCTGGGCGCGGTCGCGGCCCACCGCTACCCGATCCGGGAGCTGGCCGGACCGTCGCTGCGCCGGCTCGCCGAGGCCACGGGGGAGAGCGCGTTCCTCTCGGCCCGCCGCGGACCCGAGACCGTGTGCCTGGCCCGGGTCGAGGGGGCCTTCCCGATCCGCTCCCACGTGCTGTACGAGGGCCTGCGGCTGCCGCTGGGCGTGGCCTCGGCCGGCTTGGCGGTCCTGGCCCACCTGCCGGACGCGGAGGTGGAGCGGATCCTCGCCGCCACGCCCGCCGCCCGCGCCGAGTGGGGCCCGCTGCACACCCCCGAGCGGATCCGCGAGCTGCTGGAGGACGTGCGGCGGGAGGGCTTCGCGGTGAACCCGGGACTGATCGTGGAGGGCAGCTGGGGCATGGCCGCGGCCGTCTTCGACACGACCGGCGCCCCCGTCTACGCCCTGAGCCTCACCGGGATCGAGCCCCGCTTCGCCGGGGAGCGCCGCGGGCTCCTGGGGCGGGCGCTGCTCACGGAGGCCCACCGGCTCTCCCGGGAGCTCGGCCACCGCTGAGCGGCCCCCGGCCCGCTCAGCGCGCCGTCCAGCCGCCGTCCATCGTGTAGGACGCGCCGGTGACCATGGCGGCGTGCGGTCCGGCCAGCCACGCCACGAGGCTGCCGACGTCCTCGGGCTCCACGAGCTTCTTCACCGGCGTCTCGCCGAGCATGATCCGCTCCACGACCTCGGCCTCGGGGATCCCGTGCACCCTGGCCTGGTCCGCGACCTGCTTCTCCACCAGCGGGGTGCGCACGTAACCGGGGTTGACGCAGTTGCTGGTCACCCCGTGCGCCGCCCCCTCCAGGGCCACGGTCTTGGACAGCCCCTCGAGGCCGTGCTTGGCCGCGACGTAGGCGCTCTTGTAGGGGGAGGCCCGCAGCCCGTGCACGGAGGAGATGTTCACGACCCGCCCCCAGCCCCGCTCGTACATGTGCGGCAGGGCCGCGCGCACCAGCAGGAACGGGCTCTCGAGCATGAGCACGAGGATCCGGTGGAAGTCGGCGGGGTCGAAGTCCTGGATCGGGGCGACCTTCTGGATGCCGGCGTTGTTCACCAGCACGTCCACCTCCAGACTCAGCCCGGCCAGCGCCGCGGTGTCGAGCAGGTCGACGGCCCACGCCCGCCCCTCGAGCTCGTCCGCGACCCGCTGCGCACCGGCCTCGTCGACGTCGGCCACCACCACGTGCGCCCCGGCGCCCGCCAGAGCCCGGGCCGCGGCCAGCCCGATGCCGCTCGCTCCACCGGTCACCAGCGCGGTGCGGCCCTCGAGGCCGTGGTCCTGGAACATGGGGAACCTTCCTTCCGTCCGCCGCGCCCACAGGGTCCGGGGCACCGGTCACCGTCACGGTATGTGATCCGGAGCACGACGGCGAGCAGGGACCCGCGCGTCACACGGCGTCATGCCCGTCACGCGGCTCCCGAATGGCGCAACGTCCCGGCCGTGGGATTGGATGGGGTCGTCACCATCCAGAGCGGCCGAGAGACCTGGCTCGACGACGCCGCAGCAACCCGCACGGACGGCCCCGCGCCCTCCGCCCCGGTGCTACCGCCAGGACCGATGGAAAGGACAGCGCCCCATGCTGCACAGTGCCGACCGCATCCTCACGTCCCACGCCGGGTCCCTCCCCCGGACCCCGGAGCTGCTGCAGGCCAACGAGGCCCGCCTCCCGGGCGCGGCCGGTACCGAGGAGTTCGACCGCCTGCTGCGGGACGCCGTCGTGGACGTCGTGCGCCGCCAGCGCGAGGCCGGCATCGACGTGGTCAACGACGGCGAGTACGGCCACGCGATGACCCACTCGGTGGACTACGGCGCGTGGTGGACCTACTCCTTCGACCGCACGGGCGGGCTCGAGATCGTCGACGACAACGACATCCACGTCCCGAAGCGCTCGGCCCCCGGCAGCGTGGTGCTCACGAGCTTCCTGGACCGGCGGGACCTCGCCGCCTTCCACGACGCCTACACGGACCCCTCCTCCGGCATCCACCTGGCCGACCCCGACCTGCCGCCGCCCGTGTTCCCGGCCGCGACCGGCCCGCTCTCCTACACCGGCCAGGCCGCGGTGGCCTCCGACGTCGCGGGCCTCACCGCCGCGCTGCGGGAGACGGGGGCGGCCGAGGGCTTCGTCGCCGCCCTGTCCCCCGGCTCGGCCGCGCGGATCGGCAACCACCACTACGCGAGCGAGGAGGAGTTCCTCTACGCGTGGGCGGACGTGCTGCGCGAGGAGTACACCGCGATCCTCGACGCCGGCCTGGTGCTGCAGATCGACGACCCCTCCATCGCCGAGTCCTGGGACCAGATCAACCCGGAGCCGGCCGTCGAGGACTACCGGCGCTTCGTCCAGGTACGGGTGGAGGCCCTCAACCACGCCCTGCGCGGCCTGCCCCAGGATCGGATCCGCTTCCACCTGTGCTGGGGCTCCTGGCACGGCCCGCACACCACGGACCTCGAGTTCAGGTACCTGGTGGACCTGCTGCTCTCGATCGACGCGGGCGCCTACTCCTTCGAGGGCGCCAACGCCCGGCACGAGCACGAGTGGAAGGTCTGGGAGGACCACGCCCTGCCCGAGGGCAAGCTGATCCTGCCCGGCGTGGTCTCGCACGCCACCAACGTCGTGGAGCACCCCGAGCTCGTCGCCGACCGGATCGAGCGCTACGCGAGGCTCGTGGGGCGCGAGAACGTCATCGCCTCGACCGACTGCGGCCTGGGCGGGCGGGTGCACCCGCAGATCGCGTGGGCGAAGCTCGAGACGCTCGCCCGCGGCGCCGAGCTCGCCTCGCGCCGGCTCTGGGCCTGAGCGCCCCGCTTCCCCCCGCCCCCGCCACCCTTCCCCGCTGCCCGCCCCCGCCGCCCCACTCCGAGGAGCACCTCCATGACCCTGCAGAACACCGACCGCGTGCAGACCACCCATGTGGGCTCCCTGCCCCGGATCCCCCGCCTCCTGGAGGCCAACCGGCAGCACGCCCAGGGGGCGATCACGTTCGAGCAGCTCACGGACGAGCTCGCCACGGGCGTCGAGGACGTCGTGCGGCGCCAGCGGGAGACCGGCGTGGACGTCGTCAACGACGGCGAGTACGGGCACACGATGTCCAGCGCCGTCGACTACGGGGCCTGGTGGAACTACTCCTTCTCGCGCCTCGGAGGGCTGACGCCCACGGACGAGGACCGGTGGGCGTCCACGGAGCGCCGCCGCTCCTCGCCCGGACACGTGGTGCTCACCAGCTTCCCGGACCGCCGGGACCGGGAGCGGTTCCGGGAGGCGTACGAGGACCCGGCGTCGGGCATCCTCACCGGGCGCTCCTCGACCGCGCAGCCGAAGATCACCGGGCCGCTGACCTACACCGGCCAGGAGGCGGTGGCCTCCGACGTCCGCAACCTCAAGGCCGCCATGGCGGCCACGGGCGCGGAGACCGGGTTCGTCGCCGCGCTGTCCCCCGGCTCCTGCGCGCGCGTGACCAACGAGTACTACCGGACCGACGAGGAGCTCGTGTACGCGTGCGCCGACGCGATGCGGGAGGAGTACCTGGCGATCACCGGCGCCGGGCTGATCGTGCAGATCGACGACCCCTCCATCGCGGAGTCCTGGGACCAGGTCAACCCGGAGCCCACGGTGGAGGACTACTTGGCGTTCACCCGGCTGCGCGTCGAGGCCCTCAACCACGCGCTGCGCGGGATCCCCGAGGAGCAGGTGCGCTTCCACCTGTGCTGGGGCTCCTGGCACGGCCCGCACACCACGGACCTCGAGCTCAAGCACCTCGTGGACCTCATGCTGACCATCGAGGCCGGCGGCTACACCTTCGAGGGCGCCTCCGCCCGCCACGCCCACGAGTGGAAGGTCTGGAAGGAGCACCCGCTGCCCGAGGGCCGGGTGATCATCCCCGGAGTGGTCTCCCACTCCACGAACGTCGTGGAGCACCCCGAGCTCGTCGCGGACCGGATCGAGCAGTTCGCCTCGGTGGTCGGCCGGGAGAACGTCGTCGCCTCGACCGACTGCGGACTGGGCGGACGGCTGCACCCGCAGATCGCCTGGGCCAAGCTGGAGTCCCTCACGGCCGGCGCACGCCTGGCCTCGGAGCGGCTGTACGGCTGAGCGGATCCCGGCCCGGGCCGCAGGAGCACCCGGACGGCAGGCGCATCCACGGCCGTTCGTGCCCGGCCGATTCTCAGCCCCCTCGCCGACGGGCGGGCTCCGTCACAATACCGGCGCGGCATCCGATCGTGGTGCATCCATAGTGACAGGTGTCACTTTCCTCCGTAAGATCTCCTTGAACTACCGAACGTTCGGTTATTAGGCGTTCGGTTCCGCCGAGGACGACCCCGTCCCCGACCACACTGGAGATCCCATGGCGCACGCTGACACCGCCCCGGCAGGGCGGCACGAGATGTCCCACGAGGAGCGCAAGGTCCTCGCGGGCACGCTCGTGGGCACCACCATCGAGTGGTACGACTTCTTCATCTACGCCCAGGCGGCCGCCTTCGTCCTGGCCCCGCTCTTCTTCGAGCCGCTGGAGTCCGCCAACGCCGGCCTCGCCCAGGTCGTCGCCTGGGCCTCGCTGGGCATCAGCTTCCTGTTCCGCCCGCTGGGCGCCGTCGTCGCCGGCCACCTGGGCGACAAGTACGGTCGCAAGATCGTCCTCGTCCTCACCCTGGTGGGGATGGGCGCCGCGACCATGCTGATCGGCCTGCTGCCCACCTACGCCACCATCGGCATCTGGGCCCCGGTCCTGCTCATCCTCTTCCGCGTGATCCAGGGCTTCTCGGCCGGCGGCGAGTGGGGCGGTGCGGCCCTGATGTCCGTGGAGCACGCCCCGCGGCACAAGCGCGGCCTGTTCGGGGCCTACCCGCAGATCGGCGTGCCGATCGGCATGCTGCTGGCCACGGGCTTCATGTTCGCGCTCACCTCGATGATGTCCCCCGAGGACTTCCAGGCCTGGGGCTGGCGCATTCCGTTCCTCTCCTCCGTGGCGCTGATCATCGTGGGCTACCTGATCCGCAAGGCCGTGGACGAGTCCCCGGTGTTCAAGGAGATGCAGCTGCGCAAGAAGGAGTCCTCCGCTCCCCTGGGGCAGCTGTTCAAGAAGAACTCCAAGCAGGTCACCCTCGCGGCGCTGATCTTCGCCGCCAACAACGCCGCCGGCTACCTGGTCATCGCCTTCTTCGCCTCCTACGGCGCCAAGTCCCTGGGCATGGACCGCTCCGCGACCCTGATCGCGTCCCTCATCGGCGGCCTCGGATGGCTCGTGTTCACGATGCTCGGCGGTGCGATGTCGGACAAGGTCGGGCGCGTGCGCACCTTCCAGATCGGCTACGTCGTCATCATCCTGTGGGCGGTGCCCATGTGGTTCCTGCTCGACACCGGGGTCACCTGGATCTTCGCCGCGGCCATCGTGGTCCTCACCCTCGGCCTCGGCCTCTCCTACGGCCCGCAGTCCGCGCTCTACGCCGAGATGTTCCCGGCCCGGGTGCGCTACTCCGGCGTCTCGATCGGCTACGCGCTCGGCTCCATCATCGGCGGCGCCTTCGCCCCGATGATCGCCCAGCTGCTGCTCAACGAGACCGGGATCTCCTGGACCATCGGCGTGTACATCGCCGTCCTGGCGATCATCTCGCTCGTCGCGGTCTCCATGGTGCCCAAGAGCATCCAGGGCATCGACCTGCACGTGCAGGACGTGCACCGGGACTACGTCTCCGAGCACCCCGAGGCCGCCGAGATCCTCGCGTCCGCGGAGTCCGCCGAGAAGCGGCGGGACTGACCGAGCGGCCCCCGGCCGCGCACCGAGCCGCCCGCCGGCACCCCCACGGGTGCCGGCGGGCGGCTCCACCCGTGCAGGACCTCCCCGAGCACATCCCGCCCCCTCACCCCGGGGCTCCGCCCCGAGCCCCGCCGAAAGGACCCCGCCCATGACCACCGACCTCTCGCTGCCCACGGTCTCGACCGCCGTCGCAGAGGTGATCGCCGCGCGCACCGATCACCTGTTCGGGCTGATGGGCAACGGCAACGCCCATCTGATCAGCCACCTCACCTCCGCCGGCTTCGGCTTCACCTCCGCCCGGCACGAGGCCGCCACGGTGACCATGGCCGATGCCTACCACCGGGCCACCGGCCGGACCGGGGCGGCCACCACGACCTACGGGGCCGGGTTCACCAACACCTACACCGCCCTGGCCGAGGCCCGCCTGGCCCGCATCCCCCTGGTCCTCGTGGCCGGGGAGGCCCCCACCACGGGGCGGCGGCCCTTCGACATCGACCAGACCGCCGCGGCCGCCGCGGTGGGAGTCACCACCCTGGTCGCCACCCCCGGAAACGCGGTGGCGATCACCCACCGGGCCTTCGACCTGGCCGCCCGCACCGTGCAGCCGGTGGTACTGGCGATCCCCTACGACTGCGCCACCGCCGCCCTGACCGAGCCGGTGGACCTGGAGCCGCTGCCGGCCAAGAAGACCTGGCAGCCCGGCCCCGAGGAGCTGGACCGGATCGCGGGACTGCTGCGCGCCGCGGACCGCCCGCTGATCCTGGCCGGGCGCGGAGTGCTGCTGGCCGGGGCCGGCACCGAACTGGCCGAGCTCGGCGACCGGCTCGGAGCCCTGTTCATGACCTCGGTGATGGCCGTGGGTGCTGTGGACTCCCCCTGGAACCTCGGCATCGCCGGAGGCTTCACCCGCGACCACCGCCTGGCCACCGCCCGCCAGGCCGATCTGGTGCTGGTGGCCGGGGCGAGCCTGAACGCCTTCCAGTCCCGCTACGGCACCCTCTTCGCCGAAGGCACCCGGATGATCCGCATCGACAACGAACCCGAGGAGGCGGTGGCCCACCCGGCCGTCACCGACTACCTCCGCGCCGACCTCGGAGTGGCCCTGGCCGGGCTGCTGGCCCGCACCCCGGCCGCGGACCCGGCCCGCACCTGGCGGGCGGGCGCCCCCGAGGTCGCCGGGGAGACCTACCGCTCCTCGGCCCCGGTGGAGGACCCGGCCGAGTTCGGCCCCGACGGCCGGCTCAACCCCCGCGCGGTGGTCGCCGCCCTGGAGGACATCCTCCCGGAGCAGCGCTCGGTGGTGATGGACGGGGGCCACTTCATCGGCTGGGCCCCGATGTACCTCACCGTCCCGGACCCCCAGGCCATGGTCCTGGTCGGCACCGCCTTCCAGTCCATCGGCCTGGGCTTCGGCGCCGCCGCCGGGGTCTCGACCGCCCGCCCCGAACGCACCACCGTGTTCGTCACCGGCGACGGCGGCGGGCTGATGGGCCTGGCCGACCTCGAGACCTTCCTGCGCGCCACCCACCGCGGGGTGATCGTGGTGCTCAACGACTCCGCCTACGGCGCCGAGCTGCACCAGTACGCCTCCCAGGGCCTGGACCCCACCGCGATGCTCATCGACGAGGTCGACTTCACCGCCCTGGCCCAGGCGATGGGCGCAGCCGGGACCAAGGCCACCACCCTGGCCGATCTCCAGCACCTGCAGCACTGGCTGGACACCCACGACGAGGGCGTCTTCGTCCTCGACGTGGCCATCTCCCAACAGGTCGTCGCCGAATTCATGACCGCCTCCCTCACCGCCGGCAAACGGCTCTGACCCCTGCTCAGCCCGCCCCGCCGCCCCGGGGGCCCGCCTCCACCGCCCGCACGAAGTCCGCGCACCGTCGCGGCCACCGCGCCAGCTCATCGGGGGTGCCCGCCACGTGCAGGGCGTCCCCGGGCAGGGCCGCGCGCAGCGCCCGGGCGGTCGACAGCGGGTGGGTGGGGTCCTCCGACCAGGCCAGCACCAGGGTCGGCAGCCCGATCCGGGCCAGCTCCTCGACCGGCGGCAGATCGGTGGCGGCGGCACCGCGCAGCACGGTGGGGAGCAGGGAGGGGTCGATGCGCGGCGGGTGCGTCCCGCGGTCGGCCACGGCCGGCGGGCGGGGAGCGGCCCGCCCGGCCCGGAGGTAGGCCCCCAGGCCGTGCCGCTCCACCAGCTCCGCCCCCCGCCGGTAGGCCGCCGCCTGGCCGCGGCGGGAGGCCCACGCCGTGGACGGCACGCACAGGGTGAGGGAGCGGAAGCGCTCGGGCCGGGCCAGGGCGGCGTACAGGAGGGTGGCCGCACCCATGGACGGGCCGATGCCGTGCACCGGTTCCCCGGGGACCACGGCGTCCAGCAGGTCCAGCAGGTCCGCGGCCAGGCGCGGCCAGGCCCAGTCCGCCGCCACCGGCTCCGCCGCGGAGCGCCCGTGCCCGCGGGCGTCGTAGCGCACCGCGCGGTGCCCGGCCAGTCCGGAGGCCAGGTCCAGGCCCCCGGCGGCGTTGGAGGCCCGGTCGGACAGCAGCCCGTGCAGCTGCACCACCGGGGGGCCGGAACCGGTCACGTCGTAGGCCAGTCGGCAGCGGTCGAGGTCGAGCGTCGGCATGCGGCCACGCTACGCCTGCATCGTGGAGGCCGCTGGACCGCACACGCGTTCCGGGTGAGATTGCCCCTGACGCGATCGAGAGGTGCCCATGCGGCTGACCAACATCACGCACGCCCGGCTGCCCGAGGGGCGGCTCTCCAGCTGCACGGTCCCGGTCACGCGCACCGGCCGGCGGCTGCCGGTGTCCTTCGACCAGGGCATGCACGTGGGCGCCGGCTCCCGCCCGGGGACGTGGATGGGCGTGGCCCTGGAGCTGCCGGCCCCGGTCCTGCACGAGGACCTGGGCCGCGCCTGGGCCGGTGTCGTGGCCCGCCACCACACGCTGCGCACCGTGTTCTCCACCGGCGACGGCGGCGGCGTCCGGCTGCACGAGGCCCGCGACGCCGCGCAGCCGCTCTGGTCCCGTCACGACGTCGGCCCGGCCGGGACGCGGGCGGCCCTGCAGGAGCTGGTCGACGGCGCCTGTTCGCCCCTGGCCCGGCCCTCCCACCGGCTGTGCCTGGTCGAGCCGCCGGACGGTCCGGTCGTCGTCGTGCTCGCCGCCGACCACGCCCACGTGGACGCGTGGTCCCTGCCCGTGCTCGCGCGCGACCTGCTCGACGCCCTGGCCGACGTCCGCGCCGGGCGCCCGCCCGGCAGCGACCGGCCCCCGGCGGCCTCCTTCGCCGAGCACACGCGCGAGCTGGCGGCCCGTCCCGCGGCCCCGGCCCGGGTCGCGCAGCGGTGGGGGCGGATCCTCGCCGACGGCGGGGGCACCATGCCGGTCTTCCCGCTCCCGCTGGGCGACCTCGCGCACCCGGCACCCGAGACCGTGACCACCCGGGAGGTCCTCGGCGCCCGCGCGCTGGCCCGCCTGGAGGCCCGCGCCGAGGCGCTCGGGGTGCGGCTCCTGGCCCTGCTGGTGTCGGTGCTGACGCGGGCGACCCTGGAGCTGGCCGGGCGGCCGCTGCGCGCGGTGCTGCCCGTGCACAGCCGCACCGATCCTCGGTGGCGTGACGCCGTGGGCTGGTTCATCACCAACTCGGTGCTCGAGTGCGCCGACGCCGACCCCCGGGCCGGGCGGGCCGCCGTGCGCGAGGCCCTGGAGCTGGGCTCGCACGCGCTGGAGCCGATCCTGCGCCCGCACGGCGGCATGCCCGTCCCTGCGGGCATGTTCATGCTCTCCTACATGGACTACCGGCGTCTCCCGGTGAGCCTGCCGGCGGAGCTGCAGGCCCAGCACGTCTCCGCCTCGGCCCCGACCACGGGCGTGCAGGTCTGGTTCGTCGTCGGCCCGGACGGTCTGCACCTGCGGGCCCGCTTCCCCGGCACCCCGGCGGCCCGCTCCTCCGTGGAGGCCTGGCTCACCGCGGTCGGCGAGGGGCTGCGCGCGGAGGCGTCCGCCACGCCCCGGGAGCGCTAGGACGCGGCGGGCCCGGCGGCCGGGGCGGCCGCCTCCGGCTCCTTCTGCCACGGCCACCGCCCGGTGATCTCGAGCTCCAGGGACCAGCTGAGGAAGGTGCGCACGAGCACGATCAGGGCCAGCACGCCCACGGACTCGAACGTGGGGGTGATCGCCACGGTCCGGATGATGTCCGCGGCCACGAGCAGCTCCAGGCCCAGCAGGATCGAGCGGCCGAGGCGCTGCCGGTAGTTCACGTAGGCGTCGTGGCTTCCGTCCCGGCGGCCCAGCAGCTCCCGCACGGCCAGCAGGGACGCCACCACCGCCCCGATGACGATCGCGACGACCCCGGCGACGTCGACGACCTCCCCGACGAGCTCCATGGATTCCCGGAACGACATCCTGCACCTCCGTGACCCCGGCGGCGGACGCCGGATCGTGTCTGCACTGTGCGTGCGCTGAACTTCCGTGAAGACGCCAGGATCTCACGGACGCGGTCCCTGTTGACCCCGCGCGCGCGCTCATGCGATCGTAAGGTGAACGAACGGTCGGTTATTGCTGGGCACCGTCGCCCGCGACCGGCCCTCCCCGTCGCGACAGGAGTTCTGCCATGTCCTCAACCCCCCAGGCCTTCCTCGTCGGGGGCGCGCGCACCCCCGTGGGCCGGTACGGCGGCGCGCTCTCGAGCGTGCGCCCGGACGATCTCGCGGCCCTGGTGGTCAAGCACGCAGTCACCGACGCCGGGATCGACCCCCACGACGTCGACGAGGTGATCCTGGGCAACGCCAACGGCGCCGGCGAGGAGAACCGCAACGTGGCCCGCATGGCCTGGCTGCTGGCCGGCTTCCCCGACACCGTCCCGGGGATCACGGTCAACCGGCTGTGCGCCTCGGGCCTGTCCGCGATCATCATGGCCTCGCACATGGTCAAGGCCGGGGCGGCGGACATCGTCGTCGCCGGCGGTGTGGAGTCCATGTCCCGGGCCCCGTGGGTGATGGAGAAGCCCGCCACGGGCTTCGCCAAGCCGGGCGAGGTCTTCGACACCTCGATCGGCTGGCGCTTCACGAACCCGCAGTTCAAGAAGCAGGACAAGATGACCTACTCCATGCCGGAGACGGCCGAGGAGGTCGCCGCCGTGGACGGCATCACCCGCGAGGACGCCGACGCGTTCGCCGTCGCCTCCCACGAGAAGGCGATCACCGCGATCGACGCCGGCCGGTTCGCCCCCGAGATCGTGCCGGTGACCGTCACGGGCCGCAAGGGCGCCGAGACGGTCGTGGACACCGACGAGGGGCCCCGCCCGGGCACCACCGCCGAGGTGCTCGCCAAGCTGCGGCCCGTGGTCGCCCACGGCTCGGTCGTCACCGCCGGGAACTCCTCCTCCCTCAACGACGGCGCCTCGGCGATCCTGGTGGTCTCCGAGCGGGCCGCCGAGAAGTACGGGCTGGCCGCCCGCGCCCGGATCGTGGACGGCGCCTCCGCCGGCGTGGCCCCGGAGATCATGGGCCTCGGCCCCGTCCCGGCCACGCAGAAGGTCCTCGAGCGCACCGGGTGGGGCGTCGGCGACCTCGGCGCGGTCGAGCTCAACGAGGCCTTCGCCTCCCAGTCCCTGGCCTGCATCCGCCGCCTGGGCCTCGACGCCGGCACCGTCAACAACGACGGCGGGGCCATCGCGCTGGGCCACCCGCTGGGCTCCTCGGGCTCCCGGCTGGTCGTGACCCTGCTGGGCCGGATGGAGCGCGAGAACGCGGACCGCGGTCTCGCCACCATGTGCGTGGGCGTGGGCCAGGGCACCGCGATGCTCGTGGAGAAGCTCTGATGCCCGGCCCCGGCGAGATCCTGGGCGGGGAGTTCACCGCCCTGCGGCTCGAGGAGCGCGAGGACCGCCTGCACGTCGTCCTGGACCGCCCCGCCGTGCGCAACGCCATCGACGCGACCATGGTCGAGGAGCTGCACACCGTGTGCGGCCACCTGGAGCGGCACCCGAAGATCCTGCTCCTCTCCGGCACCGAGGTGAACGGCAAGGGGGTCTTCGCCTCCGGCGCGGACATCGGCCAGCTGCGCGAGCGCCGCCGCGACGACGCGCTGCAGGGCATCAACTCCCGGATCTTCGCCCGGATCCACCAGCTGCCCATGCCCGTGATCGCCGCGATCGACGGCTACGCGCTGGGCGGCGGCGCCGAACTGGCCTACGCGGCGGACTTCCGGATCGCGACCCCGCACCTGCGGATCGGCCAGCCGGAGACGAACCTGGGCATCATCGCCGCGGCCGGCGGGCTGTGGCGGCTCAAGGAGCTCGTCGGCGAGCCGGTCGCCCTGGACATCCTGCTCGCCGGGCGGATCCTCGACGCCCGGGAGGCCCTGGCGCTGCACCTCGTCACCGAGCTGCACGAGCCCGCCGACCTGGTGGGCGCGGCACACGCGCTCGCGGACCGGATCGGTGCCCAGGACCCCCTGGCCGTGCGGATCTCCAAGCGGGTCTTCGCGGCCCCGCCGTCCGCCCACCCGCACATCGACGAGCTGGCCCAGGCCGTGCTCTTCGAGTCGGAGGCGAAGTTCGACCGCATGCAGGCCTTCCTGGACCGCAAGAAGAAATAGGAGCAGCAGCCGATGACCGAGAAGCACGCACTGTCCGTCCCCGCCACCGTCGGCGTCCTGGGCGGAGGCCGCATGGGCGCGGGCATCGCCCACGCCTTCCTGCTCGCCGGGGCGCAGGTGACCGTGGTGGAGCGCGACGGCCAGGCCGCCGAGGCCGCCCGGGAGCGGATCGAGCGGGACCTGGCGAAGTCGCTGGAGCGCGGGAGCGTGGACGGCAACCTCGACGAGTGGTCCGAGCACCTGACCGTGTCCCTGGACTCCGCGGACCTCGCCGGGTGCGAGCTCGTCGTCGAGGCCGTGCCCGAGTCCTGGGACCTGAAGGTCTCGGCGCTGCAGGAGGTCGAGCGGCACCTGTCCGGGACCGCCTGGCTGGCCACGAACACGTCCTCGCTGTCCGTGGACGGCCTGGCCGCCCAGCTCGCCCGCCCCGAGCGGTTCTGCGGCCTGCACTTCTTCAACCCGGTGCCGGCCTCCAAGCTCGTGGAGGTCGTGGTCTCGAAGCACACCGGCGAGGAGCTCAAGCGGCTGTCGGTGCAGTGGGTCGAGGGCCTCGGCAAGACCCCGGTGGTGGTCAACGACGCCCCCGGCTTCGCCTCCTCCCGGCTGGGCGTGGCGATCGCCCTCGAGGCCATCCGCATGGTCGAGGACGGCGTGGCCTCCCCCGAGGACATCGACAACGCCATGGTCCTGGGCTACAAGTTCCCGGTGGGCCCGCTGGCGCTCACGGACATCGTGGGCCTGGACGTGCGGCTGGGCATCGCGGAGTACCTCGAGTCCGAGCTCGGAGAGCGTTTCGCGCCCCCGCAGCTGATGCGGGACATGGTCGCCCGCGGTGAGCTGGGCCGCAAGACCGGCAAGGGCTTCTTCAGCTACGACGGGTAGCGCCCCCGCCGGCTCCGGCCGGGGCCGGTCGGAGCCGGCGGGGCCCGGTCGGAGCCGGTGTCCGCGCACGCCCGGGACCAGCGCCGGCGACCTCCCGGAGGAGCGCGTCGTCGGGGGCGGGGCCTACTGTGGGCACCATGGACGCGCAGCCCGGGACCCCGGCCCCCTGGGAGGGGGCGATCAACGCGCGGCTCCTCGCCGGGGACGTGTGGCGGATGGGCCGCGCCGAGCGGCTCACGCCCGCGGGCTGGCGCGCCGCCGCCGCCGACGGGGTGCGCACGGTCGTGGACCTGCGCAACGCCGGCGAGCGCCGCCGCCGCCCCACCGATCCGGTGGACGAGCCGGCCGCCCGGGCGGGCATCGCCGTCCTGCACCGCCCCACGGAGGACCCCGCGCACCCCGAGTTCGCCCTCGTGGGCACCCCGTACCTGAACCACCCGCGCGGCTACCACGACTACCTGCGACTGTTTCCGGGACCGATCGCCGAGGCGGTGCGGGCGGTGGCGACTGCCGAGGGCGCCGTGGTGGTGCACTGCTCGGCCGGGCGGGACCGGACCGGGGTGCTCGCCCTGCTGCTCCTGGGCCTCGCCGGGGCCTCCCCGGAGCGCCTGCTCGCCGAGGACGAGGCGGCCGCGCGCGGGATCAACGAGTGGCACCGGGTCTCGCCCGTGCCGCACCCGGTGGAGCGCCACCACCCCGAGGAGGAGCTGGCCGCGCTGCTCGCCGGGCGCCGGGCCGCCCTCGCCGAGCTGGTGACCGGGCTCGACGCCGAGCGCTACCTCCGCGGGGCGGGGCTGTCCGCCGGTGAGCTGGCGGCCCTGCGCCGCCGGCTCGGCCGCCCCGCCCCCGGTCCGGCTGCCTGATTCCGGCTGCAGAAGCCCGGTGCCTGAGCCCGGCCCCTAGCTCCGGTCCTTGAGGAAGTTCGTGATCCGCACCGTGCACAGCCGGGTGCCGTCCTCGTGCGCGATCACCACCTCGTGGCAGGTGAGGGAGCGGCCCAGCTGCAGGGCGGTGGCCGTGGCCGTCACGGTGCCGGTGCGGGAGGACCGGTGGTGGGTGGCGTTGACGTCGACCCCCACGGCCACCTTGCCCATCGTGGACGCGTGGATCACCGCCGCCCAGGAGCCCACGGCCTCCCCGAGCGCCACCATGGCCCCGCCGTGCAGCAGGCCCAGCGACTGCCGGTTGCCCTCCACGGGCATCGTGGCGACCACCCGCTCCGCCGACTCCTCGAGGACGGTGACGCCCATCTTCTCGTCCAGTTCGCCCAGGACGATCCGCCAGGGCTCGGGGGTCGCGCTCATGGCACTCCTCGGTGGCAGGGGGCGGGGACCGCAGATTCCCTGTGGTCCCCGGGTGTGACGTACGTTATCGTGGTCATAATACCGAACGATCGGTCAGGATGCCGGAGCGGGACCTCGTCCCGGCCCGGCACGCACCCGAGCGAAAGGACCACCCACCGTGGCAGCACAGACCCAGACCGTCCTCCCCAGCTATCTGCGGGGCCGGTGGTGGACCCCGGAGGATCCGCAGCGGATCACGGAGGTCGCCGACGCCTCGACCGGCGAGATCGTGGCGCGCGTGTCCACCGACGGCATCGACATCGCCTCCGCCGTGGAGTACGGCCGCACCGTGGGACAGCGCGCCCTCGGGGAGCTCACCATCCACGAGCGGGCGCTGAAGCTCAAGGAGCTCGCGCAGCACCTCACCGAGCACAAGCAGGAGCTCTACGACCTGTCCTACGCCACCGGCGCCACGCTCAAGGACCACTTCTTCGACGTCGACGGCGGCATCGGGACCCTCTTCACGTTCTCCTCGAAGGGCCGGCGCGAGCTGCCCAACGCCAACGTGATCGTGGACGGCGCCGTGGAGCAGCTCTCGAAGGACGGGTCCTTCCTGGGCGAGCACATCTACACCCGGATGCCCGGCGTGGCCGTGCAGATCAACGCGTTCAACTTCCCGGTGTGGGGCTTCCTGGAGAAGTTCGCACCGGCCTTCCTCGCCGGCATGCCCACCGTGGTCAAGCCCGCGACCCCCACCGGCTACGTCACCGAGGCCTGCGTGCGCCTGATGGTCGACTCCGGGATCCTGCCCGAGGGCTCGCTGCAGCTGGTCTCCGGATCCGCCCGGGACCTGCTCGACCACCTGGACTACCGCGACCACGTGGCCTTCACCGGATCCGCGGGCACCGCGCAGTCGCTGCGCAACCACGACAACGTGGTCAACGGCGGGGTCCGCTTCACCGCCGAGACGGACTCCCTCAACGCCGCGATCCTCGGCCCCGACGCCACCCCGGACACCCCGGAGTTCGAGGCCTTCGTGAAGGCCGTGTTCGTCGAGATCACCGCCAAGGCCGGCCAGAAGTGCACGGCCATCCGCCGCGTCATCGTCCCGCAGGAGCGCGTGGAGGACGTCGTGGCGGCCGTGGCCCAGCGCGTGCAGCAGCGCGTGGTGATCGGCGACCCCCGCGCCGAGGGCGTCACCATGGGCGCCCTCGCGTCCAAGGAGCAGCAGTCGGAGGTCCGCAAGGCCGTGGAGCGCCTCGTGGCCGCCGGCGGCACCGTCCGCCTCGGCGGCCCCGACGCCTCCGTGGGCGCGGCCGACACCGAGGCGGGAGCCTTCTTCCCCGTCACGGTCCTGTCCTTCGACGACCCCGAGACCCCGGAGGTGCACTTCGTCGAGGCCTTCGGCCCGGTGACCTCCGTGCTCGGCTACACCGACGTCGACGACGCCGTGCGGCTGGCCGCGCTCGGCGGCGGCTCGCTGGTGGCCACCGTGTGCACGAACGACGGCGCGACCGCGGCCCGGTTCGCCGCCGGCATCGGCTCCCACCACGGGCGCGTGCACTTCCTCAACCGCCAGGACGCCAGGACCTCCACCGGCCACGGCTCCCCCATGCCGCACCTGGTCCACGGCGGCCCGGGCCGCGCCGGCGGCGGCGAGGAGCTGGGCGGGGTGCGCGGCGTCAAGCACTACATGCAGCGCACCGCGATCCAGGGGCCCCCGGACATCCTCACGGCCGTCACCGGCGTGTGGCACCGGGGCGCCGCGGCGAACACGGTGACCCGGGAGGCGGTCGAGAACGGCACCGGCGAGCACCCGTTCCGCAAGTCGCTGGAGACCCTGCGGATCGGCGACCAGTTCGCCTCCGAGCTGCGCACGGTGACCCTGGAGGACATCACCGAGTTCGCCGAGAAGACCGGGGACACCTTCTACGCGCACACCGACGAGGAGGCGGCCACGGCCAACCCGTTCTTCCCCCGGCGGGTCGCCCACGGCTACCTGCTGGTCTCCTGGGCGGCCGGACTGTTCGTGGAGCCCGCCCCGGGGCCCGTGCTGGCCAACTACGGACTGGAGAACCTCCGGTTCCTCACCCCGGTGACCTACGACGACGCCATCCGGGTGACCCTGACCGCCAAGCAGATCACCCCCCGGGTGACCGACGAGTACGGCGAGGTCCGCTGGGACGCGATCCTGCACAACCAGCACGACGAGATCGTGGCGACCTACGACGTCCTGACCCTGGTCGCCAAGACCTGGCCGGCGGCATGACCACCTGACCGGCAGCCTGCCAGGGCGTCAGGCGCCCAGGATGCAGAACTCGTTGCCCTCCGGGTCGGCCAGCACCACCCAGGAGTCCGTCCCGCGGCGGTCGTCGACCACCTCGGCGCCCAGTTCCACCGCGCGCGCGACCTCCTCCTCGCACGTGCCGCCCTCGTCGGGCCGCAGGTCGAGGTGGACCCGGTTCCACGCCGGGCCCTTGGCCTCCCGGACGCCCTCCGAGAAGAACAGCAGGCGGAAGCCCTCCGGGCTCTCCAACCAGCACTCCGTGTCCCCGGTCCGGCACGGCCCGCCGAGGGGCCAGCCCAGCAGCCGGTGCCACCACCGCGCCTGGGCACAGGGGTCCAGCGCGCTGACGGTCGTGTGCGACAGTCGTACTCCCACGGTGCCTCCCGGTGCACGGGGTCGGGGCGGGCGGGCCTGCGGCGCGTCCGCCCGGGGACGTGGCACCAGTCTGCTCGAACGCCGCCCCGCCCTCACCGCGCCACGCCCGGACGCCCTGTCGCCTCCCCTCGCACACTCCCCGGCCCCCCTTCCGTCGAGCCCCCATGAACAGCGCGGTCCCCCGTGCAACGGCGTGGGGGATCGCGGGTGATCTGGGACTCGGCGGGCAGCGTCCCGCCACGGTGGGGACTCGGCGGAGGGCCGGCCGGCGGGTCAGGGAGCGCGCAGGCCCGAGAAGGCGAGCGCGACCACGGTGTCGGCCAGCCCGTCGTCGGGCTTGTCCGGATCCGGCCGGTACCAGTCGACGATCGAGTTGATCATGCCCAGGAGCAGGCGGGAGGCGGAGCGGCCGCTGAGGTCGCGGCGCAGATCGCCCTCCTCCTGCGCCTGCTCGATGAGCGCGCCGACCCGGCGGGTCACGGTGCGCCGGCGCTCGAGCGCCCGCGTCTCGACCTCCGAGTTGCCCCGCAGCCGCAGCAGCAGGGTCACGTACGGCATCTGCTCCACGAGCACGTGCACGGTCCCGCGGATCACCTGTTCGAGCCGCTGGACCGCCGGGGCCTCCGTCCGCTCCGCGGCGGCCAGGACCTCCTCGAGCGCGTCGAGGGCACGGTTCAGCGCCTGCTCGAGGATCTCCTCCTTGGACTCCACGTGGTGGTAGATCGCGGACTTGGAGATCCCCAGGTGCTTGGACAGGGTGCCCATCGAGGTGGCGTCGTAGCCGTGGACGTTGAACACCTCGACGCAGACGCCGAGCAACGTCTCGCGGTCGTAGCCGGGCCGGCCGCGGCGCGGGGCCCCGCTGTCCGGGGGTGCGGACGCCGGTGCGTGGGACATGGGGACCTCGATCTCGACGGTGACGGGGTGGGCCGAGCAACGATCTTATGACGTGGCCGGCCGCCGGGAGCCCCGGGGACGGCCGCGGACGGTCTCAGGGGAGGCGGCTCACGCCTTGTCCCGGTGGTCGTAGACGCGGCGCAGCTTGCCGGAGGAACGGGCGAGCGTGCCCGGCTCGGCGATCCGGATCGAGGCCGAGGAGCCGATCTTGGTCTTGATGGCGTGCAGCAACTTCTGCCCGCCCGCCTCGGCGGCCTCGACGGTCACCTGCTCGCGCCGCTCGATGTTGATGGTCATCTGGTCCATCCGGTGCGGGCGGGTGATCTCGAGCGTGAAGTGCGGGCTCAGCTCCGGCACCTGCAGGGCGAGCTCCTCGATCTGGGACGGGAACAGGTTGACCCCGCGCAGGATGATCATGTCGTCGGAGCGGCCCGTGATGCGGCCCATCCGCCGGTGCCCGGGCCGGTCCGTGCCGGGCAGCAGGCGGGTGAGGTCGTGGGTGCGGTAGCGGATGATCGGCAGGGCCTCCTTGGTGAGCGCCGTGAACACGAGCTCACCGGGCCGGCCGGTCTCCTGGACCTCGTCCGTGAAGGGGTCGATGATCTCGGGGCGGAAGTGGTCCTCCCAGATGTGGGAGCCGTCCTTGGACTGCGCCGACTCCCCGGCCACGCCGGGGCCCATGACCTCCGAGAGGCCGTAGATGTCGCACGCGTCGATGCCGAACGTGGTCTCGATCTCCCGCCGCATCTCCACGGTCCACGGCTCCGCGCCGAGCACGGCGGTGCGCAGCGAGGTCTCCCGCGGGTCCAGGCCGAGCGTCCGGAAGCCGTCGGCGATGGTCAGCAGATAGGTGGGGGTCGAGAGGATGGCCTGGGGCTCGAAGTCCCGGATCATCTGGACCTGCTTCTCGGTCTGCCCCCCGGACATCGGGATGACCGCGCAGCCCAGGCGCTCGGCGCCGTAGTGGGCGCCGAGCCCGCCCGTGAACAGCCCGTAGCCGTAGGCGTTGTGCACCTTGTCCCCCGGCCGCACGCCCGAGAGGCGGAAGCAGCGGGCCACGAGGCTCGCCCAGGTGCTGATGTCGTTCTCGGTGTAGGCCACCACGGTGGGCTGGCCGGTGGTCCCGGAGGAGGCGTGGATCCGGCGGACCTCGCTCATCGGCACCGCGAGGGACTTGAACGGGTACGCCTTCCGCAGGAACTCCTTGTCCGTGTACGGGAAGAGCCGCAGGTCCTCGAGCTCCGTGAGGTCGCCCGGGTGCACGCCGTGGGCGTCGAAGAGCTCGGTGTAGGCGGGGACGTTCTCGTAGGCGTGGTGCAGGGTCCAGCGCAGGCGCTCCAGCTGGAGGGACTCCACCTGGTCCCGGCTCATCGTCTCCTCGGGATCCGGCTGCGACCGGTCCGCCGGGGCGGGAGCGGGGGTGTAGGGATTGGGGACGGAGCACTCGGCCATGATCAGACCTCCTCGGGCTGCGGGGCGGACGGCTGGGCGGACTGCAGGACGGGCTGCTCGGCCGGCTCGTCGGCCGGCCCCTCGTCCGGGCGCTCCGCGGGCGTCGCGGCGCGGAGGGCCGGGTTCGGGATGGTGCGGCTGCGGCCGCGGAACTCGGCGACGAGCCGGCCCTCGGCCGTGACCTGGATGTCGTAGACTCCGCTGCGCCCGGCCTGGGCGCGCAGGGTGCCCACGGCGACGAGCTCCTGCCCCCGGTGGACGGAGGCGATGAAGTTGATGTCCACCCCGGAGGCCACCGTGATGGTGCTGCCGTCACCGGCGGGGTCGTTGCACGCGAGGGCGAAGCAGGTGTCCGCGAAGGCGAAGACCATGCCGCCGTGGGCGATGCCGAACCCGTTGAGCATCTCCTCGCGCAGCGTCATGCGGATCTGGGCGTGGCCGTACTCCGCGCGGTCCACGGTGATGCCCATCCAGCGCGAGGTGTGGTCCCCCGCGAGGATCGGGTGGCCCTGGGACATGTAACTCTCCTCACAATTCACGACCGAATGGTCAGTAGACAATCTCACTCCGGAGCCCGTGTCAACCCGCGCTGACCCGGCGGTACCGGCCCGCAGCCTGTTGACGCGGCCCCCGGGGTCCCATATTCTGAACGAACGGTCAGTTAGTCGCGTGCGGCTCTCCGCGCCCCGCGGCGCCATCTCGTCGGAAGAAGGACACCATGACTTCGCAGAACACCGGCCTCCACGCCGTGGCCGCGGCGGACCCGGCCGAGCAGGCCGAGCTGGACCGCGCCGGCCAGGAGCACTTCGACCACATCATCGCCGAGGACTCCCGCATCGAGCCGCGCGACTGGATGCCGGCCGCCTACCGCCGCACCCTCGTCCGCCAGGTCTCCCAGCACGCGCACTCCGAGATCATCGGGATGCAGCCGGAGGGCAACTGGATCTCCCGGGCCCCGTCCCTCAAGCGCAAGGCCATCCTGATGGCCAAGGTGCAGGACGAGGCCGGTCACGGCCTGTACCTCTACTCCGCCGCCGAGACCCTGGGCACCCCGCGCTCCGAGCTCACCCAGCAGCTGCTGGACGGCCGGGCCAAGTACTCCTCGATCTTCAACTACCCGGCGCGCACCTGGGCCGACATGGGCGCCATCGGCTGGCTCGTGGACGGCGCGGCGATCGCCAACCAGGTCCCGCTGTGCCGGGCCTCCTACGGCCCCTACGGCCGGGCGATGGTGCGCATCTGCAAGGAGGAGTCCTTCCACCAGCGCCAGGGCTGGGAGATCCTCTACGAGCTCTCCCACGGCACGCCCGCGCAGAAGGAGATGGCCCAGGACGCCGTCAACCGCTTCTACGGCCCGTCCCTGCAGATGTTCGGCCCCCCGGACGACGACTCGCCCAACTCGAAGCAGTCGATGGCGTGGAACATCAAGCGCTTCTCCAACGACGAGCTGCGCCAGCGCTTCGTCGACATGATCGTCCCGCAGGCCGAGGCCCTCGGGCTCACCCTGCCGGACCCGGACCTCAAGTGGAACGCGGAGCGCGGCCACTACGACTACGGACCGCTGGACTGGGACGAGTTCAAGGCCGTCGTCGGCGGCAAGGGCCCGTGCAACGTCCAGCGCATGCAGCGCCGCCGTCAGGCCCACGAGGAGGGCGCCTGGGTCCGCGAGGCCGCCGCCGCCTACGCCCGCAAGACCGCCGCGGAGCGCGCCTCCGCCGAACTCATCGGAGCCTGAGCATGAGCGAGAACCACGAGAACACGGTCCGCCCGATCGGCGCCGCCTCGGACGAGTGGCCCCTGTGGGAGGTGTTCGTGCGATCCTCGCGCGGGCTCTCCCACGTCCACGCCGGTTCGCTGCACGCCCCGGACGCCACGATGGCCGTGCGCAACGCCCGGGACCTGTACACCCGCCGCAACGAGGGCACCTCCGTGTGGGTCGTGCCCTCCGAGGCCATCACCGCCTCCGACCCCGACTCCAAGGGCGGGTACTTCGAGTCCGCCCAGGGCAAGAGCTACCGGCACGCCACGTACTACACGAAGAGCGAAGGGGTGAAGCACCTGTGAGCTTCGCGTCCCACGATTCCGCGACCCGCCAGAGCGCGGGCCACGCCATCACCGCCGAGGACCTCCAGGCCGGCGGCGCGAAGGCCACCGAGGACGTGGCCCGCTACGCCCTCCAGCTGGGCGACGACGCCCTGATGCTCTCGCAGCGCCTGGGCTGGTGGATCGCCCGGGCCCCGGAGCTCGAGGAGGACATCGCGCTGGCCAACATCGCCCTGGACCTGCTCGGGCACGCCCGCTTCTTCCTGACCTACGCCGGCACCGCCTGGGGGAAGACCGAGGACGACCTCGCCTACTTCCGCGACGAGGAGGAGTTCCGTTCCTGCCGCCTGGTGGAGCAGGAGAACGGCGACTTCGGGCAGACCATCGCCCGGCAGCTGATCTTCTCCTACTACCAGTACGAGCTCTACCGCCGCCTGGTGCACTCCTCCGACCCCACGCTCGCGGCCATCGCGGACAAGGCCCTCAAGGAGGTCCAGTACCACCAGGACCACGCCGGCCAGTGGGTGCTGCGCCTGGGCCTGGGCACCGAGGAGTCCAAGCGCCGGATCCAGGCGGGGCTGCACTACATGTGGCCCTACGTGGACGAGCTCTTCCACGACGACGAGCTCGTCGACGCGCTCGGGGACGCGGCCGTGCGCCCGTCCGGGCTGCGCGCGGACTTCGACGTCCGCCTGAAGGCGGTCCTGGACGAGGCGGAGCTGTCCGTCCCCGAGCTGCTGGGCGCCTACGGCGGGGACCGCTCCGGACAGTTCAGCGAGCAGCGGGGCCACATCCTCGCCGAGATGCAGGTGCTCGCCCGCCGGCACCCCGGCGCCACCTGGTGAGGAGATGACGACGATGACCGACCACCCGCACACGCGGCCCGCGCCGGTGACCGGCCGGGAGCTGCGGCCGGAGGACGAGGCCTCGGCGCGCATCTGGGACGTCGCCGCGACGGTGAACGACCCGGAGATCCCGGTGCTCTCCATCGCCGACCTCGGGATCCTGCGCGGGGCCCGGGCCGAGGGCGAGCGCGCCGTCGTCGTCATCACGCCCACCTACTCCGGGTGCCCCGCCATGGAGACCATCACCGCGGACGTCACCGCGGCGCTCAACGCCCACGGCTGGGAGGACGTGCGGGTGGAGCTGGTGCTGCAGCCCGCCTGGACGACCGACTGGATGAGCGAGGACGGCCGGCGCAAGCTCGCCGAGTACGGCATCGCCCCGCCCACCGGCCGCGCCGCCGCCGGGCCCGTCCGGCTGAGCCTGGCCGTCAAGTGCCCGCGCTGCGACTCCCTCAACACCCGCGAGATGACCCGCTTCGGGTCCACCGCCTGCAAGGCGCTCCACGTCTGCAACGAGTGCCTGGAACCCTTCGACTACTTCAAGGTGCACTGATGACCGAGATCACCGCCCCGGCCCGGCGCCGGGCCACGTTCAACTCCCTCGAGGTCTCCCAGGTCCGCAAGCTCACGGCGGACTCGGTCGAGGTCGCCTTCGCGGTCCCCCCGGAGCTCGTGGACGACTACGACTACCTGCCGGGCCAGTACGTGGCGCTGCGCGCCCACATCGACGGCCAGGAGGTCCGCCGGTCCTACTCGATCTGCGCGGAGCCGGCGCCGGGCGAGATCCGGGTGGCGATCAAGCAGGACCTCGGCGGGGTGTTCTCCACCTGGGCCAACGAGTCGCTGCAGGCCGGCGACCGGCTCGACGTGATGAACCCGCAGGGGGCGTTCATCTCCAAGCTGGGGCTCACCAGCCTCAACGACCCCGAGCGGCTCGCCGCGGAGGAGGTCGCCCGGAACGCGTCGGTGCACCTCGTCGCCTTCGCGGCCGGCTCCGGGATCACCCCGATCATGGCCATCGCCAAGGCGGTGCTGCGGGCCTCCCCGACCTCCACCTTCGACCTCGTCTACGCCAACCGCTCCGCCATGGACGTGATGTTCGCCGAGGAGCTGGGCGACCTCAAGGACAAGTACCCGTCCCGCCTGGCGGTCCACCACGTGCTCTCCCGCGAGCAGCGGATCAGCCCCCTGATGTCCGGGCGGATCGACGCCGACAAGCTCAACGGCATCCTGGACGAGGTGGTCCCGGTGGGCCGGACCGACGAGTGGTTCCTGTGCGGGCCCTTCGAGCTGGTCCAGCTGTGCCGGGACGCCCTCGCCGAGCGCGGCGTGCCGGAGGACCGGATCCGCTTCGAGCTCTTCACCACCGGCCGGCCCGAGGCCCCGCAGGGGCAGCAGGGCCGGGTGGTGCCCGCCGACCCCTCCGGGGAGAACGTCGAGATCACCTTCAACCTCGACGGGCTCTCCAGCACGATCGAGTCCCCGAGGAGCGCCCACGAGACCGTGCTCAACGCGGCGCTGCGGGTCCGGCCCGACGTGCCGTTCGCGTGCGCCGGCGGGGTGTGCGGCACGTGCCGCGCGAAGGTGGTCTCCGGGGAGTTCGAGATGGAGGAGAACTACGCCCTGGAGAAGGACGAGGTCGAGAAGGGCTACGTCCTGACCTGCCAGACCCGGCCGACCTCCAAGGAGTTCGCCGTCGACTTCGACGCCTGAGCCGCGCGTCCCGGGCGGCACTGCCCGGGACCCGGCCCTCCCCCCTGCCCGGCGTCCTGCCCGGCCCCGTGCCCGACCCTCCCGAGGAGCAGCAGTGATCGACCTGACCATCGACGGATCCGTGGCCGAGGTGGTGCTCGACGCGCCCCAGAAGATGAACGCCCTGGACGAGGCCGCCCTCGCCGAGCTGGGCGAGGCCTACGCCGAGGCCGAGCGGGCCGGCGTCCGGGCGCTCGTGCTGCGCGGTGAGGGCCGCGGCTTCTGCGCCGGCCGGGACATCTCCGCCGTGGACCCCGCCTCCGACGACGCCTACGGGTACCTCGCCGGGAAGGTCACCCCGCTGCTGCGCACGATGAGCCGCTTCCCGGCGCCGACCTTCGCCGCCGTGCAGGGGGCGTGCCTGGGGGTGGGGCTGGGCCTGGCGATCGCCACCGACGTGGTCTACGTGGCCGAGGACGCGAAGATCGGCTCCCCCTTCGCCAACCTCGGCGCGACCCTCGACTCCGGCGGGCACGCCCTGTTCACCGAGCGGCTCGGGGCCCACCGGACCCTGGACCTGATCTACACCGCGGAGCTGATGAGCGGCGCCGAGGCCGTGCGCTCCGGGCTGTTCAGCCGGTCGGTGCCGCGCGAGGAGCTGCTCGAGCTCACCCGGGCGAAGGCCGCCGCGGTGGCCGAGGGCGCCACCGGGGCGTTCCTGGCCTCCCGGGAGCTCGTGGCCCAGATCCGCGACCAGCGGCTGGGCCTGTGGGAGTCCGTGGAGCACGAGAACCGGGTGCAGGGCGAGCTGTGCCGCAGCGCCGACTACGCCGAGGGCTTCGCCGCGTTCCAGCAGAAGCGCCGCCCCCGCTTCACCGGCGTCCGGCCCTGAGCCGCCGCACGGGCTGAGCGGCACGGGCTGAGCGGCACGGGCTGAGCGGCACGGGTTAAGCGGTCGGGGAAAAGACCTGCCGCGCCGCCGGACGGACGTTAACGTGGGGGCCATGACTTCTACGGCGACTTCCACGGTGTTCGACCTCTCCGGCTTCGACCGCTCCGTCCGCCCCCAGGACGACCTCTACCGGCACGTCAACGGGACCTGGCAGCGCCGCACCGAGATCCCCGACGACAAGCCCTCGGTGGGCGCGTTCATCGAGCTGCGGGACCAGGCCGAGGCCGCCGTGCGCGAGCTCATCACCCGGGCCGAGGCCGGGGACCCGGACGCGATCGAGTCCAAGATCGCCAACCTCTACGCGTCCTTCATGGACGAGGAGCGGATCGAGGCGCTCGGGGCCTCGCCGCTGGCCCCGGACCTCGACGAGGTCGACGCGGTGACCGACGTGCCCGCCCTCGTGCGCCACTTCGGGCGGATGATCCGCCGGGGCGTGGGCGGGCTCGTGGGTGTCGACGTCGACGCCGATCCGGGCGACCCCGAGCGCAACCTCGTCTTCGTCGGCCAGTCGGGCCTCGGCCTGCCCGACGAGGAGTACTACCGGGACGCCCAGCACGCCGCGATCCGGGAGAAGTACCAGGACCACGTGCGCTCCATGCTGTCCCTGGCCGGTGTGGAGGACGCCGCCGAGCAGGCCCGCGCCGTCGTGGAGCTCGAGACCCGGATCGCCTCCCACCACTGGGACAAGGTCACGGTCCGCGACCTCACCAAGATGTACAACCCCATGGGCTTCGAAGAGCTCGCCGGGACCACCACGGTCCTGGACTGGGCGCTGCTCGCCGAGGGCGCGGAGCTGCCCGTGTCGGCCCTGCGCACGGTGGTCAACGCCCAGCCGTCCTTCTTCACGGGCGTCGAGGAGCTGCTCGCCGACGAGCTGCTGCCGGCGTGGCGGGCCTGGGCCCGCTGGCACCTGGTCTCCGCGCGCGCCGCCTGCCTGTCCTCGGCGTTCGTGGCGGAGGACTTCGCGTTCTACGGCACCGTGCTCTCCGGCACCCCGCGGTTGAAGGACCGGTGGAAGCGCGGGGTGGAGCTGGTCAACGGGGTCCTCGGCGAGGCCGTGGGCGAGCTCTACGTGGCCGCCCACTTCTCCCCCACCGCCAAGGAGCGGATGGACGAGCTCGTGGCCAACCTCCTGGAGGCCTACCGCGTCTCGATCACCGGCCTGGACTGGATGACCGAGCAGACCCGGCAGGAGGCGCTGAAGAAGCTCTCCCAGTTCACCCCGAAGATCGGTTACCCGGAGCGGTGGAAGGACTACTCCTCCCTGCGGATCGACCCCGAGGACCTCGTGGGCAACCGGGTCCGCACCACGGAGTTCCGGCTCGCCGAGCTGGTCCGGAAGGCCGGCCGGCCGGTGGAGAAGCACGAGTGGCTGATGACCCCGCAGACGGTCAACGCCTACTACCACCCGCTGCGCAACGAGATCGTCTTCCCGGCCGCGATCCTCCAGCCCCCGTTCTTCGACGAGAACGCCGACGACGCCGTGAACTACGGCGCGATCGGCTCCGTGATCGGCCACGAGATCGGCCACGGCTTCGACGACAAGGGCTCCACCTGCGACGGCGACGGCCGGCTGCGCAACTGGTGGACCGACGCCGACCGGCGGGCGTTCGAGGAGCGCACCGCGGAGCTGGTGCGCCAGTACGACCGGCTGGTCCCGGAGCAGCTGCAGGACGAGGGCACGAGCGTCAACGGGGAGCTGACCCTGGGCGAGAACATCGGGGACCTGGGCGGGCTGACGATCGCGCACAAGGCCTGGCGGATGTCCCGGGCGGAGCACAGCGCCGTCGGGCCCGGGGAGCTGATCGACGGCTACACCCCCGAGCAGCGGCTGTTCCTGTCCTGGGCCTACGTGTGGCAGCAGAAGTCCCGCGACGAGGCGCTGCGCCACCGCATCGCCACCGACCCGCACTCCCCCAACGAGTTCCGGGCCAACCAGACGGTGCGCAACGTGCCCGCCTTCTACGAGGCCTTCGGCGTCGAGGAGTCGGACGGGCTGTGGCTGCCGGAGGCCGAGCGCGTCAGCATCTGGTGAGCCGGGCCCGGCTCAGCCGCCTCCGCCGGAGCTGATCAGGAACACCACCGCGATCAGCCACAGGACGAGGAAGATCCCGATGACGGCGAGCAGGACCGTCCCGACCCAGCCGAGCACCCGCCCCGGGGTGGCCGGGGTGCCGAGCTTCTCGGCCTCGCGCGCCTGCCAGATCGCGAAGGGACCCAGCAGCGGCAGCACCACCACGCTGAGGATGCCCAGGATCAGCGCGGTGTCGGCGTGGCTGCGGCCCGCGGCGAAGCGCTCCCACGACGGGGGCGGCCCCCACGGGGGCGGCGGGCCGTAGCCGCCGGTGGCGGCGGACCCGCCGGGGCCCGGCGCGCCGCCGGGCCCGTGCGGACCGCCGGAGCGGTCCGGGCGCGGTGGGGAGTCGGAGCGGTCGTCGTCCACGGGGTCCTCCAGAGGTCGTCGGTGCGGTCGGTCAGGGAAGGGCATAGTGGCCGGTGACGTGCATCACCGTGGCGTAGCCGGCCACGGCCAGCACGGCCGAGAGCGGGACGAGCACCAGGATCATGGTGTCCACCCGGCGCAGGGCCGCCGGCGCGGCGGGGAACCGGGCGCGCACCAGCGGCACCAGCGTCCCGAGCAGCAGCAGGGCGAGCGGGACGAAGTAGCGGCCCTGCACACCGTTGACGATCCCGGACTCCACCGGGGCGAAGCTGAGGTAGAGCGTGCCGAAGATCGCCGCGACGTTGAGCAGCAGGACCCCCGCGAACCACGCCGTCAGCCGGCGCGACGCGACACCCCGAGGGCCGTGGAAGAACGCGGCGCCCGCGGCGACGAGCCAGCACACGGCGCCGATGAACGGTCCGTTGACGTTCTCCCCGAGCCCGTAGCCCATCTGGCTCACGAAGCTGGCCGCGTAGACCCAGTCCAGCGTCAGGATCGTCCGCGCCGCCACGCCCAGGACCGCCAAGGGCTCACCCAGGACGAAGGCCAGCTGGTCACCGGGCCGCACCGTGTGCCGCTCCGCCGCTCCGCGGAGCAGGCCCATGGCCTCGGCCGTCCCCGAGGCCAGCCACATCCACCACGCGAAGGCCCCGAAGGTCAGCACCAGGCACCCGCCGAGCAGCAGGGCGGCCGGGACCGGCCCTCGGCCGGCGAGGCGCGGCAGCGGGTACTTGCGCAGGGGGACCGCCAGCAGCAGCAACGACAGGATCACGTAGGTGGGCTTCATGAGCGGGAGGGCGGTCGCGCCCACGAGCAGGACCGCCAGCTCGGCCCGGGAGACCGGCTCCGGGGAGCGGTCCAGCACGGTGGCCCGCAGCACCAGGGCGGTGAATGTGAAGACGACGGCGTTGGTCACCGAGTCCGCGGAGATCACCGCCGACTGGTAGAGGGCGGTGGGCAGCAGCGCCACGCAGAAGCCCACCCAGAAGAACCGCGTGCGCCGCAGGGACCACAGCCCCACCGCGGCCACCGCCGTGTATGACAGGACCTGCAGCATCCGCATCAGGGTCCAGGCGCCGCCCACGCCGAGGTCGGCCGCGGCGGCGAGCCGCGCCCCGAGTGCTGCGGGCAGGTAGGGAACCGGCGAGTACGCGGCCGTGTTCGGGAACCACGCCGTCACCGTCTCCCCGTTCAGGGGTTCGGCGAGCGCCTGCCGGCGGGCCTCGGACGGGACGAACAGCGGGTCCGACCGGTGCTCCGTGGATCCCGGCGGCCCGCCGAAGCCTCCGATGAAGCGGGTCGCGCTGGCGGGCGCCTCGCCGCCGTAGACGGGGTAGGGCCCGTCGTCGGGCAGCCGCTCGGGGGCAAGACCTCCCTCGGAGACCTGGAACGCACGGTGGAAGTGGGCGCCCTCGTCCGGGCCCCAGGCCACCGGCACCATGAGGGCGAAGACGGCGCCGAACAGCACGGACAGCCCGGCGAACAGCGCCACCACGGTGCGGGGCCGCAGCACGGACCGCACGACGTCCTCGGGCGGGAGATCGGGCGGGAGGCCGGGCGCCCGGGCGGCGGCGACCACGAGGTCAGTCCTCCGGGATGAGCGGGGCCGGGCCGAACCGGCGGTTGGCGAGCACGGGCACGGTCCGGCGCACCTCGTCGATGCGCTCCGCGGTGACGTCGGCGGTGAGCACCGCCTCCTCCTCCCCGGCCTCGGCCACGACCACGCCGAGCGGGTCCAGGACGGCGGAGCGGCCGACCGTGTGCTCGGCGCAGGTGTCCGCGGCCGCCACCCAGGCCGTGTTCTCGATGGCGCGGGCCTTGAGCAGCGCCTGCCAGTGGTCCACCTTGTGCTCCCCGGCGAACCAGGCGGCGGGCACGGTCAGCAGCTGCGCCCCGGCGTCGACCACGGCACGGCAGATCTCGGGGAAGCGCAGGTCGTAGCAGGTGATCATGCCGACCGAGAGCTCACCGATCCGCACCACCGTCACGCCCTTGTCCCCCGGCCGGATCCGGTCGGACTCCCGGTGGCTGAACGCGTCGTAGAGGTGGAGCTTGCGGTACGTGCCGAGGATCGCCCCCTGTCCGTCCACCGCCACGAGCGTGTTGTAGGGCCGGCCGTCGGCGGAGGCCTCGTAGCCACCGGCGATCACGGCCACGCCCGTCTGCGCGGCCAGGAAGGACAGCTGCTGGACGAAGCCGGACCACCCGCGCAGCACCAGCTCCTCGAACAGCTCCCCGATGAGCCGCTCGGAGAACATGGCCTCCTCGGGGAACACGACGAGCTCCGCGCCGGCGGCGGCGGCCTCACCGGCCATCCGGCGCATGGTCTGCAGGTTCTCGGCCGTGTCCGCGGTGGGCGCGAACTGTCCGACGGCGATCTTCACGGTCTCTCCTCGGTGCGGCGGCGGGTCCGGGGCGCCCCGGCGCGGTGCGCCGGCGGCGCCGCTGCGCCCACTGTATCCGCCGCCGCGCGCGGGCGGGACCGCCCGGTCCCGCCCGCGCCACGGCCCACGCAGGGCCGGGTGCGCGGGCCGCCCGACGCCGGGCGTTCCGCGCCGCCGCCGTCACTCCGTGCGGGTGGTCTGCTCCGGCAGCGTCTCCCAGAAGCTGGTGTCGGCGGTCCCGATCGACCCGTCCCCGATCGCCCGGGCCGTCTCCGTGAGGGTCAGCACCGTCTGGCGGATCAGGTAGCCGTTGCTGCGGGCGCCGAGGATGTAGTCCTCGCGGTAGTGGTCGGACATCCCGCGCATCTCGAACAGCAGCGTGGCCACCCCGTACTCGACCGCGATCCCGTTGCGGCTGATGGTCTCGGCCGTCCCGCCGACGTACTTGCCGAGCCGGCCCCAGCCGGTGGGCTCGATCGCGGCGTGCACCACGGCGCCGAGCTGCTGCGAGCGCCGGACGAGCTCGGGGTCGGCGTGCGGCGTCGTCGGGTACAGGATCGAGCCGGAGACGAGCTCCCCGTCCACCTCGGGCTGCGTGCCCTGGTGGTGCAGGTCGATCATGTAGTCGATGTCGTAGGCGCCCAGCACGTTCTCGTGCAGCGCCCGCGTCTCGGGCTGCGTGCGCGCGACGTGGTCGCGGTTGAGGTCGATCCCGTTGGCGTTGTACCGGGTGAGGTGGCGGTCCTTGGCCAGGTAGTCGTCGAGCGGGAAGTCGACGTCGCCCATCGCGCCGTCCGGGTTGAGCATGGGCACCACGAGGATGTTCACGTTCTGGAGCAGGTCGGCGGACTTGCCGGTGCCCAGGGCCTTGATGAAGCTGAGCGCCCCTTCGGTGGTGAGCTGCTCGTTGCCGTGCTGCTGGGTCAGGTACAGGATCGTGGGGTTCTCGGGATCGGAGACGTACTCGGCGAGGTAGAGGTCCCGGCCCTTGACGGACTGGCCGATGACCTTCAGCTCGAGCGCGTCCTGGCGCGCGTCCTGGTCCTGCAGCTGCGCGGCCAGGTCCTCGTAGGTGCTGAGGTGGGCGGTCGTGTACTGGCCGTTGCCGGGGTTGGGGCCCTCGCCCACGGCGGTGGCGGGCGCGGTGACGGCGCCGCCGGCGGCGAGCAGGGCCGCCAGGGCGAGTGCGGAGGTCAGACGTGCGGTGCGGGCATGTTCCATGGGGGGCTCCTCAGGGGGGTCGGAGGGAGTCCCAGGGTATGGCGCGGACGTGATCCGGACAACAGTGCCGTCCCCGCCGCCCCGGCGCGGGCGGGGCCCCGTGACAGGATGGGCCGTGGAACGACCGGGCGAGCGGAGGGCGGACGATGGGCGAGCAGCCGGGAACCCCGGGACGGCGCCGGCTGACCGAGCGGGTGCTCGGCGGCGGGGAGAACCCCGACCCCCGGTTCACCCTGGCCAACGAGCGCACGTTCCTCGCCTGGATCCGGACCGCGCTGGCGTTCCTGGCCGGCGGGATCGCGATCGAGGCGTTCACCGCGGACCTGTTCGACGAGGCCGTCCGCACGTTCCTCGCGGTCGTCCTGCTGGTGCTGAGCATGCTGGTCAGCGCGGGCGCCACGTTCCGCTGGATCGGGGTCGAGCGGAGCATGCGGCGCGGGGCCCCGCTGCCCCTGCCCCTGATCGCGCCGGTGCTCGCGGTGGGCGGGGCGATCGCGGCGGGAGTGCTCGTCGTCGTCGTTCTGCAGGGCTGAGATGGCGCGCCCGCGGAGCCCCCGGCCCGCCCCGCCGCCGGAGCGCCCGCACGCGGACCAGGGCCTGCAGCCCGAGCGGACCACCATGGCCTGGGGGCGGACCCTGATGTCCTTCGTGGTGGTCTCGGCGGTCTTCCTGCGCTGGCTCCCCCAGCACGGGCCGTTCGTGCTGGTGCTCTTCGGGCTGGCAGTGCTCACGGCCGGGTCGATCTACCTGACCCAGCGGCCGCGGTACGCGCGCAGTGCCCGCGGGATCTCCCGGGAGGAGTCGGCCCCGGAGGCAGGGGCGGTGCTGGCCACCGCGCTCGCCGTGCTCGTGCTCGGCGCGCTCGGCGTCTGGGTGGTGCTCGTCCTCGTCTGACCCCGCGCTCCTGCGCCGAGGTGGCACGTGGCGGCGACCGCGCGCTCCGGTCGCCGCCACGTGCCACCTCGGCGCGAGGGGTCAGTCGATGAGGTCGCGGACCACGATGGTGTCGTCGCGGTCCGGGCCCACGCCGATGGCCGACATCCGGGTGCCGCTCATCGACTCGAGCGCCTCCACGTAGGCGCGGGCGTTGACCGGCAGGTCCTCCAGGGAGCGGCAGCCGGTGATGTTCTCCGTCCAGCCGTCGAAGTGCTCGAAGATCGGCTTGGCGTGGTGGAACTCCGTCTGGGTCATCGGCATCTCGTCGTGGCGCACGCCGTCGACGTCGTAGGCCACGCACACCGGGATCCGCTCGATGCCCGTGAGGACGTCGAGCTTGGTGAGGAAGTAGTCGGTGAAGCCGTTGATCCGGGAGGCGTGGCGGGCCATCACGGCGTCGTACCAGCCGGTGCGGCGCGGGCGGCCGGTGTTCACGCCGAACTCGCCGCCGGTGGTGCGCAGCCGCTCGCCCATCTCGTCGAACAGCTCCGTGGGGAACGGGCCGGCGCCCACCCGGGTGGTGTAGGCCTTGATGATCCCGATCGCGCGGGTGATGCGGGTGGGGCCGATGCCCGAGCCCACGGACGCGCCGCCGGCCGTGGGGTTGGAGGAGGTCACGAACGGGTAGGTGCCGTGGTCCACGTCGAGGAAGGTGGCCTGGCCGCCCTCCATGAGCACGACCTTGTCCTCGTCGAGGGCCTGGTTGAGGAGGTAGGTGGAGTCCACGATCATCGGGGCCAGCCGCTCGGCGTAGCCCAGGAAGTACTGCACGACCTCCTCGACGTCGATGTCCCGGCGGTTGTAGAGCTTCACCAGCAGCTCGTTCTTCTGCCGCAGCGCGCCCTCGATCTTCTGCCGCAGGATCGACTCGTCCAGGACGTCCTGCACGCGGATGCCCAGCCGGCCGACCTTGTCCATGTAGGCCGGGCCGATGCCGCGCCCGGTGGTGCCGATCGCCCGCTTGCCGAGGAAGCGCTCGCTGACCTGGTCCATGGTCTGGTGGTAGGGGGCCACCAGGTGGGCGTTCGCGGAGAGCCGCAGCCGCGAGGTGTCCGCCCCGCGCGCCTCCAGGCCGTCGAGCTCCTCGAAGAGGGCCTGGGGATTGACGACGACGCCGTTGCCGATCACGGGGACGGCGTTGGGACTGAGGATCCCCGCCGGCAGGAGCTTCAGCTCGAACTTGTCCCCGCCCACCACCACGGTGTGCCCGGCGTTGTTGCCGCCGTTGGGCTTGACCACGTAGTCGACGCGGCCGCCGAGCAGGTCGGTGGCCTTGCCCTTGCCCTCGTCGCCCCACTGGGCGCCGACGATCACGATTGCTGGCATTGACGGACTCTCCTGCCTGGATGACGCGGGAGCTCTCCCGCGGGGCCCGGCGGAGGCTCGCCCCGGCCGGGCACGACAACGCCCCTGTGTCGACCCGGTCCTGTCCGCACGCTCGAGGCGGCGCCGCGCCGGCAGGATGGAGGCCCAGGGGCTCGTACCGTGCAAGTCTAGCGGTCCGTGACCGGGCGCACGCATCCGGGCCCGCCGCCCGGCAGCGCCGGGGTCCGATACCCTGGATGCCCATGAGTTCCCCTTCCTCCTGGACCCGGGCCGAGTCCGCCCCGGCGCGCCCGGCCGCACCGTCCGGGCCCGCGCCCGGCACCCACCTCAAGGCGCGTCACCTGGTGATGATGGCCCTGGGCAGCGCGATCGGCACCGGCCTGTTCATCGGCACCGGCGCCGCGATCCGCACGGCGGGGCCGGCGGTGCTGCTGTCCTTCCTGGTGGCCTGCGTGCTGCTCGTACTGGTGATGCGGGCGCTGGGCGAGATGGCTGCCGCGGACCCGTCCCCGGGCGCCTTCTCCACCTACGCCGAGAAGGCCATGGGCCGCACCGTGGGCCGGACCCTCGGCTGGCTGTGGTGGGCGCAGATCGTGGTGGTGGTCGCGGCGGAGGCCACGGCCGCGGCCCAGCTGCTGACGGAGCTGTGGCCGGTGGCCGAGCAGTGGGTGCTGGCGCTGCTGTTCATGGTGGTGTTCACGGCGGTCAACCTGGTGAAGGTGCGCACCCTCGGGGAGACCGAGTTCTGGTTCGCCCTGATGAAGGTGCTCGCCGTGCTGGCGTTCCTGGGGGTCGGTCTGGCCGTGCTGCTGGGCCTGACCGACGTGCCCTCCCCCGGGCTCGGCAACCTCACCGCGCACGGCGGCTTCCTGCCCAACGGGCTCACCGGGGTCGCAGCCGCGCTGCTCGTGGTGATCTTCGCGTTCGGCGGCACGGAGCTGGTGACCATCGCGGCCGCGGAGACCGAGGACCCGCAGCACAACGTGGCGCGGGCCGTGCGCACCATCCTGGTCCGCATCCTCGTCTTCTACGTGGGCGCGGTGACCGTGATGGTGCTGGTGCTGCCGTGGGACGACGAGCAGCTCTCCGTGAGCCCCTTCGTGGCCGTGCTGGAGCGCGCCGGGGTGCCGGGCGCCGACGTGGTGATGGCCGTGATCATCATCCTGGCACTGCTCTCGGCGCTCAACGCCAACGTCTACGGCTCGTCCCGGATGCTGTACTCGCTGGCCCGCCGCGGGTCCGCCCCGCGGGCCTTCGCCGACGTCTCCGCCCGAGGGGTGCCCCGGACGGCGGTGCTCGTCTCCGTGGCCTTCGGCTTCGGGGCGGTGGTGCTGAACTACCTGTGGCCCGAGACCGTGCTGCTGTGGATGCTCAACACGGTCGGCGCCACCTGCCTCGTGGTCTGGGGGCTTGCCCTCGTCTCCCAGATCGTGCTGCGCCGCCGCGCGGACCGGGACGGGACCGAGCTGCCGCTGCGGATGTGGGCCTTCCCGTGGCTGTCCTGGCTGGCGCTGGCGATCCTCGCCGGCATCCTGCTGCTCGGCCTGCTCGACGACGCCGTGCGCGGCCAGCTGCTGCTGACCGCCGCTCTGGTGCTGCTCATCGCGCTGGCCTCGAAGCTGCTCGGCCGCCGGGCCGAGCACGCCGGGCGGGACTGACCGGCGGCACGCCGCCCCCGGCCGCGCCGCACGACGTGCCCCGGGACAGGCCCCGGTCGGGACCGGAGGCCGCGCCGGAACCGGCGCCGGAAGCCCCGTCAGCAACGCCGTCAGGGCCGGTGTCAGAGACGGTGCTCGGGCGGGATCAGCGGCCGCTCGGCGCGGACCCGCAGCTCCTGCACCGCCCAGGAGTTGCCGTCGGGATCGCTGAAGCTGAAGACCGTGCCGCCGTCCCGCTCGTCGAGCACCGTGATCCCGCTGACCTCCACGCCCCGGGACAGCAGCTCCTCCCGGGCCGCCCGGGCGTCCGCGACCACCAGCTGGAGCCCGCGCAGGGATCCGGGGGCCATCTCCCGGTGGGCGGGGAGGTTGCCCACCACGATGGAGCAGCCGGACCCGGGCGGGGTCAGCTGGGCGATGTCCATCTGCTCGGTGCTGGTGTGGTGGTCGAGGCGGAAGCCGACCTGGTCCCGGTAGAACTCCACGGCCCGGTCGACGTCGCGCACCGGCACCAGCACCACCTCGAGGGTCCAGTCCACGCTCAGCCTCCCTGTCCGCCGAGCAGCCCGGCCAGCAGCTCCTCGAGCCGCTCGTAGCCCTCGGCCATGCCCTTCTCCATGCCGGAGCCGACCATCCCGTCGCGGGCCTCCTGCGAGGCGTGGACGGTGTGCCCGCGCAGCCGGCACCGGCCGCCGCCCAGGTCCTCGAAGCGCAGGTACTCGAGGTCGACCGCGTCGGGCCAGCCCTCGTACTCGAAGGTCTGGACGACCAGCTCGTTCTCGCGCACCGTGTGGAACACGCCGCGGAAGGCGTGCTCCTCGGCGCTGTCCTCGCCGCGCTGGACGAAGCGGTAGGCACCGCCGGCGCGGAACTCGAAGCCGTCGATCCGGGTCCGCAGCCCGCGCGGGCCGATCCACTGCCGGAACAGCTCGGGGTCGGCGTGGGCGCGGTAGACCTCCGCCACGGGGAAGTCGAAGTCCCGCTCGAAGTCGATGTACGGCACGTCGTCGGGGACGGTCAGGTGCAGGGCGTGTCCCATGGTGGGCTCCTCCCGGTGCGCGCCGCGGGGTGCGGCGCGGGTGTCGAGCACGGCGTCGAGGCGGCGGAACTGCTCCTCCCGGACCAGCCGGTACCGGTCGATCCAGGCGGTGAGCGCCTCCAGCCGTGCGGGGTCCAGGTGGACGGGCCGCCGCTGGGCGTCACGGGTGCGCGTGACGAGCTGCGCCTGCTCGAGGACCTGGATGTGCTTCGAGACCGCCTGCTTGGAGATCGCGAAAGGTTCCGCCAGTTCGGTGACCGTGGCCGGGCCCCGGCTGAGCCGGGCGACGATCCGCCGCCGGACCGGGTCGGCGAGAGCAAGGAAGGCCCGGTCGAGCAGGTCGTCGTCATCCACGGTGTTTGTCAACGTTTTCCTTGATCAACCTGTTGGTTGTTAAAGGCTACGTCCGGCGGGTCCGTGCGGCCAGCTCCGAGATCGGATCGTGACGTCCGTCCCCGCCGATGCAGGTCAGGGGCGCAGCGCCACCGGAGAACCGCCGATGCCCCCGCCTGTGCTCACCCGCGCTCCTCCACAGCGGCCGGGGCAGGACGGCCGGCGTCGGCCGCACCGCTCCAGGGCGGGGCCGGCTGGCGCAGGTAGAACAGCCGGGAGGTCTCCCGGCGGATCCTCGCCTGCCCGTGCAGCAGGACGCCCATCAGCAGGAACACCCCGGCCAGCACCATGAGGGACGCGGCCAGGAACGCCGTCGGGAATCGGGGCACCAGCCCGGTGCCCGCGAACTCCACCACCACGGGCAGGCCCAGGACCAGGCCGAGCACGAACAGGGCGCACGAGGCGGCGCCGGTCACCAGGAAGGGGCGTTCCTGGAAGAGCAGCTGGGCGAAGATGCCCAGGATCCGGAAACCGTCGTGGTAGGTCCGCAGCTTGCTCTCGCTGCCCTCGGCCCGGTCCCGGAAGCCCACCTCCACCTCGGTCTGCGGCACGCGGGCGTTGACGGCGTGCACGGTCAGCTCGGTCTCGATCTCGAACTCCCGGGACAGCGCCGGGAAGGACTTCACGAAGCGCCGCGAGAAGACCCGGTAGCCGCTGAGCATGTCGGTGACCTGCCGGCGGAAGGCGAAGGTGACGAGGGTGTTGAAGAACCGGTTGCCGGACTCGTGGCCGGCCCGGTAGGCCGTGCCGCTGACCTGGCGGCGCACCCCGAGCACGTGGTCGTAGGGGCCCCCCAGCAGGGTCGCGATCATCCGGGGCGCGTCGGCCACGTCGTAGGTGTCGTCGCCGTCGATGAGCAGGTAGACGTCGGCGTCGAGGTCCGCGAAGGCCCGCCGCACCACGTTGCCCTTCCCCTTCTCCTCCTCGCGCCGCACGTGCGCGCCGGCCCGCCGCGCGGCCTCGGCGGTGCCGTCGGTCGAGCAGTTGTCGTAGACGTGGACCTCGATGCCGGGGACCGTGGCGTGCAGATCGGTGACGACCTTCGCGATCGCGGCCTCCTCGTTGTGGCACGGGACGACCGCCACGATGCGGGGCGAACTGGGCATGGGTTCTCATTCCTGGGATCGTCGCGGCGGGCACGTTCTTTATCACCGCGAGCGGGCGCCCTGCGAACCGGTGCACGGCGGCGGTGCCGCGCCGGCCGCGCGGGTCCCGCGCCGCCCGGTGGCGATGTTGCGCCGCGTGACGCGCCCGCCGTCACAGTCGGCGCACCGGCGTCTTCTGCGCCGCCGGACTTGGCACCCGCCCGGGGCACCCGCTGGAATGGGTCCTGCATCTATCCAGAGCGGCCGAGAGACCTGGCTCGTCGACGCCGCAGCAACCATCCGCAGCCCCACGGGGCCGCGGAACGGTGCTCCCGCCAGGACCGATGGAGCTGTCGCAGCCTCCCGGGTCCGCCCCGGGACGGCCGGCGCCCTCCCTCGGGGTGACCCCAGGAGGTTCTGTGAGACGACCACCCGACCGGACGGCACCACCGCCGTCGCTGTCCTACGAGCTCTATCCACCGCGCTGCGCGGCGAGCGCCGAGACGCTGCTGCGGACCATCGAGGAGCTCGAGCCCACCCGCCCCGACCACGTCGCCGTGACCTACAGCGGGGATGCCCCGCGGCGGGCCGGGTCGCTGGCGCTGCTGGACCACCTCCTGACCCGCACCGGCCTGCGGCCCGTGGCGCACCTCACGTGCGTGGGCAGCACGCGGGCCGAGCTGGAGGAGACCGTCGCCTCCCTGCTCCACCGCGGGGTCCGGGGCGTCCTGGCCCTGCGCGGTGACCTGGAGCCGGGCGCCGAGCCCGGCGAGCTGGCCCACGCAGGGGACCTGGTGGAGCTGGTGCGCGAGGTCGAGCAGCGCCGCACCGCGTCCCTCGCCGGCGGACGGCTCGCCGTGGGCGTGGCCGCCTACCCGACCCGGCACCCCGAGTCGCCGTCCTTCCGCCACGACATCGAGGTGCTGCTGGCCAAGCAGCGCGCCGGGGCCGACTTCGCGATCACTCAGGTCTACTTCCGCCCGCAGCGCTACGAGCGCCTCGTGGCCTCCGCCCGGGCCGCCGGGGTGACGATCCCGATCGTGCCGGGCATCATGCCGGTCACGGAGCCGCGGCGGCTGGCCACGCTCTGCCGGCTCGCCGGGCTCCGGCCCCACCCGGGCCTGGCCGCGGCCCTGGAGGGGGCCGCCGGCCCCGCCGAGCGGCACCGGGCGGGCGTGGCCTTCGCGACCCGCCTCGCCCGCGCGGCCCTCGACGCCGGGGCGCCCGGGCTGCACCTCTACACCTTCAACGAGCACCGGGCCGCCCTGGACCTGCTGGAGCGCGTGGACCTGCCGCGCGTGCCCCACCAGCCGGCGGCCCTGCCGGACCTGCTGCCCGCCTGAGCGGCGAGGGACGCCGCCCGGCCCGGCCGCCGTCCCGCACCTCTTCCCCGATCTCTGCCCGCACCTTTTCCCGAATCTCTTCCCAGACCTGCCGAGGAGCACACCCATGAGCACGACCACCTCTGCCGTCCCCTTCCCCGCCGCCACCATCACCGGCTACCCCCGGATCGGCCGTCGCCGCGAGCTGAAGCAGGCCCTCGAGGCCTACTGGGCCGGGCGCTCGACCCGCGAGGAGCTCGAGACCGCCGCCGGCGAGCTGCAGCTGGCCACCTACCGCCGGCTGATGGAGCTGGGCCTGGGCGCGCAGGACGCGTCCCTGCCCGCGGCCTTCCCCCTCTACGACCAGGTCCTCGACACCACCGTGGCCCTCGGGGCGGTCCCGTCCCGCTTCGCGGACCTGGCCGGGGCGGACGGGCGCCTGGACCTGGACGCCGGTTTCGTGCTGGCCCGCGGCGACGCCGGGCGGGCACCGCTGGAGCTGACCAAGTGGTTCGACACCAACTACCACTACCTGGTCCCCGAGATCGGCCCCGGGACGCCCTTCACCGCCTCCGCCGGCCGGCTCGTGGCCGACGTCCGCCGCGCCGCCGAGCACGGCTTCACCGTCCGCCCCGTCCTCGTGGGCCCCGTCTCCTACCTGCTCCTGGCCAAGCCCGACGACGACGCCCCCGCGGGTTTCGACCCCCTGCAGCGGCTCGCCGATCTGCTCCCGGTGTACGCCCGGCTGCTCGACGAGCTCGCCGCGGCCGGTGCCCCGTGGGTGCAGCTGGAGGAGCCGGCGCTCGTGGCCGACCAGGACGTGCCCGCCGCGCGGCTCGCCGCGGCCGTGCAGGAGGCCTACACGGCGCTCACGGCCGCGCCCGGGCGGCCGCGGCTGCTCGTCACCACCTCCTACGGCTCCCCGGGCGCCCTGCTGCGCCCGCTGGCCCGCAGCGGGGTCGAGGCCGTGCACCTGGACCTGGTCAAGGGCGCGGCCCCCGCGCCCGCGGAGCTGGCGCTGTTCGCGGACGAGGGCGCCCCGGTGCTCGTGGCCGGGGCGGTCGACGGGCGCAACGTGTGGCGGGCCGACCTGGCCGGCCGGCTCGACGAGCTGGAGGACCTGGTCCGCGCCGGCGCCCGGGTCGCCGTGGCCAGCTCCACCTCCCTGTTCCACGTCCCGCACGACGTGGCCGAGGAGACCCGGCTGCACCCGCTGCTGCGCAGCTGGCTCGCCTTCGCCGACCAGAAGGTCGGCGAGATCGTCACCCTGGCCCGCGGTCTCGCCGCGGGTCGTGGGCCGGTCGCGGACCAGCTGGCCGAGGCCACCGCGGCCCGCCGCTCCCGCGAGGGCGCCCCGGGGGTCCGGGACGCCGCGGTGCGCGAGCGGGCCGCGTCCCTGACTCCCGCCGAGATCGGCCGCGCCCCCGCCGAGGTGCGCCGCGCCGCCCAGGAGGGCCGGGCCTTCACGGCGTCCGGTCCCCTGCCCCCGCTCCCCACCACGACCATCGGCTCCTTCCCGCAGACCGCCGAGGTCCGCGCCGCCCGCGCCCGGCACCGCGCCGGGTCCATCACGGACGCCCAGTACGACGGGTTCCTGCGCGAGGAGATCGAGCGGGTGGTGCGGCTGCAGGAGGAGCTGGGGCTCGACGTGCTGGTGCACGGCGAGGCCGAGCGCAACGACATGGTGCAGTACTTCGCCGAGCACCTGGACGGCTTCGCGACCACCGTGCACGGCTGGGTGCAGTCCTACGGCTCCCGCTGCACCCGCCCGTCGATCCTGTGGGGCGACGTCAGCCGGGAGGGCGCGGGGCTGCGCGGCGAGGCGTTCACGGTCCCGTGGATCGGCCACGCCCAGTCCCTCACCGACCGGCCCGTCAAGGGCATGCTGACCGGCCCGGTCACGATCCTCGCGTGGTCCTTCGTGCGCGACGACCAGCCGCTGGAGCAGACGGCGCGGCAGGTGGCGCTGGCGCTGCGGGACGAGGTCGCGGACCTGGAGGCCGCCGGGATCGGGATCATCCAGGTCGACGAGCCGGCCCTGCGGGAGCTGCTGCCGCTGCGCCGGGCCGACCAGCAGGCGTACCTCCGCTGGTCGGTGGACGCGTTCCGCCTGGCCACCTCGGGCGTGCGGGACGAGACCCAGGTCCACACCCACCTGTGCTACTCCGAGTTCGGCGAGGTCGTCGGGGCGATCGACGGCCTGGACGCCGACGTCACGAGCATCGAGGCGGCCCGCTCCCGGATGGAGGTGCTCACGGACCTGGAGGCCGCCGGCTTCTCCCGCGGGATCGGCCCCGGCGTGTGGGACATCCACTCCCCGCGGGTGCCCGCGCAGGAGGAGATCGAGCAGCTGCTCGAGCGGGCGCTCGAGCACGTGCCGGCACGGACCCTGTGGGTCAACCCGGACTGCGGCCTGAAGACCCGCGGCTACGAGGAGACGAGGGCCACCCTGGAGCACCTCGTGGCGGCGGCCCGGACCGCCCGGGAGCGCCTGGCGCAGCCGGCGGGGCCGGCGCTGATCGTCCAGCACGGTTCGCCCGCCTGACCACGGCGGCACCGAGCGAACGGCGGGGCCGCCCACGGGATCCCGTGGGCGGCCCCGCCGTTCGCGGTCCGGGGACACGCCGGCCGCAGCGCCGGCTCAGTCTCCCCGGGCCCCCGGTGCGGGGCGGCCGGGCCGGCGCGGCATCGAGAGCTGCCCGGTGTCCACGACCTCGGTGGCGATCTCGGCCATCTTCCGGTTGCTGTCCTGGCTGGCCAGGCGCAGCAGCTCGTGCGCCTGCCGACGGGTGAGCTTGTGCTGGGTCATCAGCACCCCGATGGCGGTGCCGATCTCCCGGTTGGACCGCAGCGCCACCTCCAGGTTCTCGGCCCGTTCCTGGGCGAGCGCCGTCGACACCGCCCACGCGGCGTGGGTGGCCAGCATCGTGCCGGCCCACTCGGTCTGGTCGTCGAAGGCGTCGGGGACGTCGGAGTACAGGTTCAGCGCGGCGATCAGGTCCGGGTCCGGGACCAGGATCAGCCGGTAGGCCAGCGCGCTGCGCACTCCGAGCTCCCGGGCGACCCGCGCCCCGTACTCCGGCCAGCGGGCGTCGTGGGCCAGGTCCCCGGAGCGGTGCACGCTGTCCTCCAGCAGGGCGTCCACGCACGGGCCCGAGCCCACCCGGTACTGGAGCGCGTCGGCCTGCCGGGCCTTCTCCCCGGTGGCGGCCAGGGTGCGGAACGTGTCGTGGCGCAGCGTGGTGATGCTGGCCCACCGCGCCCCCGGCAGCGTCTCCGCGGCCTGCCGGATCACCGCCTCGACCAGGGTGTCCGCGGTGACGGTGCGCAGCTGCTCACCCAGCCGCACGACGGCGTCGGCGATCTCGGCCAACCCGTCCGGGTCGGCCGGTGTGGCCGGGATCGGCGTGCTCACGAGCACCTCCGGACGGTCGTGGTGGCTGTTGCGCGCCCCGGAACAGCAGAGGGTGGCACAGGCAAGCCTGACAGCAGTCCGCGCTCGCCACAAGCCGCTCGCCACCGCCCCGGCCGCCGCGGACCCCGTCCATGGGCGGACCGGGTCCGCCGGTCGACCGCCTCGATTCCCGCGGGACGGCGGTGCCCTCCCCGTGCCCCGGCCCTCCCTCAGGAGGACCGGACGTAGCCGGCCACCTTGTCCACCTCGTGCCGCAGCGGCTCCCCGGCCGTCCAGCGCCGGAGGTGGTCCTCGAACTGCGCCGCGAGCTCCTCCCGCCACCCCTCGACGTCGCCGCACAGGTGCGCGGACACGTGCACCTCGTCCATCGCCCAGAAGGGGTGGGCCGGCGGCAGGGGCTCCGTGGCGAAGACGTCGAGGGTCGCGGCCGCGAGCCGTCCCGCCAGGAGCGCCTCCAGGAGGGCGTCCTCGTCGACCAGCGGCCCCCGGCCCACGTTCACGAGGTGGCCGTGCGGGGGCATCGCGGCGAGGACCCGGGCGTCGACGAGCCCGCGCGTGCGCTCGGTCAGGGGCGCGGCCAGCACCAGGTGGTCGGCCCAGCCGACGTGCTCGGCCAGCTCGGCCGCGGGGACGACCGTGCCGAAGTCGGGGTCCTCCGAACGGGCCGTGCGACCGGCGCCGCGCACCGCCATCCCGGCGGCCCGCAGCAGGCGGGCGGTCTCCCGCCCGATCCCTCCGGTGCCCACGACCAGGGCGGTGGAGCCCCGGGTGCGCCGCAGCTCCCGGTGCACCCAGCGCCGATCCCGCTGCAGCGCCTCGCTGCGGTGCAGCTGCTTGTCCTGGGCGAGGACCGCCGCGAGCACGAACTCGGCGACGGGCCGGTCGAAGACCCCGCGGGCGTTGGTCAGCCGGACCCCGGAGGCGCGCAGCTCCGGGAACAGCACGGCGTCCACCCCGGCGGCGGCCACGTGCACCCAGCGCAGCGCGGTGGCGGCGTCCCAGGCCCCGGAGAGCGCGTCGGAGAAGAAGTCCCACAGCAGCAGCACCTCGGCCGGACGCCGGTCCGCGTCGCCGGCGAGAGCCCCGGCCAGGCCCTCGCGGGTCACCACCGTGATGTCGGCGAGGCGCCGCAGGGCGGCCTCGTTGGGCGGCGGGGGCGTGCCCTCGGCGGTCAGCACGACCACGCGCGGCGGGGCGGGGACGGCGCTCATGCGGCCACCCTACGCCCGCCGTGCCCCGGGTACGCTTTGCAGATGACGTCCCCTCGCGCCACGGGTCCCCGCATGCTCCGCTCCATCGCCCTCCGCTCGGCCGCGGGCATGGTGGCCGTCCAGGCGGCGGTGGTCGCCACCCTCGTGGCCACGGACGCGGTCAAGCGCCGCCAGCGCGCCAAGCGTTCCGGCTTCCCGCGTCCCGGCACCTTCGAGCACACGGTCGCGGACACCGGGACCACGGTGTACACCTACGGGGAGGACCTCTACCGGGACATGCTCGCCGCGATCCGGGGAGCCCGGCACCAGGTCCTGCTGGAGACCTTCATCTGGAAGGACGACGAGGTCGGCCGGGCCTTCCTGGAGGCCGTCAACGCGGCCGCCGCCCGCGGTGTCCAGGTGCACGTGATGTACGACGGCTTCGGCAACCTGGTGGTCCCGCGCTCGTTCTACCGCTTCCACCCCGACGTGCACGTCTACCGGTTCCCCGTGCTGCGCCCCCGCCTGCTGCTCAGCCCGCTGCAGGCCACCGGGCTGACGCACCGGAAGCTGCTGGTCGTCGACCAGGAGGTCGGCTTCGTGGGCGGGTACAACGTGGGATCCCTCTACGCCACCGAGTGGCGGGACACCCACGTGCGGCTCACCGGTCCCGCCGCCTTCGAGCTCGGCCACTCCTTCGCCTCGGTGTGGAACCACCCCTCCGCGCGGCGGCCCAAGCTGCCGCACGTCAACCCGGGTTCCTGGGACTCCCGGGTGCGGGCGATCAACAACATCCCGGCCAGCCTCGTGTACCCGATCCGCAGCGTCTACCTCGACGCGATCCACCGCGCCACGGACCACATCTTCCTGACCACCGCCTACTTCATCCCCGACCAGCAGATCCTCTCCGCCCTGATCGAGGCCTCCCGGCGCGGGGTGGACGTGCGCGTGATCCTGCCCGAGAACTCCAACCACGTGCTCGCCGACTGGCTCTCCCGGGGCTTCTACTCCACGCTGCTGGCCGAGGACATCACCGTGCTCCTGTACCGCAACGCCATGATCCACGCCAAGACCGCCACCATCGACGGGCAGTGGTCGATCGTGGGCACCGCCAACATCGACCGGCTGAGCCTGGGCTTCAACTACGAGACCAACCTGGAGATCCACGACCGCGACTTCGCCGCGGACATGGAGGCCGTCTTCGCCGCCGACAGCGAGAACTGCCGGGAACTCACCGCCGGGCAGTGGGACGAGCGGTCCCCCGCGGCGTGGTTCGCCGAGACCGTCCTGGTGCCGCTGCGCCCCTTCCTCTGAGCACCTCCTCCGGGCGGGCGCGCCCCGGGTGCTACCCTCGGGCGTCGGTGTGCCGTGGATGAGGTGGTCGTGGGAAGTACGGATCCGGGCGTCGTGTTCGACGCCGTCGACCTGCTGGGCGTGCTCACCAACGGCGTGCTGGGCGGGGCGGTGGCGCGCCAGCTGCGGATGGACCCGGTCGGCTTCGTGTTCCTCGCCGTCCTCTCCGCGCTCGGCGGCGGCCTGCTGCGGGACACGCTGCTTCAGGTGGGCTTCCCCGTGGCGCTGACCAATCCCGCGTACCTCGGCACGGCGATCGCCGGGGCCGCCATCGCGTTCTTCCTGCAGCTGCGCGGCACGTGGACCCACCGTGTGCTGATCGTGGCCGACGCCCTGGCCGTGGGCTGCTGGGCGGCCACGGGCACCGCCAAGGCCCTCGACGTCGGCCTGAGCTGGCTGCCGGCCGTGATGATCGGGGTGATCACCGCCGTGGGCGGCGGGATGATCCGCGACATCGCGGTGGGGCGGGTGCCCATGATCTTCGGCGGCAACACCCTCTACGCCACGGGGGCGGTGATCGCCAGCGCCGAGATGGCGGTCCTGCACGCCCTGGGCCGGCCCACCTGGGGCATGGCCGCGGCGATCCTCACCGCCGCGACGGTCACCGTCCTCGCCCGGCGCCGGGGGTGGCGCCTGCCCGGGGCGGGCGAGTGGAACGTGCGCCTGCCGAAGCGGGACTGGCCCCGGCCGTCCTGGCGTCCGCGCCGGCCCCGCCGCGGCAGGCGCGACGGACTCGGCGACAGGCGCGGCGACGGGCGCGACGACGGCCCCGTCCGCGGGCCGGGACCCGGCACGCCCTGACCGGCGCGGGTCCGGGGACGCCCCCGGGCCCGCACCACCGGGTCAGCGCTGCCGGGTCAGTGCTGGAGCTGCTCCGCGGCGGTGGGATCGGAGTCGTTGAGGAACTTCTGGATGCGCTCGGCCTCGTCGAACTCGCCGATCGCGGCCGCGGCCCGGCCGAGGGCGGACAGTGCGCGGAGGAAGCCGCGGTTGGGCTCGTGGGAGAACGGGATGGGCCCGTGGCCCTTCCAGCCGTGGCCGCGCAGGGCGTCCAGGCCGCGGTGGTAGCCCACACGGGCGAACGCGTAGCCCTCCAGCGTCCGGCCCTCGGCGAGGGCGTCCTCGGCGCACATCGCCCACGCGAGGGAGGCCTTCGGGTAGCGGGCGGCGAGGTCCTCCGCCTCGTCGCCCGCCTCGATGCGGGCGGCCAGCCCGGGGTCGGCCGAGAGATAGGTGGGCTCGGGGCCCTCGAGCAGGTTCTTGCCGGTGAGGCTCATGGGGAAGGGGGTCCTTTCGGTGGGCGGAACTGCGGGATGCGTGCGGGGCGCGGGACGGACGACGGCGGCGCCCCGCTCGGGCAGGGCGCCGCCGTCGGTCCTCCGCGGCCGGGGATCCGGCCGCGGAGGGTGGTGCCGCCTACTTGACGGAGGTCCCGGCGGAGCCGAGGTTCTGGCAGGCCTCGACCACGCGGGCGGCCATGTTCCCCTCGGCCAGGGCGCCCCACACGCGCGGGTCGTACGTCTTCTTGTTGCCGACCTCGCCGTCGACCTTCAGCACGCCGTCGTAGTTGGTGAACATGTGCCCGGCGACGGGGCGGGTGAAGGCGTACTGGGTGTCGGTGTCCACGTTCATCTTCACCACCCCGTACTCCACGGAGTTCGCGATCTCCTGCGCGGTGGAGCCGGAGCCGCCGTGGAAGACCAGGTCGAAGGGCCGGTCCTTGCCGAGCTTCTTGCCGACCTCCTGCTGGATCTGCTGCAGCAGCTCCGGGCGCAGCTTGACCCCGCCGGGCTTGTACACCCCGTGCACGTTGCCGAAGGTCAGGGCGGTGAGGTAGCGGCCGTTCTCCCCGGCGCCGAGGGCCTCCACGGTGGCCAGGCCGTCCTCGACGGTGGAGTAGAGCTTCTCGTTGATCGCGTTCTCCACGCCGTCCTCCTCGCCGCCGACCGCGCCGATCTCGACCTCGAGGATGATCTTGGCCTTGTGCGTGCGGGCCAGCAGCTCCTGGGCGATCTTCAGGTTCTCGTCGAGCTCGATCGCCGAGCCGTCCCACATGTGGGACTGGAAGATCGGGTCCTCACCGCGGGCCACGGCCTTCTCCGACTCCTCCAGGAGCGGCAGCACGAATCCCTCGAGCTTGTCCTGCGGGCAGTGGTCGGTGTGCAGGGCGATGTTGACGTCGTAGTTCTTCGCGACCTCGCGGGCGAACGCCGCCATCGCGAGCGAACCGGTGACCATGTCCTTGACGGAGGCCCCGGACCAGTAGGCGGCCCCGCCGGTGGAGGCCTGGATGATGCCGTCCGAGCCGGCCTCGGCGAAGCCGCGGATGGCCGCGTTGAGCGTCTGGGAGGAGGTGACGTTGATCGCCGGGTAGGCGAAGCCCTTCTCCTTGGCGCGGTCGATCATCTCGGCGTAGACGTCAGGGGTTGCGATGGGCATGCTGGCTCCTTCGGGTCGGGTGTGGCCTGGCTCCCACTCTAGCCAAACCGCCGCCGGGGGACGACGGAAGGGCGTCACGGGTCGTGCGCTCAGCCGGGCGGCTGGCCGAACACGTGGCGGCGGACCCACGCGTGCATGGCCACGGCGGCCGCGGCCGAGGCGTTGATCGAGCGGGTCGAGCCGAACTGGGCGATCGACAGGGTCGCCCCCGCCGCGGCGTGCATCTCGGGGCTGAGCCCGGGGCCCTCCTGCCCGAACACCAGCACGCAGCGCTCCGGCAGGTCGTAGGTCTCCAGCTGCCGGGAGTCCGGGAAGTTGTCGATCCCGATGACGGGCAGCCCCTCGGCGGCCGCCCAGGCCGTGAACTCCTCGACGCTCGCGTGGTGGCGCACGTGCTGGTAGCGGTCGGTGACCATGGCGCCGCGCCGGTTCCAGCGCCGCCGCCCCACGATGTGCACCTCCCGGGCGAGGAAGGCGTTGGCGGTGCGCACCACGGAGCCGATGTTGAGGTCGTGCTGCCAGTTCTCCACGGCCACGTGGAACGCGTGCCGGCGGGTGTCGAGGTCGGCGACGATGGCCTCCATCGTCCAGTACCGGTAGCCGTCCACGACGTTGCGCCGGTCTCCGTGCGCCAGCAGCTCCGGGTCCCACTGCTCGCCCTCGGGCCAGGGGCCGTCCCACGGGCCGACGCCCACCACGGGCCCGGCCGCGGCGGCCTCGACGGCGGCCGCCTCCGCAGCGGGGTCAGTCAAGTCCGAGCTCGTCCTTCGTGAAGGCGTAGAGGCAGGGCACGCCCGCCGTCTCCTGGATGCGCTCCTTCGCGCCGGTGCGCCGGTCCACGATGATGGCCACGGCCACCACGTTGGCGCCGGCCCGCTGCAGGGCCTCCACCGCGGTGAGCGCCGAGCCCCCGGTCGTGGAGGTGTCCTCGACGACGACGACGTCGCGGCCGGCCACCGGGGGGCCCTCGACCTGGCGGCCCATCCCGTAGCTCTTCTGGGCCTTGCGGACCACGAACGCGTCCACGGCCCGCCCCCGCTCGCCGGCGGCGTACATGATCGCGTGCCCCACCGGGTCGGCGCCCATGGTCAGCCCGCCCACGGCGTCGAAGGAGATCCCGGCCTCGTCGAGCATGGCGAGCATCACCCGGCCCACGTAGCGGGAGGCCTCGTGGTGCAGGGTCACGCGCCGCAGGTCCACGTAGTAGTCGGCCTCGATGCCGCTGGCCAGGGTGACCTTGCCGCGCACCACGGCGAGGTCGATGATCAGCCGGCGGAGGCGTTCACGGGCGGTCGCGAGGTCGACGGGCGAGAAGTCGGTGGTCATGCGCCCCAGTCTATGGGTCCGCCGGAGGGCCCGCGGATCGCGCGGGACCGCTCAGCGCGGGGCCATCCGCAGGGCGCCGTCCATCCGGACGGTGGTGCCGTTGAGGTAGTCGTTGTCCAGGAAGGAGGCGACGAGCTGGGCGAACTCCTGCGGCCGGCCGAGCCGGCGTGGGAAGGGAACGCCCGCGGCGAGCCCCTGCCGGAACTCCTCGCCGACCGCCGCGAGCATGGGGGTCTCGATCACGCCCGGGGCGATGGTGTTCACGCGGATCCCCGAGCCGGCGAGGTCCCGGGCCGCGGTGATGCCCAGGCTGTGCACCCCGCCCTTCGACGCCGCGTAGGCGGCCTGCCCGACCTGGCCCTCGAACGCCGCGACGGAGGCGGTGTTGACGATCAGCCCGCGCTGTCCGTCGTCGTCCACGGGGTCGGTGGCGGCGATCCGCTCCGCGGCGAGCGCGAGGACCGTGAAGGTGCCGAGGAGGTTCACGCGCAGCACGGTCTCGAACAGGTCGAGGTCGTGCACCCCCCGCTTGCCCAGCACCCGGGCCGAGGGCCCGATCCCGGCGCAGTTGACCACGGTGCGCAGCGGCCCGGTCCCGTCCGCGGCCGCCACGGCCTCGCGCACGGCGTCGCGGTCGGTGACGTCGGCGGCCACGTAGCGCACGCCGGGGACGTCGGGGGCGGTGTCGACGGCGGCGGGCAGGTCCACGGCCACGACCCGCACGCCGCGCCCGGCGAGCATCGCGGCGGTGGCGGCGCCGAGCCCGGAGGCGGCGCCGGTGACGAGGGCGGAGGTGTCGGTGACGTCCATGGGGGTCCTTTCGCGGGGGCGGGAGGGCCCGGGCGCGGTGGCCCGGGCGAGTGACTCAGACGAAGGCGGAGACGCCGGTGACGGCGCGGCCCACGATGAGGGCGTTGATCTCGTAGGTGCCCTCGTAGGTGTAGAGGATCTCGACGTCGTTGAACAGCTTGGCCATCTCGTGGTCGGTGACCACGCCGTTGCCGCCGAGCAGGTTCCGGCCCAGGGCGGCCGACTCCCGGGCCAGGGACGTGGTGGTGGCCTTGGCCAGGGCGGCGTGCGGCATGTCGAAGCCCCCGTCCTCCTGCAGCCGGGCGATCTGGGCCATCAGGCCCAGGGATGCAGTGGCGTTGCCGAGGATCCGGGCCAGCGGCTCCTGCACGAGCTGGAACTTCGCCAGCGGACGGCCGAACTGCCTCCGGTCCAGGGCGTAGGCGCGAGCCACGTCGAAGATGGCCAGCTGCACCCCGGCGCCCTGCCAGCCGACCCAGGCGCGGGAGTTGCGCAGCATCCGGTTGGCGGCGGCGAAGCTGCCGGCCCCGGGCAGGGCGTTGGCGGCGGGGACACGGACCTCGTCCAGGACGATGTCGGCGTTCTGCATGATCCGCAGCCCGATCTTGTGCTCGATCTTCGTGGCCGACCAGCCGGGCCGGTCGGTCTCCACGAGGAAGCCCTTGACCTGGCCGTCGGCGGTGTCCCGGGCCCAGACGATGGCGACGTCGGCGATCGTGCCGGCCCCGATCCAGCGCTTGGTCCCGGTCAGCACCCATTCGTCCCCGTCCCGGGTGGCCGTGGTGGCCAGGCCCCCGGCGATGTCGGAGCCGTGCTCGGGCTCGGTCAGGGCGAAGGCCCCGAGGGCGCGGAAGCAGCGCAGCTCCGGCAGCCAGCGCGCCTTCTGCTCGGGCGAGCCCAGCGCGTCGATCAGCCCCAGGATGAGCTCGTTGTGGATGCCGACCAGGGCGGACAGGGACACGTCCGCCCGGGCGACCTCGGCGTAGGCCAGCCCCCGGAACAGCCGGCTCGCCCCGCACAGCTCCAGCTCCCCCAGTCCGTGGTCGGCCAGGGCGGGGAGCAGGTGGGCCGGGAACTCCTCGCGGTTCCAGTACGGCGTGACCGCGGGGCGGACCTGTTCCTGGAGGAAGGTGTGCAGGCCGGCCAGCCGGGCGCGCTCGGCGGGCGGCAGGAGGGCGGCGAAGGAGAAGAGGTCGGCGTCCGGGAAGGGGATGCCGGCGACGTGCTCCACGGACGGGGATTCCCCGCGCAGGACCGGAGTCATGGGATGTCCTCTCGTCGGTCCGGGCGGAGTGGTGGCCCGCCGGGACCGGGTCGAACAGTACGGTTGTGAGTAATATCGTACTGTGACTGATCTCACTCCACCAGTTGCGGCGCGCGGGGCCGCGGCCCGCACGCCCCGCCAGCAGCAGCTCTTCGACGAGCTGCTCGGGATCTTCCTGCGCGAGGGCTTCCGCGGATTCACCATGGACGGCGCCGCGGCGCGGCTGCACTGCTCCAAGGCCACGGTCTACGCCCTGGCCGGCAGCCGGGACGAGCTGGTGCGGGCGGTGCTCGTGGCGTTCTTCAAACAGGTCAGCCGGGGCACGGAGGAGGCCCTGCGTGGTCCTGGCGGGGCGGGGCAGCGGCTGAGCGCCTACCTGGAGGCGATGGCCGAGCAGCTGCAGCCGGCCTCGGCCCGGTTCCTGCAGGACGTGGCCGGCTCCCCCGTGGCCTCGGAGGTCTACGAGCGCAACACGCGGATCGCCTCGGCCAAGCTCGCCGAGCTCGTGGCCGAGGGCGTGGCCGGCGGGGAGTTCCGCCCGGTGCCCACCGGGTTCATCGCGGAGGTCATCTCCTCCGCCATGGACCGGATCCAGCAGCGCACCGGCCTGGGCGGGGTGGAGGGCCCCGGCGCCTACCGGGAGCTGGGCCTGCTGATCGTGGGCGGCATCCGGGCGGGCCGGCCCGAGGAGAGCCGGGCCCAGGAGAACCGGGCCCAGGGAAACCGGGCCCAGGGAAACCGGGCCCAGGGAAACCGGACCGTGGAGAGCTGAGCCGCGGTGCGCCCATCCGGGCCGGTGGCGACCACGTCAGGGCGCGCCGGCCACCCGGCCGTGCTCGAGGCGCACCTCGGCGTCGGCGAGGGCCTCGACGTCGGCGGGGTCGTGCGTGACGACCACGGCCATGCGCCCGGTGAGCACCCGCCGCAGGAGCTCGCGCAGGGCCGGGGCGGCGGTGCTGTCGAGGGAGGCGAAAGGCTCGTCGAGCAGCAGCAGCCGCGGGTCGGCGGCGAGCGCGCGGGCCACGGCCACGCGCTGGGCCTGCCCCCCGGACAGCGCCGCGGGGCGGCGGTGCGCCAGCGGGGCGGCGCCCACGGCCTCGAGCCACTGCACGGCCGCGGCCCGGGCCCGCCGCCGGCCCGCCCCCCGGGACCGGGGCCCGAACGCGACGTTCTCGAGCACGCTCAGGTGCGGGAACAGCAGCGGGTCCTGGGCGAGCAGGACCACCCCGCGGTCGTGCGCCGGGACCCACGGGCCGCGCCCGGCGGTGTCGAGGTCGAACAGGACCCGCCCGTCCAGGGCGGCCCGGCCGGTGTCCGGCACGAGCAGCCCGGCGACGACCGCCAGCAGAGAGGACTTGCCCGCCCCGTTGGGCCCGGTGACCGCCAGGGTCTGCCCGTCGGCCACCGACACGGCCAGGTCCAGGTCCCGGGCGCGCAGCCGGACGGTGGCCTGCAGGCTCATGCCCGCGCTCCTGGGCCGGTGCCCGTGCCGGGCCCGGGCCGCGGTCCGGGGCTCCGGAGCCGGCCCGGCGCGGAGATCCCCACGACGAGCACCGCGACCAGCACGAGCACGAGGGAGAGCGCGACCGCGGCGTCGGGGTCCGTCTCGCGCTGCAGGTAGATCTCGAGCGGCAGGGTGCGGGTGACGCCCTCGAGGCTGCCGGCGAAGGTCAGGGTGGCCCCGAACTCGCCCAGGCTGCGGGCGAAGGCCAGCACGGCCCCCGAGGCCAGCCCCGGCAGGGCCAGGGGCAGGCTCACCCGGCGCAGCACGGTGCCGGGGCCCGCCCCGAGGGTCGCGGCGACCCGTTCGTAGCGCTCCCCCGCGGTGCGCAGCGCGCCCTCCAGGCTGACGACCAGGAACGGCAGGGACACGAAGGTCTGGGCGAGCACCACGGCCGCAGTCGAGAAGGCGATGCTGATCCCGGCGAGCTCCAGGTGGCGGCCGATCAGGCCGTGGCGCCCGAACGTGTAGAGCAGGGCCAGACCGCCGACGACGGGCGGCAGGACCAGCGGGAGCAGCACGAGGCCGCGCAGCGCGCGCCGCCCCGGGAACTCGGTGCGGGCCAGCAGCAGCGCCAGGGGCACGCCCAGGAGCACGCACAGCGCCGTGCTCGCGGCGGCCGTGCGCAGGCTCAGTCCGAGGGCGCGCAGCGCCGAGGGCGAGCCGATCAGGCCGAGGAACCCGGCCCAGTCCACCCGGGCGAGCATGCCGAGGACCGGCAGGACCACCACCAGCGCGCCGAGGGCCGCCGGGATCCACACCCAGCCGGGCACGGTGCTGAAGCCGCGGGGACGACGCCGGAGCACGGCGCGGCGGCCGCGAGCCGCCGGCCGGTCGGCGAGGACGGGGGGCCCGGTCTGCACCACGGCCTCACGCCCCGGGGGTCTCGACGACGACGTCGGTCGACTTGACGACGGCCGTGGCCACCCGGCCGGGCTCCAGGCCCAGGTCCCGGACGGCCTCGGTGCTCATCAGCGAGACCACGCGGTGCGGGCCGCACTGCAGCTCCACCTGGGACATCACGGTGTCCGAGACGACCTCGGTGACCAGGCCCACGAACCGGTTGCGCGCCGAGCTGGCGACGCGGGCGGGGTCCTCGGGCCGGACGGAGCGCTCCTTGAGCAGGCGGGCCAGCTCCAGTCCGTCCACCACGCTGTGGCCGGTGGCGCTCCGGGCGCTGCTCAGCGTGCCCTGCTCGATCCAGCGCCGGACGGTGTCGTCGCTGACGCCGAGGAAACGGGCCGCGTCGGCGATCCTGATCTCGGTCATGAGGCCATGCTATCCGCAGGTGCGGGTGAGGCCAGGGGTCCGCGGACGCAGATGCGGACTCAGCGGGGGTCCCGCCGGGCCCCGCCGGTCCGTGGCAGGGCCCCGCCGCGGTGCGGCACGGGCAGCCCGCCCCGGCCGCCCGGCGGCCGGGGCGCGGACCCGGGCGGGAGGCGCAGCTCAGTCGCCGGTGACGACCTGCTGGACGGCCTGGCCGTAGCGCTCGAGCTTGGCGTCGCCGACGCCGGAGATGCCGCGCAGCTCGCCCAGCGTGCCCGGCCGGGCCTGGGCGATGGCGGCGAGGGTCGCGTCGTTGAACACGACGTACGCCGGCACGCCCTGCTCCTTCGCCACGCCGGCGCGCCAGGCCCGCAGCTGCTGGAAGAGCTCCTGCTGGGGCTCGTCGAGCACCGGCCGTGCGGCACTCGTCCGCGGCGTGCGCACGGTCCTGCCGCGCTCGGGCTCGCGGCGCAGCCGGACCTCGCGCTGCCCGCGCAGCACCTCCCCCGCCGCGGGGGTGAGGGCCAGGACGCCGTACTCGCCCTGCACCTGGAGCAGGCCCTGGGCCAGCAGCTGGCGCACCACCCCGCGCCACTCCTGCTCGCCCAGCTCGGTGCCGATGCCGAAGGTCGTGAGCTCGGTGTGGCGCATCCGCACCACCCGCTCGGTCTCCCGGCCGAGCAGGATGTCCACCAGGTGCCCCGCGCCGAACTGCTGACCCCGCTCCCGGTCCAGCCGCACCACGGTGGACAGGAGCTTCTGCGCCGGGACCGTGCCGTCGAAGGCCTCGGGCGGGCTGAGGCAGGTGTCGCAGTTGCCGCACGGTCCGCTGTCCTCGCCGAAGTAGCGCAGCAGCTGCTGGCGGCGGCACTGCACGGTCTCGCACAGCGCGAGCATCGCGTCCAGGTGGAGGGTCTGGGCGCGCTTGCGCTGCCGGTCCCCCTCGCCGTCCTCGATCATCCGCCGCTGCTGGACGACGTCCTGCAGCCCGTAGGCCAGCCACGCCGTCGAGGGCAGGCCGTCGCGCCCGGCGCGGCCGGTCTCCTGGTAGTAGCCCTCCACGCTCTTGGGCAGGTCGAGGTGGGCGACGAAGCGCACGTCGGGCTTGTCGATGCCCATGCCGAAGGCGATGGTCGCGACCATGACGATCCCGTCCTCGCGCAGGAACCGGGTCTGGTGCTGGGCGCGCACCTCGGCGGGCAGACCCGCGTGGTACGGCAGGGCGGGCACGCCCTGGGCGGCCAGCCACTCGGCCGTGCGCTCCACCGAGGCGCGGGACAGGCAGTAGACGATGCCGGCCTCGCCGCTGTGCTCGGTGCGGACGAGCTGCAGCAGCTGCCGGCGGGCGTCCTTCTTGGGCCCCACGCGGTACTGGATGTTGGGCCGGTCGAAACTGGAGACGAAGACGCGGGCGCCGTCCAGGCGGAGGTTGCGGACGATCTCCTCGCGCGTCTCCGCCGTGGCGGTCGCGGTGAGGGCGATGCGCGGGACCCGGGGCCAGCGGTCGTGCAGGAGGGTCAGCCCGAGGTAGTCGGGGCGGAAGTCGTGCCCCCACTGGGCCACGCAGTGCGCCTCGTCGACGGCGAAGAGCGCGATCCGGGCGCGGTCGAGCAGGTCCGCGGCCGCGGGCAGGCGCTCGGGGGCGAGGTAGAGCAGGTCGAGCTCGCCGGCCAGCAGGCGGCCCTCGACGGCACGGCGCTCCTCGACCGTCTGGGTGGAGTTCAGGTACGCGGCGCGCACCCCGAGCTGCTCGAGGGCGTCGACCTGGTCGTGCATGAGCGCGATGAGCGGGCTGACGACCACCCCGGTGCCCTCCCGGACGAGCGCGGGGATCTGGTAGCACAGGCTCTTGCCGCCGCCGGTGGGCATGAGCACCAGCGCGTCGTCGCCCCGCACGAGCGTGTCGATGACCTCCGCCTGCTGCCCGCGGAAGGCGTCGTAGCCCCAGACGCGGGTGAGCACCTCGAGAGCCGCCGGCGGCGTCGCACGCACCGCGCCGGCCGCCGGTGCCCCGGGGTCGGGCGGGACCCACCCGTTCGGGGCGTCCGGCGCAGGCTCGGTCCCGCCGGGCTCCGGCCCGCTCCGCATCTCACCCACCCGGCCAGGGTAGCCGGTGCGGGCGCGGGAGCGTCACGGGCTGTGGGGCGCGCGCGGGGCGCGGCCCGGGGGCTGGCGAGGTGCGGGGGCCGACGGGCGGGGACTGCGCAGCGGGGCGGTCGCGGGGCGCTCGGCCGTGACGGTCCGGGGCGCGTCGTCGATCCGCAGCGCCACCTCGCCGGCGGCGCCGTCCAGCAGCCGCACGGTCGTGCCCGAGCGGGTGATCTCCACGCCGATCCGGTGGCCGCGCCAGCGGAGGCGGAAGGCGAGCCGGTGCAGGTCGGCCGGCAGGCGGGGGGCCAGGCGCAGCTCGCCGCCCGCCGTGTCCAGTCCCCCGAACCCGCAGACCACGGCGAGCCACGACCCGGCCGCGGAGGCCAGATGCAGTCCCCCGTCGGCGTCCTGCTGGATGTCCCGCAGATCCACGAGGGCGGACTCGCGCAGGTACTGGTACGCGAGGTCCAGGTGGCCCACACGGGCGGAGACCACCGCCTGGACGCAGGCGGAGAGGGACGAGTCGCGGACGGTGCGCTGCTCGTAGTAGTCCAGGTCCCGGGCGGCCTGCTCGGGGGTGAACTCCTCGGCGCACCACCACAGCGCGAGGACCAGGTCCGCCTGCTTGACGACCTGGCGGCGGTAGATCTTCGCGTAGTGGAAGTGCTCCTCCACGGGGTATCCGTCCCGCTTGGCCTCGAAGTCCCACTCGCGGTAGGTCGTGAACCCCTCGTTGGAGGGGTGGACCCCGCGCACCGCGTCGTAGGGCAGGTGGATCGCCTCCGCCACGGCCCGCCAGCGCTCGAGGTCCCCCGCCGTCACGGAGAGCCGGCCCACGTGCTCGGGGTGGGCCTCGCACGCGTCGGCGGCCGCCCGGAGGTTGCGCCGGGCCATGAGGTTGGTGAACACGTTGTCGTCGACCACGCCCGTGTACTCGTCCGGGCCGGTCATCCCGCGGTAGTGGACGACGCCCTCGTGGTCCTCGTGCGCCATGGCCGCCCAGGCGCGCGCCGTCTCCACGAGGACCTCGACGCCGCCGACCGTGGTGAGCTCCTCGCCGGTGACGTCGGTGTACCAGTCGAAGGCCCGGGCGATGTCCGCGTTGACGTGCATGGCGGCGGTGCTGGCCGGCCAGTACGCCGAGGTCTCGTACCCGTCGATGGTGCGCCAGGGGAAGGAGGCGCCGGCCAGGTCCAGGACCTGCGCCCGCTCCCGCGCCCGGTCCAGGGTGGAGGAGCGCCAGCGCAGCAGCCGGGCGGCGTCGAGCGGGCGCAGCAGGGCCAGCGCCGGCAGCACGAAGCCCTCGACGTCCCAGAAGGTGTGCCCGCTGTAGCCGCCGCCGGTGAGGCCCTTCGCCCCGACCGGGGCGCCGTTGACGCAGGCGGAGGCCTGCAGGAGCTGGAACAGGTCGAAGCGGACCGCCAGCTGCAGCTCCGGGTCGCTGTCCACCTCCACGTCGGCGCCGTCCCAGAACTCGTCCAGCTCGGCCCGCTGGGCGGTGAGCAGGCCGTCCCAGCCCCGGTGCCGGGCGCCGTCCAGCGCGGCGAGCGCGCGCTCCTGCAGGTCCACGGAGGGGTCGTCCGTGGACATGACGTGGCAGAGGTACTTGACGAACCCGACGCGCTCCCCGGGCCGGAGGTCCGCCACGAGCGTGGTGACGACCTGGTCGTCGTCGCCCTGGGTGCTGACGGCCCCGCCGTCCGGCAGCTCCACGGCGTGGTCCACGGCGGCGGCCACGCCGATCCCGCTGCCGTGGGTGCGGTGCACCAGGACCCCGCCCGTGGCGTGGCGGCGGCTGAGCCGGGCCCGGAAGGGCCGCTCCAGCACCTCGGCCACCCGCGGGTCGGAGTTGTGGACCTTGGGCGGGGTGCCGTTGACCACCAGGTCCGAGCGCACCACGACCTGGACCGCGCGGTCCACGGCCTCGACCTCGTAGCGGATGGCCGAGACCGAGCGCTGGACCAGCGAGACCAGGCGCGTGGAGGTCAGGCGCATCCGGGCACCGCGGGGGGTGCGCCACTCGGTCTCCCGGCGCAGCGTGCCCTCGCGCAGGTCCAGCACGCGGTCGTGCTCCTCCGGCGGGGTCTCCCGGACGTCGAGCGCCACGCCGTCGACCTGCAGGCGCACGGTGCTGCCGTCGGCCACGCCGATGACGGCCTGCCCGTGCTCGGGGTGCCCGTAGCCGCCCTCGGGGTAGGACAGGGGGTGGTACTCGTAGACGCCCGACATGAAGGTGCCCCGGGAGGAGCTGGGCTGGGCCTCGTCCAGGGTTCCCCGCACCCCGACGCACCCGTTGGCGAGCGCGAAGAGGGACTCCACGGCGCCGCGCGCGCCGGGGTCGAGGGCGGACTCGCGGACCTGCCAGGCGGACGCGTCGAACGGCGGTGTGGGCATGGGAACACCGTAGCGCCCCGGCCCCGCACCCGGCGGGCCGCGCCCCCCGGGCGCGGGGCCGGGCTCAGCGGTGGGTGAACCGCGGCGCGCGCTTCTCGGCGAACGCGGCCATGCCCTCCTTCTGGTCCTCCGTGGCGAACAGCGCGTGGAAGAGCCGCCGCTCGAACTGCACGCCCTGCGCCAGCGTCGTCTCGAACGAGGCGTTGACGGCCTCCTTCGCCGCCAGCACCGAGGGCAGGGACTTCGCCGCGACCGTCTCCGCGACGCCCAGCGCCTCCTGGAGCAGCTCCGCGGCAGGCACCACCCGGGAGACGAGACCGGCCCGCTCGGCCTCCTCGGCGTCGATCGTCCGGCCGGTGAGGACCATGTCCATGGCCTTGGCCTTGCCCACGGCGCGGGCCAGGCGCTGGGACCCGCCCATGCCGGGGATCACCCCGAGGTTGATCTCGGGCTGGCCGAAGCGGGCCGTGTCCGCGGCGAGCAGGATGTCGCACATCATCGCCAGCTCGCACCCGCCGCCCAGGGCGTAGCCCGCCACGGCGCCGACCACGGGGGTGCGCACCCGGGTGAAGGCCTCCCAGCCCGCGAACCAGTCCGCGAGGTACATCTCCGCCGCACCGCGCCCGGCCATCTCCTTGATGTCCGCGCCCGCGGCGAAGGCCTTCTCCGAGCCGGTCAGCACGATCGCCCCGGTCCCGGGGTCGGCGTCCATCGCGGCGGACGCGGCCACGACCTCGCGCAGGGTCGCCTCGTCGAGGGCGTTGAGGGCCTTCGGCCGGTTGAGGGTGATGACCCCGACCCGGCCCCGGGTCTCGACCAGGATGTTCTGGGGGGTCTCGCGGGGGTCGGTGCCGCGCTGCTCGCTCATGCTGGTCTCCTGGTTCGCTGTGCTGGTGTGGTTCGCCGTGCTCGTCGGTGGGCTCGCCGGTGGGCTCGCTGGTGGTCGGATCTCGGATCGGGCGGTCAGCCGGGCACGTCGAAGCCGTTCTGCCGCAGCTGCTCCCGGCCGGCGGGGCCGGTCACGAAGGCGGTGAACTCGGCGGCCCGCTCCGGCACCGCGCCGTCCAGGCCCACCACCGTGTAGGTGTTCGCGGAGGCCGCGGCGCCGGGGAGGGGGACGCCGTCCAGCTCGTCCTCGTGGGCGGCCACGTCGGTGACGTAGACCAGCCCGGCGTCGGCCTGGCCGGAGCGGACCTTGCCCAGGACGTCGGTCACGGAGTTCTCCTCGCTCACCGGCCGCAGGCCGACCCCGGCGCGCTCCTCGAGCGCGCGGGCGGCCCGGCCGCAGGGGACCTGCTCGGCGCACACCACGGTGGCCAGGTCCGCCCGCCGGAGGTCGCCCAGTGAGCGCACCCCGTGCGGGTTGCCCTCGGCCACGGCGATCATCAGGCGGTTGGCCGCCAGCTCCACCGGCTCGCCCACGGCCCGGCCAGAGGCGACGACCCGCTGCATGGTGGGCTCGTCCGCGGCGACGAACACGTCGGCGGGGGCGCCCTCGGCGATCTGGACGGCGAGGTCGGCGGAGCCGGCGAAGTTCAGGGCCACGTCCACGCCCGGGTGCTGCTCCTCGAACGCCGCGGCCAGTTCGGTGAACGCCCCGGTGAGCGAGGAGGCCGCATAGACGTCGACGCGCTCCTGCGCGTTCGAGGACCCGCACCCGGAGAGCACCGCCGCGGCCAGCAGAGCGCTCGCGACGGCGGCCCGGCGGGCGCGCCCGCGCGCCCGGGTCGGGGTCCTGGAGCGGTGCAGGGGCATGGCCCGCATCCTACGCGGCCCCTCCCCCGGTGTCCTTGCGCCGCCGGCAGAGCCCAGCACTAGCATGGGTGCATGCGGAAACTCCAGGCAGCAATCATCGACGAGATGGGCGTGAAGCCCGAGATCGACCCCCAGCAGGAGATCGAGGCGCGCGTCCGGTTCCTCTGCGACTACCTCCGGGCCAGCCGCAGCCAGGGCTTCGTGCTCGGGATCAGCGGCGGCCTCGACTCCACCCTGGCGGGCCGGCTGGCCCAGCTGGCCGCCGAGAGGCTGCGCGCCGAGGGCGGGCAGGCGCAGTTCGTGGCGGTGCGCCTGCCGTACCGGGTCCAGCACGACGAGGAGGACGCCCAGGCCGCCCTGCGCTTCATCGCCGCCGACCGCACCATCACCTACGACATCGCCCCGGCGGTGGACGGCTTCGAGCACGGCTTCGAGGACGCCACGGACCGGGAGATCTCCGACTTCAACAAGGGCAACATCAAGGCCCGCGTCCGGATGATCGCCCAGTACGCGATCGCCGGGGAGCACAACTGCCTGGTGATCGGCACCGACCACGGCGCCGAGTCCGTGACCGGGTTCTTCACCAAGTACGGCGACGGCGGCGCGGACCTGCTGCCCCTGTTCGGGCTGAACAAGCGGCAGAACCGGCTCCTCGCCAAGACCCTCGGCGCCGAGGAGCGGCTGTGGGCCAAGGCGCCCACCGCCGACCTGCTCGACGACGCCCCCGGTCAGACCGACGAGGCCGAGCTCGGGCTGTCCTACGACGACATCGACGACTACCTGGAGGGCCGCGACGTGGACGACGCCGTGGCCGAGAAGATCGAGCACCGCTGGTTCACGACCCGGCACAAGCGCACCACGCCGGCCACGATCCTCGACGACTGGTGGCGCGGCTGAGCCGGCCGCGGCACGCGCGGCAACCGCGGGCCCGGGACCGTTCGGATCCCGGGCCCGCGGCCGTGCCGTGCTCCTCCAGTCCTCAGATCAGGGAGTCCGCCCGGTAGAGGAACGCCGCCATCTGGTCCCGGCCCACCGACCACGAGGGCCGGAAGACCCGGCTCCCGTCCCCGGCCACCCACCCGGTGGACACCCCGCGCTCGGCCAGCCAGGCGATCTCCTTGTAGAACGTCCGCGACGTGGCGACGTCCTGGAACGGCGACACCCTCGGCGGGGTGTAGGACGGGGAACCCGCCATCCGGTAGAGGAACGCCGCCATCTGGTCCCGGCTCACCGACCACGAGGGCCGGAAGACCCGGCTCCCGTCCCCGGCCGCCCACCCGGTGGACACCCCGCGCTCGGCCAGCCAGGCGATCTCCTTGTAGAACGTCCGCGACGTGGCGACGTCCTGGAACGGCGACACCCTCGGCGGGGTGTAGGGCGCGGCGAATCCGCCGGCAGGGCTCGCCGTCGTGCCCGGCACGGCCGACCCGGCGGGATACGCGTAGTAGTAGATCGTCAGGTAGGTCTCCCACCCGGGGCCGTCCGGGCCCGACGTGGCCACGTGGCTGACGCCGATGCCGAGGTGGGTCAGGTCCCGGGCGAACTGGTCGGTCCCGTTGCGGGGAAAGAAGTCCAGCAGGTAGTGGGTGAGCGCCTCTACCGCGTCGGTGCCCGCGAACGATCCGGTGAACGAGCCCTTGCCGTAGTACTGGTCCATCCGCACGGCCCCGGCCGGGGCGCCCGCCCAGGGGTCCGGGTTGCGCAGCTCCTTCCGTGCCCCGGCCATGGTGTCCGCCCACTGCTGGGCGTTGCGGGACAGCGCGGAGTTGTAGACCAGCGGGGCGCGCCTGGCCTGGCGCCGGTGGTCGTTGACGATCTTGAAGGCCTCGGTGACGTGCTCCACCGTGGTGGGGTGCACACCCGCCGAGGCCGTTCCGGCCAGGCCGCCGGTGGAGGGGGCCACCGGTGCCGGCGGGCCGGCCGGGGCCGCTTCGGCGGCCGAGCCGCCCTGCAGCTGCACGGCCGGTGCGCCGGCGGCGTGGGCGGGCTCCGCCGGGGCGGCGGGAGGGTGCGGTGCGGCGAGGGCGGCCGATGTCCCGCCGAGGAGCAGCGCGGCGGCAGTGGTCACGGTGAGCACGGTCCGTGCGAGGTTCATGGGGTCTCTCCCTGCTGGGGGCGGCTCCGCCGGGGGCACGGGCCAGCAGGAAATTAGCACCTGCAACCACACCGGGTCGAGACCCCGGGGAAGCCCCAGGTCATCCGGCGCGGCGGCACGGCGCCCGCGCACGCCGTGGCCGACCGCCGTGCGCACGTCCCGGACCGGAGCGGTGCGGTGCGGTGCGGGGAGACGGTGCCGTGCCCGGGAGCGCGGACGTCGCCGTCCGGGCCACCCGGTAACGTGGGGACCATGAAGATCGCCACCTGGAACGTGAACTCCGTCCGCGCCCGCGCCGACCGCGTGGAGGCCTGGTTGCAGCGCTCCGACGTGGACGTCCTGGCCATCCAGGAGACCAAGGCCAAGGACGAGAACTTCCCGTGGGAGCTCTTCGAGTTCATGGGCTACGACGTCGCCCACTTCGGCCTGAGCCAGTGGAACGGCGTGGCGATCGCCTCGCGGGTGGGCCTCGACGACGTCGAGCGCACCTTCCCGGACCAGCCTGCCTTCGGCAAGCCCGGCGAGGACCCGGTGCAGGAGGCGCGCGCGATCGGCGCCACATGCAACGGGGTCCGCGTGTGGTCCCTCTACGTCCCCAACGGCCGCGGCCTGGACGACCCCCACATGCCGTACAAGCTGGAGTGGCTGCGCGTGCTCAAGGAGCACGCCCGCCAGTGGGTCGAGGAGGACGCCACGGCACAGGTCGCCCTCGTGGGCGACTGGAACGTCGCCCCGCTGGACGAGGACGTCTGGGACCTGCAGTTCTTCCTGGACAACGGCCTGACCCACGTCAGCGAGCCCGAGCGCGCCGCCTTCCGCGCCTTCCTCGAGGAGGCCGGCTACCAGGACGTGGTCCGCCCCCGGCTGCCCGGCCCGGGCGTCTACACCTACTGGGACTACAAGGGCCTGCGCTTCCCCAAGAAGGAGGGCATGCGCATCGACTTCCAGCTGTACTCCCCCGCCCTGGCCGCCCGGGTCACCGACGCGGTGATCGACCGCGAGGAGCGCAAGGGCAAGGGCGCCTCGGACCACGCCCCCGTCGTCGTCGAGATCGCCTGAGCCGCCGTGGCCCAGCTGCTGCAGGTCGGCCGGACGTTCCGCTCGGCCACGGGGATCCCCCACCAGTTCGCCCTCCGCGTCTACGTGCCCGCGGAGGAGCTCGACGCCGTGTACGCGCCGCTGCTGCCCCGGGCGCTGCCGCCCGAGGAGGCCGGGGTGAACGAGCTCACCGAGCAGCTCGCCCGCCTGGCCGAGCCGGGCGAGGAGCCGCTGCCGCCCGCGGTGGAGCCCCTGTGGACTCTGCCGTTCTCGGCGGCGCCCCGGGGCCGGGACATGCTCGCCGCCGGGGTCGGGGACTTCCCCGTGTACCACCCGCCGCAGCGGCTGCGGCGCTCGCTGCGCCTCGTGGCGCTGGCCGAGGAGGAGGGCGGCCAGCCGCTGCCGAACCTGCTCATTCCCGAGGACGTGGTCCGGGCCGCCGGCGACCAGGTCACCCGGGAGCACTTCGTGCCCGTCCACACCCGCCAGTCGGCGTTCACGGTGCCCATGGCGTGGTTCGCGCTGTTCACCCCGGAGGACCACACCGAGAGCTTCCACCACGGCAACCGCGTCCACCGGTGCGCCGTGCCGGTCGACACCGCGACCCTGCGGGTGGCGCACGCGGCACAGGTGGTCGAGGACGCCGGGGGCGAGGACCTGGAGGAGCTCGCCGACGACCTGACGCACCTCGGCCGGTGGCTCGGCGCGTTCTCCGCCAACTCTCTGGTGGTCCTGCACTACGGGGCGATCGCGGACCCGTTCCAGCCGGACGAGAGCCCGCAGGACTTCCAGGACGCCGTGGAGCTGCTGGCGGCCCGGGACGCCAACGGCGCCGCCGTGGCCTTCCGCCGGCTCATGCACCGCTGGCTGCCCCTGGCCCACCTGGAGAGCGCCAGCTGAGCCCCGCGGCGGGGACCGCCGGTCCGGGGGCGGGCGGCCCGCGTGGTAGAACTGGCCGGTGAACCAGCCCACCCCGCCCCCGGACCGTTTCCCCGCTCCTGCCCGCGTCCCGCGATGGCTGGTGGTGGCCGCGGTCGTGCTGGTCGCGGTGAACCTCCGTCCCGGCGCCACGTCCGTGGGCCCGGTCCTGGCCGAGGTCCAGCAGGGCCTCGGCCTGAGCCCCACGATGGCCGGGGTGCTCACCGCACTGCCGGGTCTCACCTTCGCGGTGGCCGGGGCGGGGGCGGCCGCCCTGTCCCGCCGGACGGGGATCAGCGGCGCCGTCACCGTCGGCCTCGCCCTGGTCGCCGCCGGACTGCTGGGGCGGGCGGTCACGGGTTCGGTGCCGGTGTTCCTGGCCCTGACGGTCCTCGGCTTCTCCGGCATGGCCGTGGGCAACATCCTGGTGCCGGCCTTCATCAAGCGCCACGGCGGCCGGCGCACCGCCGCGCTGAACTCCGTCTACACGACCGGCCTGGCCGTGGGCGCCACCCTGCCGCTGCTGGCGGCCGGGCCGCTGACCGCCCGGGGCCCCGAGGGCTGGCGGGCGGCCCTCGGCCTGTGGGGCCTGATGGCCGTGGTGGCGCTGCTCCCCTGGCTGCTGGTGGCCGTCCGGGACCGGCGCGAGGCGGCCACGGCCCCGTCCCGGGCGCTGCCCGGGGGTCCGGGGGCGGCGATCGTCCGGTCCCGCACCGCCGTGGCCCTGTGCGTGTACTTCGGGATCCAGTCGATGCACGCCTACGTCCAGTTCGGCTGGGTGGCACAGATCTACCGTGACGGCGGCCTGGACCAGGCGCGGGCCGGGCTGATGATGGCCCTGATCGCCGCCATGGGTATTCCGGGCGGTCTGCTCATGCCCCTGCTCGTGGCCGGCTCCCCGCACCTGCGGCGCTGGATCGCCGGTCTGGGGGCCTGCATGGTCACCGGCTACCTCGGGCTGATGCTCGCGCCCGCCACGGCCCCCTGGGTCTGGGCGCTGCTGCTGGGGGTCGGGGGCTTCGCCTTCCCCACGGCCCTGGCCCTGCTCACCGCCCGCACCCGCGATCCCCGGATCACCGCACGGCTCTCCGGGTTCATCCAGCCGGTGGGCTACCTGCTGGCCGCGGCCGGCCCCTTCGCCGTGGGCGCCCTGCACGAGGCCACCGGCAGCTGGACGGTCCCCCTGGTCCTGCTGATGGGCACCGGCCTGGTGCTGGTCGCGGCCGGCTGGACCGCCGCCGCGCCGCGGTGGGTCGACGACGAGCTGTCCCCGCCCCGGGGGTCGTGACGCTCCGGCTCGCTCCCGCAGCACCGCCCGGAGCCCCGGCCCGACGGGTGTTCGGGAGCCTGCCGCCCCCGTAGGCTGAGTCCGGTGGGGGCCGGGAGCCGGCGGCAACGACCGCCGGGGCCCGTGCTCCCGGAGCACCGGTGGGTGCGGACGCGGCAGTGGGCACGGAGCACCGCGGCCGTCACGGCGCTGTCGCTCACGGCCCTGGGCGTGACGGCCTGCGGGACGTCCGGGGACCAGTCCGGCGACGACGTCGGGGAGGCGCAGCAGGAGCCGGCCGGTGAGGACCCCGGGACCTACTCCGGGCCCTACGACGAGGCCTTCGTCGAGGACGCGGCCACTCTCGTGGACGCGGACGTGACACTCACCGCCCAGGTGGAGGAGGTCGTCTCGCCGGTCGCCTTCACCATCACGGGCACGGAGGAGTCGGATGCGGAGCCGCTGCTGGTCGTGAACTTCGACGAGGACACCTCCGGCCTGGACCCCGGGGACCTGGTGGAGGTGACGGGGACCTACCGGGAGGCCTACAACGCACCGGCCGCGGAGGAGGACCTCCGGGCGACCCCCGGGGTGGAGGAGATCGCCCACTACGACGGGGAGCCCTAGGTGGAGGCGACCGACGTGGAGGCGACCGACGCGGCGGGCACCGGACCGTCCGAGGGCGACGCGGCCGGCTGACCCGCGCTCCGGGACCGGTGTTGGCGGTCCCGGGGTCCGGGGCCGTAGCGTGAACGGATGAGCACGAGAAACAGAACGGGATCGTGGGTGTTCGGCGTGGCGGTGGCCGCGGCCGTGGCCAGCGCGGTGGGCCTGGGCCTGATGCAGCGCTGGGACGGGATGCTGCGCTTCGCGGCGGTGACGGTCGTGCTGCTGCTGACCCGGCGGGCGAAGGTGCCCACCGGCTTCGTGGCGGCCTTCGCGGTCCTGGTGCTGCTGGCGATGTGGGGCTCGGTGCAGCACTGGTACGCCCAGATCCCGCACTTCGACACGGTCGTCCACGTCCTGACCCCCGGCAGTCTGGCGGCGGTGGCCTATTTCCTGCTGGTGGACGCCCGCCTGCTGCCCGACGCCCGCGAGACCGGGGCGCCGGTCCGAGGGTGGGCCCCGGTGCTGTGGGTGGGTCTCGTCGGCACGACCGCCGCGGTGCTGTGGGAGTACTACGAGTGGGTCGTGGAGCAGATCAGTCCGGCCGGCATGCTGGTGGGCTACACGGACACGGTCGTGGACCTGTTCGCCGGGATGTGCGGCTCCCTGATCGCCGGGATCCTCGTGCTCCGCTGGGCCCGGCGCCGGACCGGGAGTTGAACCGCCCGCGCCCCGGCCGGGCCGCACGGTCCTACTCGCCGACCCGCCCCTGGGCGGCCATGAGATAGTTCTCGCCCTCGAAGTCGGTGTACAGCTCGTCGTCCAGGTCCACGCCGAGCTGCTCCTCGACCTCGGACACCGAGAAGTTCGCCCGCATCGTGCCGGTGAGCTCCACGAGCTCACCGTCGTCGACCTGGGGAATCTCCTGCTCCTCCACGATCAGCATCGGGTCGGCCGGCCCGGCGATCGCGAACGTCTCGGGTGACAGCGTCCGGCTCACCTCCCCGGAGATCGTGACCTGTTGCCCCACATAGTTGGTGGCCTCGTCGATGAACTCCTGGTTGTACTCGCCCTCGTAGACGACCCGGTTCTCCTCCGTCGGGGTGCCTGCGCCGTACGGGGTGGGATTGCCCATGAACTCCCCGTCGGCCGGGACCGGGTCGTCCCGGTTGCACCCGGACACTGCCAGGGCGGTCACCGCAGCCAGCGTCGCGGTCAGCACACGGGTGGAGCCTCGGTCGCGGTTCGTCATGGCGCGCCTCCGGTCATCGGTGGGAGACACCGACGTCACCTGCGGTGGACGCCGGTCTCGGGTTCCCCACGCTAGGGAGCACGGCCGGACCCCGGCAAGGCCGAAGGCGGACTTCGGGTGGCCGTGGGGCGTCCTGTGACCTGATCGTGATGTCCAGGGCCGGTGCACCCTGCTCTCGTCCGCTTCCCCTTGCCCCGGGCCGACCCTGCGCGCCTAGGGTGGGACAGGACGGCGGGCGAGGGGGCCCGCACCGACCCGAGGAGCAGTGGCGCGATGAGCGACGTGACGTCCTTCGACGGGACCCGGCTGGCGTTGACCACCTGGGGGCGCGAGGGGGCGCCGATCGTCGTGCTGGTGCACGGCCTCGGCCTGTCCAGCGACTCGTGGGGGCGGGTGCCGGACCTGCTCGCGGCCGGCCACCGCGTGGTGGCCTACGACCTGCGCGGGCACGCCCAGAGCGGCGACGCCCGCAGCGGCGACTACACCATGGAGGCCCATGCCAGGGACCTCGACGCGGTGCTGGGCGAGGTCGTCGACGCGGCCGCGGCGGCCGTCGTGGTCGGCAACAGCCTCGGTGGGGGCATCGTGGTCGCCCGCGCCCACCACTGCGGCAACGAGCGGGTGGCCGGCGCGGTGTTCGCCGGCTCCGGCGGATCCACCGTCACCTTCCCCGGCTTCCCTGCCCGCGGGCTCCCGCGGCCGGTGCAGGCGGGCCTGCGCCTGGCCTGGATGAAGGCGTTGCGCACCGGCGTGCTGGCGGGCAAGCGGATCCGCTCCCTCGAGAACCTGTCCGATCGGCTGGTCCGCCGGTTCGCCTTCACCTCCGACGCCCCGCGCGACCTGGTCGAGAGGGTCCGGCAGGACTTCCTCAACAGCAGGCCCCGCGCGCTGACCCGGACCACACTGGCCAGCGTCAGCCACGACGGCAGCCGGATGGCCCCGGACCTGATGGTGCCCACGCTCGTCATCCACGGCAGCGCGGACCCGGAGGTGTCCGAGGACGAGCTGCGCAGGCTCCTGGACGCGCTGCCGGACGGAGAGCTCCTGCGCCTGCCGGAGGAAGGGCACATGCTGCCCCTGACCCGCCCCGAGCTGGTCGCCGAGCAGGTCGCCCGCTGGGTCGAGCGCGTGCGGCCCGCGTCCGGTCCGGTGAGCGGGTGAGGTCCCGCCCGGTCCCGCCGCCGGCCGGCACGGCCGCGGCCGAGTCTGGGCACCACCGCAACGCTGCCGGTGAGGTCCCACCACAGACCGTCACGGACCGGTCACGGTTCCGGCCGTGCCCCGCTCCGGGGCATCCCGGCTGTTGAAAGGACCACTTCAGTGTGCTTACGGTCGGTCGGTCCATCGTCCGTTTCCTGCGCCCCGGCTCCGCCGGCCGGGCCCGTCGCAGCACACCAGGAGGCACCCCATGACCGTCCGTGAACGCTGTTCCCCCGCCCGCACCGCCGCCGCACTCGCCGCCGCCGCGGGGCTGGGTCTGGCCGGGTGCAGCACCGAAGGACCCGAAACCGGCACCGATGTCGAGGACGTCAGTGAGGGGGAGGTCCTGGAGTCCTCCCCCGCCCCGGAGAACGGCCCCACCACCGGGGACACCTTCGCCGGCACCTACGACCAGGACTTCCACGACGAGCGGGAGACCTACGTCGGCCAGCAGGTCACGCTCTCCGCCGAGGTCGACGACGTCATCGGCGACGACGGCCTGGTGATCGCCGGCGCGGCGGAGAACACCGTCGACCCGCTCCTGGTGCTCTTCGACATGGACCGGGTCGACGTCGAGGAGGGCCAGGTCGTGGAGGTCGTCGGCACGGTCCAGCAGTCCTTCGACCCCTCGACCCTGGACGACCAGGCCCAGGAGGACTTCACCGACGAGCTCTACCAGGACCACGAGCAGCAGCCCTACGTCGAGGCCAGCTCCGTCCGGCTGCTGCCGGAGCAGTAGGTCGCCACGGCCCGGGGTCCGCAGCCGCGCGGCTGACGACGCCGGGCCGTCCACGTGGCGGGGCCGCCCCGGCCGGCCCCGGCACGCCCCGTCCCGACGACCCGGAGGCACCACCCCATGGACCTTCCCCACCTGTTGTGGAACGCGGTGCCGCCGTGGGCGGCGGTGGTGTTCTTCGCCGTGGACCTGGTGATCCGGCTGCTGGCGCTGGGCACGATCCCGCACAACCGGCGGCCCTCGGCGGCGTGGGGGTGGTTGCTGGTGATCTTCTTCTTCCCGATCCTGGGCGGGCTGGTGTTCCTGGTGCTGGGGCGGGCGGATCTGCCCCAGGCCCGGAAGGACAAACAGCGTGAGGCGGCCGGGCTGGTCGACGCGCACGGGCCCGGCACCGGGGCCGCCGACCTCCGGCGGATGCCCGACCGGCTGGCCGAGACCGTGCGGCTGAACCAGCACCACGGCGCGTTCCCGGTGGCCGGCGGGCACCGGATCGAGATCCTCGACGACTACGACACCGCCCTGGCCGCCATGGCCGAGGGGATCCGGGGGGCCCGGCGCTATGTGCACTTCCAGTTCTACATCGCCGTGGCCGATCCCAGCACCGAACCGGTGATCGCGGCCCTGGAGGCCGCCCGCGCCCGCGGGGTGACCGTACGGGTGCTCGTGGACCATCTCGGCGCCGCCGGCTATCCCGGCTATAAACAGCTCGTACACCGGCTAGAGAATGCGGGGATTCCTTGGCGGCGGATGCTGCCGGTGCGCCCGTGGCGCGGGGAGTACCAGCGCCCGGACCTGCGCAACCACCGCAAGATCCTGGTGCTCGACGGGACGGCGGCCTTCACCGGGTCGCAGAACGTGATCGACCGCTCCTACAACAAGAAGAAGAACCAGCGGCAGGGCCTGCAGTGGATCGGGCTGATGGCCCGGATCCAGGGCCCGGCGGTGGGGCACCTGGACGCGGTCTTCGCCACCGACTGGTACTGCGAGACCGACGACATGATCCTGGACACCGACCAGAGGGTCCCGGGCACCGACCGGGCCCCGGACGCAGACCCACCGGGGGAGCTGGTCTGTCAGGTGCTGCCCTCCGGGCCGGGGCTGGGCCAGGAGTCGAACCTGCAGCTGTTCAACCACCTCTTCGCCACCGCCCGACGGCGGATCACGGTGTGCAGCCCCTACTTCGTGCCCGAGGACTCGATGTACAACTCCCTGCGCACCGCGGTGGCCCGCGGTGTCGAGGTGGAGCTGTACATGGGGGAGACCTCCAACCACGTGCTCACCCACCACGCCCAGCGCTCCTTCTACGAGCAGCTGATCCGCGACGGGATCCGGATCCACCTCTACCAGGCGCCCTGGGTGCTGCACGCCAAGTTCGTGCTCATCGACGACGACACCGCGGTGGTGGGGTCCTCGAACATGGACATCCGCTCCTTCGTGCTCGACCACGAGGTCAACCTCCTGGTCGCCGGGGAGCAGTTCGTGGACCGGATGGACGAGGTCGTGGCCGGGTACCGGGAGCACAGCCACGAACTCCAGCTGGCGGACTGGCTGGCCCGGCCCTGGTACCAGAAGTACGCCGACAACACCGCCCGGCTCACCTCCGCCCTGCAGTAGCACGGAAACACCCTGCAGGGCGTCGGGAACACCCTGCAGGGCGGCGGACTGCTCGACCGTCCTACTCGACGACGGTGACGGTGGCGTCGGTGAGGTAGGGCTCCGCCTCGCGGTTGACGAGGTAGTTGGCGTTCTCCTCGTCGGTGAGCTGGTAGAGCCGCTCCCGGTCCCCGGGCTCGCTGAACAGGTCACCGGAGGCCACGGTGCCGGTGGCCTCGACCTCGTCGCCGGGACTCAGCTCGGCCGGCATGTCCGTCACGAAGACGACGGTCTGTTCGTCGCCCATGGTCAGGAACTCCTCGCCGTAGACGCCCTCCACCTCGTTGGTCAGGGTGATCTCCTCCCCGACCAGTTCCTCGGTGGAGACCTGGGACTGGTCCAGCTGGGTCAGCCGGGTCTCGTCCTGGCATCCGGTCAGCAGCAGGGCCCCGGCCACACCGGCGGCGGCCAGAGGCAGGGTGCGGTGGATCAGGGGACGGTGGGTCAGGGTGCGGTGGGTCAGGGTGCGATGGGTCATCAGTGTCCTCCTCGATGCTCCCGTGACGGGGGTGTGCCGGGTGGCCTGGTGCCGGCCGAGGTCCGGTCGCCGGGCCTGCCCGGGGAGCGGGGCGTTCCCGGACGACCGCGTCGGGCCCCGTGCCGTCGCGTGCTCGTACGGGACCGGACGTCCCGGCCGGCCGTTCCTCACTCCTGGTCGATGACCTCCCCGCTGGTGGCCATGATGTAGGGCTCGCCCTCGAACTCGGTGAACGCCTCGTCCTCCAGATCGACGCCGAGCTCCTGCTCCACACCGGCGACGTCGAAGCCCTCCTGCACGGTGCCGGTGACCTGGACCACCTGGCCGTCGTCGAGCGGGGGGATCTCCTGCTCCTCGACGATCAGCAGCGGATCCACCGCACCGGCGATCGCGAAGGTATCCGGCGAGATGGTCTCGCTCACCTCGGCCGAGAGCGTCACCTGCTGACCCGTGTAGGTGGTGACCTCGTCGTAGAAGTCCTGGTTGTAGTCCCCTTCGTAGGCCAGGGCCATCGCCCCGGGGTCCTCGGTGGCCGCCGCGGAGCTCTCCACGACCTCCCCGTCCGTGACGTCCTCGACGTCGGCGCCGGTCTCCGGGCCCTCCGAGCCGCATCCGGCCAGACCGAGCCCGGCGACGGCGAACAGCCCCGCGGCGAGCGTGCGGGTGGTGCGCGTGCTGTGTGCTCTCATGATGGCCCTCCTCGTGTCGATCCCGGTCGCCGGGGCGGTGGGCCGCCGGGTCCCCGGGTGTGCTGCCCCTCGACCGTAAGAAGCCGGTCCGGCCCGGGACCAGCAGGAAAGCGATGTCCGCCGACCTTCACCGGGCCTTCCGGGCTCCTGCCGGGAACCCTCTGCGCAGATCGTGACCCGCTCGTGATGACCTGCGCGTTCTCGACGGGAGCACTAGGGCGCGGGGTCGACCGTCGCCTCGTCCAGGTAGGCCTCCCCCGCGTGCTCCACGTAGAAGCCGGACTCGTCGTCCGCGGCCGCCTCCTCGGCGACGGGGGGTTCGAAGTCCTCCCGGAGCGTGCCGGTCACCTCCACCGTGGAGCCCTCCGCGACGTCCGGGGCCGTGTACCGGGCGCTGACCAGCAGGGGATCCGTTCCCGCCGGGCCCGTGAGCACGTAGGCGGAGCGGGAACGGACGAAGTCCCCGATCGTCCCGGTGAGCCGGACCTGCTGCCCGGCGTGGTCGGGCAGCTCCGCGACGAACTGCTCGTCGTACGGGCCGTCGTAGGCCAGGCCTCCCGTGGTCTCGGAGGCGTCGGCCGGGGACGGTGTCTCCTGCGCTCCGGTCGTCTCCTGCTGGGCCGGGGTGCCGCCGCCCGGCTCGGGCTCCTCGCCGCCGGTGCAGCCGGTCGCGGCCGCCAGTGTCAGCGCCGACGCGGCGACCAGTCGTCTCGTGCGGTGCGTCCTGTGGACGGGCATGGAAGTCCTCCTCGCTCGGGCGGGATCCCTCCGGCCGGGCAGGCACGGCGTCGCCCCGTCCGTTCCCATCCTCACCCACCGGCGCCGGTCGGAGGAACCGCCGGCCGGGTCCGTGACCGGCCGGACTCAGGGGGCGGTGCGGGACGGCGCCTCGGCCCGGGTCCGGTCGCCGCCAGGGCGGCGCAGCACGACCGGCAGCGCCGCGGCGGCCAGGAGCGCGAGCAGGGACAGGGGGATCCACGGTGTGCCGGGCCACCAGTGGTGGCGGGCGGTGAGCTCGAGCAGGATCCCGAGCCCGGCGTTGCCCACGAGCACGGCGACGCCGCCGCAGGTGGCGGCCAGCCCGTAGTAGGCGCCTCGTCCGGCGCGGGCCCCCGGGTCCGGGAGGAAGACCGGAATGAGGGACAGGATCGTGGGGGTGAGGAGCATGTGGCCCAGGATCAGCACCGCGACCGCGCCCATGACCGGCAGCACGGAGCTCTCCGACGTCCCCGGGGGCACCGAGGTGAGGGCGGCCACGGCGAACGCGGCGGCCACCAGCAGGAAGCCGGCGGACAGGGCGCGCCCGGGCCCGAGCCGCCGGCCCAGCCCCGAGACCGGCAGCTGCAGGAGCAGGGTCAGCACCGAGGCCAGCAGGAACAGTGCCCCGAGCCAGGCCGGGTCGAGGCCGCGCCGGTCCAGCTCGACCGGGACGGTGAAGTAGAGCTGGTTGTAGGCCAGCATGTTCGTTGCCGCGAACAGGCAGAACAGGACGAAGCGCCGGTTGCGCAGGCATCCCAGGGCGGGCCCGGGGCCCCTCGCGCCCCGGGCCGGCGCGGCAGGTGCGGCGGGCAGGCGGAACCACAGCAGGACGGTCACGAGAGCGAACACCGCGATCCCGGCGCCCAGGGCCGCGTCGAACCCCCAGCCCAGCAGGGCGGTGCCCAGCACGGGGCCCAGCACCGCGCCCAGCTCGCCGGTGATCGCCAGCCACACGAACACCGACCGCCGGCCCGCGCCCCCGGCGCCGCCGGCCGGCGGCCGGTCGGCGTGGGAGAGCTGGGACTCCAGCGCGGGCGAGAACAGGGCGCCCCCGGCGCCGGTGAGGACCGCGCCGAGCAGGAAGAGGGGGAAGTCCGAGGCCGCCGCCAGGGTGGCGTAGCCCAGGATGCGCACCAGGCAGCCGGTGAGGATGGCCCGGCGGGGGCCCCAGCGGTCGGCCAGCAGTCCGCCGAACAGGAACATGCCCTGCTGGCTGAAGGTGCGGGCCCCGAGCACCAGTCCGATCGCGGCGGCGTCCAGGCCGTACTCCGTGCCCATGGCGCCGGCGAGGAAGGGGATGACGGCGTAGAAGCCGATGTTGAACACCAGCTGGGCCCCGAGCAGGGTGCGCGTCTCGGGCCGGTGGTCAGGCGGGGACATCGCGGTGCTCCGGCGGCAGGGTGTGGTGGTCCAGGATCGCGCACACCCGGGGCAGGGCCGCCGCCACCAGCTGCCGGCTGTGCTCGTGGCGCGGCGCGGCGAAGAACTCGCGGGTCGGCGCGAGCTCGACGAGGGTTCCGTGGTGGAGCACCGCGACCCGGTGGCTCATGTAGCGGATGACGCCCAGGTCGTGGGAGATCATGATCAGCGACAGTGCCCGGTCCCGGTGCAGCCGCAGCAGCAGGTCCAGGACGGTGCGCTGGGTCGCCGCGTCCAGGGCCGAGGTGGCCTCGTCGCAGATGAGCACGGTCGGTTCCAGCAGCAGGGCCCGGGCGATGGTGAGCCGCTGCAGCTGCCCGCCCGAGCACTGGCCGGGATACCGTTCCAGCAGCTCCGGGTCGAGCTCCACCTCGCGCACCGCGTCCAGGAGACGGGCCTCCCGCTCCTCCGCGGGGAGGTCCCGGTGCTGCCGCAGGGGGGCCTCCAGGCTGGTGCGCAGCCGCATGCGGGGGTCGAAGGAGTCGTGCGGTTCCTGGAAGACCAGCTGCACGCCCGTGCGCACCGGACCGGCACTTCCCGGCGCTCCCGGGGCCCCGGTGACGCGTCCGGCGTCGGGGGCCTCCAGCCCGACGGCCAGGCGGGCCAGGGTGCTCTTCCCGGAGCCGGACTGGCCCAGGACCCCGAGGATCTCCCGGTCCCGCAGCTCGAGCGTGACCTGCTCCACGGCGGGGCGTCCGCGGCGCCGGCCCGTGCCGAAGGTCTTGGTGACCCGTTCCAGCGCCAGCACGGCGCCCGCGTCCGTGCCCGCGGCGGGCGGCGGCGTGTCGGCGGGGGTGAGGGCCGCCGCCTCCAGCAGGGCCCGGGTGCACGCGCTGCGGGGACGGTTGAGCACGGTTCCGGCCGGGCCCGCCTCGACGACGCGCCCGGCGTCCAGCACCACCACGCGGTCCGCGTAGGCGGAGACGGTGGCCAGGTTGTGGCTGATGTAGAGCACCCCCAGCCCGCGGTCGCGCCGCTCCCGGTCGATCAGCTCGAGGATCTGTCGCTCGAGGACCGTGTCCAGGGCGGAGGTCGGCTCGTCCGCGAGCAGCACCTCCGGCCGGCCGGCGAGGGCGAGGGCCACCATGGCCCGCTGGGCCATGCCCCCGGAGAGCTGGTGGGGGTGCGCGCGGGCGCAGGACTCCGGGTCCCGGAACCCCACCTCGGACAGGAGCTCGAGCGCCCGCTCCCGGGCCGCCCCGCCCCGGAGCCCGCCGTGCAGCCGCAGGGGTTCCCGCAGGTGCTGGAGGATCGTCCGGCGGGGATTGAACATCCGCTTGGGCTGCTGGTACAGCATGCCGATCCGCCCGCCGCGGACCCTGTCCAGCTCGGCGTCGCCCGCCCGGGCGAGGTCGGTCCCGCCCAGCCGGATCGATCCGGCGTCGAGCTGGACCTGCGGGGGCAGCAGGCCCAGGACGGACATGGCCGTCATCGTCTTGCCGCTGCCGGAGGCGCCGACCAGGGCCACGAACTCCCCCGGCGCCACCGCGAGGTCGACCCCGGACAGCACCGGCCGCGGGGCTCCGGAGGGCCCTCGCCGGCTGACGTGCAGCTGCTCGACGCTCAGCCCCTCAGGCATCCGGCACCGTCCGGGAGGGCGCGGAGGAGAGCACCATGCGGGTGCTCGTCGCCCGGGCCAGGCGCTGGCCGACGAGGGTGACGCACAGGGCGACGACGAAGACGACGAGCCCGGGGGCGAGGATCGTCAACGGGGACCGGGCCGCGTACGGCTGGGCGGCGGCCAGCATCGCCCCCCAGTCCGACTGCGGGGGCTGCACCCCCAGGCCCAGGTAGGACAGGGCCCCCACGGTGATCAGGAACTGCCCGAAGCGCAGTGTGGCCTGCCCGAGCAGCGGCCCCGCCAGGTGGGGAAGGACGTGGCGCAGCACGATGAAGGAGGGCGAGCAGCCGAGGACCCGGGCGGCCTCCACGAAGCCGCGCGCGGAGACGTCGTACGTCAGCGCCCGGGCCAGCCGGGCGAACGGTGTCCAGCCGGTCACGGTCAGGGCCAGCAGCAGGGACAGGTGTCCGGGACCGAGCACGGCCACCAGGAACAGGGCCACGACCATCTCCGGCAGGGCCAGCAGGACGTCGCTGGTCCGGGTGAACACCTCGTCCAGCCAGCCCCGGCGCCGGGCGCTGAGCACCCCGATGACGGTGCCCGTCACGGCAGTGAGCAGCGTGGCCAGCGCGGCGACGGTCAGGGAGAACCGCCCGCCGTCGAGCAGCCGGCTCAGCGTGTCCCGGCCCAGGTGGTCGGTGCCCAGCCAGTGGGCGGCGCTCGGCGGGGCCAGCCGGGCCGTGAGGTCCTGCGCGGCCGGCGGGTGGGGCGCGAGCCAGGGCGCGAGGGCCACGGCGAGCACGACGAGGACCAGGACCGCCGAGGCGGCCCACACGAGGGCGCGGCGCTCACGCACGGCGCCCCCTGACCCGGGGGTTGAGCAGGCCGTGGACCAGGTCGGCGGCGGTGGTCAGCGCGACGGCCAGGCCCACGACGACGACCACACCGCCCTGCGCCAGGGGGATGTCGCTGTTGCGCACCGCGTCGTAGAGCAGCCGTCCCATGCCGGGAATGGCGAAGACGACCTCCACGATGACGGATCCGCCCAGCAGCCCGGCGAACCAGACGGCCACCAGCGTGGTCAGGGGCAGCAGCCCGTTGGGGAGCACGTGCCGCCGGAGCGTCCGGAACCGTCCGAGGCCGCGGGCCCGGGCGGCGACGACGTGCTCGGCGCCCAGCGCGTCGAGGACTCCTTCACGCACGGCGGAGGTGAAGTAGCTCGTCGGCCGCAGCGCGAGGACGGCCACCGGCAGGACCGCGGAGGAGGGCCCCGACCACCCGGCGGAGGGCAGCAGCGACAGGTTGAGGGCGAACACGAGCACGAGCACCGGGGCGAGCCAGTACTCCGGCACGGCGATGAACGCCTGGGTGACCGTGGTGATGATCCGGTCGGCGGCCCGGCCCTCCTGCAGCGCGGCGATGACGCCCAGGACCACCGAGACCGCCGCGGCCACCGCCAGGGTCATCACCACGAGGCTCAGTGTGATCCCCAGGGCGGGCAGCACCTGCTCGGCCACCGGGGTGCGGCTCGCGTAGGACAGCCCCATGTCGCCCCCGAGCAGCCGGCCCAGCCACCGCAGGTACTGCACCATCAGGGGGTCCTGGAGTCCCAGGTCGGCCGCCAGGGTCTGGGCGACGGAGTCGTCGACCACCTCTCCGGCCACCCGGGACCGGATGATCTTGCGCACCGGGTCCCCCGGCGTCACGTAGGGGATGAGGAACACCACGAAGGACGCGATCAGGACGGTGATCCCCAGGGTCGCCGCCCGCCGGGCGAGGAAGGCCGTCACGAGCGGTCCCGTCCTTCCGCTCGTCCCGGGGTCCTGGTGCTGCCGGCGGTGCTCACGAGGCGGGCTTGCTCGTCTCCGCGCGCAGCACGTACCGGGACAGCGGGTCCTGCCGGTGGTTCTGCAGATCGGCACGGACCGCGTCGACGGCCTGCTCGTTGACCAGCCACACGTTCACGGCCTGCTCCACGAGGATCTCTCCGGCCCGGGCGTACAGCTCGTAGCGCTGCTCGGTGTCGGCGGTGCCGGCGGCCTCCTCCACGAGCCGGTCGTACTCCTCGTCGCAGAAGTGGCTGATGTTGTACGTGCCCTCGCAGGTGTAGTCGGCGGTGAGGAAGCCGATGGGGTCGGCGATGTCGATCAGTCGGTTGCGCTGGCTCAGCACCATGTCGTAGTCCCCGGACAGCAGGTCCGGCTCCACGGCGGCGTACTCCTTGGTCGTGATGGCCACGGGGACCCCGACGCTCTTGAGGTTCTCCTGGATGACGGTGGCCACGTCGGCGAACTCGGCCCGCTCCACGATGGCGATGATCTCCAGCGGCCGCTCCGCGGTGTAGCCGGCGGCGGCCAGCAGCTCCTTCGCGGCGTCGACGTCCTGCTGCGGGGCCTCGGCGCCCTCGATCGCCCAGGGCTCGGAGGGCGCGAAGGGCCCGGTCGCAGGGAGGGCCGCCCCCTCGTAGACGCTGGCCGCCAGGGCGTCCAGGTCCAGGGCCGAGCGGACGGCCTTGCGGAAGTCGACGTCGTCGAACGGTGCCCGGCCGTTGTTCATGTACAGGGTCGCGGTGCGCGGGGACTCGGCCTGGAGCACCTCGACGGCGGGGTCGGCCTCCAGCGCGGCGACGTTGGCCGCCGGGATGGAGAGAGAGACGTCCGCCTCCCCCGTCTGGACCTGCGTGGCGCGGGTCGCCCCGTCGGTGATGAATCGGACCTCCGCGCCGGCCAGCTGGACCTCTCCGCCCCAGTAGTCCTCGTTGCGGTCCACGGTCAGGGACTGCTTGGGCTTCTCCGACACCGGGGTGAACGGCCCGGTGCAGTGCCCGAAGGGGTCCACCGACCCGCCCTCGAAGGCCGCCGGGGCCAGCACCCCGGTGTTGACGCTCGCCAGGCGGTACGGGACCAGCGGGCTCTCGGCCGGGGTGGTGATCCGCACGGTGCGCTCGTCGACGGCCTCCACGCCGCTGACCACGGCAGGGCTGAAGGCGCGGGCCGGGACCTCGGCGTCGAGGACGGCGCGCAGCGAGGTCACGACCGCGTCGGCGGTCAGCGCGGTGCCGTCCTGGAACTGCACGCCCTCCCGGAGGGTGAACTCCCACTCCAGGGGCGAGACCTGCTCCCACTCCGTGGCCAGCGCCGGCACGATCTCGCCTGCCGCCTCGTCGTAGCGGGTCAGGGTCTCGAGGCACCCGGACAGGGAGAGGATGTAGGCGGCGTCGCTCTCCAGCGCCCAGTCCGCGACCGGGGCGCGGAAGTTGTCCACCACGATCCGTTGATCGCGGTCGGCGGCCTGGGTGCTGCCACCTTCCTCGCCGCTGAAGCCGCAGCCCGACAGAGTGAGAAGAGCCACGAGCCCGACGGGCATCGTGGACCGGAGCGGAGAGCGCACGGGACCACCTCAGGTCGCCGCCCGGGGGCGGCAGAGAATAAGGACACGGAAGAGTTCGGTAAAACCCCCGGAGGCAGGTTAGGGGAACCTAACCGTCGGGTCCAGTCGGGCACGGGGTCCCGTCATGAAACAGCTCCGGTTTCACCGTCCGTCACGGATGTGCTATGGGCACCGGCGCGTCCGGGCTGACACCGCACCGGCGGCCTGGCACAGTGGGGCACGGACATCCCCCGACCGGACGATCCCGAGGAGCCCCATGACGCAGCAGGCCGAGACGCCCCGCACGACCACCGCCGGGGAGTGGTGGCGCTCCGCGGTGATCTACCAGATCTATCCGCGCTCCTTCAACGACGGCAACGGTGACGGCATGGGTGACCTCCCGGGCATCATCGACCGGCTGGACTACCTGGCGGACCTGGGCGTGGACGCCCTGTGGCTGTCCCCCTTCTACGTCTCCCCCCAGCACGACGCCGGCTACGACGTCTCCGACTACCGGGACATCGATCCCCGGTTCGGCACGCTCGAGGACTTCGACCGGATGCGCGCCCGGATGGCCGAGCTGGGCATGCGGCTCATCGTGGACCTCGTGCCCAACCACACCTCCAGCGAGCACGAGTGGTTCCGGGCGGCCGTGGCGGCCGGGCCCGGCAGCCCCGAGCGGGAGCGCTACATGTTCCGGGAGGGCCGGGGAGAGCACGGCGAGCTGCCGCCCAACAACTGGCGCTCCGTGTTCGGCGGTGAGGCGTGGACCCGACTGCCGGACGGGCAGTGGTACCTGCACCTGTTCGACAGCACCCAGCCGGACCTCAACTGGGAGAACCCGGAGGTGTGGGAGGAGTTCCGCTCCGTGCTGCGCTTCTGGCTGGACCGCGGCGCGGACGGCTTCCGCGTGGACGTGGCCCACGGGCTGGTCAAGGCCGAGGGCCTGCCGGACTGGGACCACCAGGTGCACATGGTCGAGGGCGAGCACGACGCACGGGAGCACGACGAGCCGGACACCCCCATGAGCACCGGCAGCCCCTACTTCGACCAGGACGGCGTGCACGAGGTCTACCGCGACTGGCACCGGGTGCTCGCCGAGTACGACGGCGACCGGATGATGGTGGCCGAGGCGTGGGTCGAGCCGGCCCACCGGCTGGCCATGTACGTGCGCTCCGACGAGATGCACCAGGCCTTCAACTTCGACTTCCTGGTGGCCGGATGGGACTGGGCGCGGCTCTCCCGGGCGATCGGGGACTCGCTGGCCGAGTCCGCGAAGGTCGGGGCGCCCACCACCTGGGTGCTCTCCAACCACGACACGGTCCGGCACGTCTCCCGCTTCGGGCTCTCGGACCCGATCGCCTACCCCAAGGGGATCGACGCGGGGAGCGAGCAGCCGGACCACGCCCAGGGCCTGGCCCGGGGCCGTGCCGCCGCCCTGGTGGAGCTCGCGCTGCCGGGCTCCGCCTACCTGTACCAGGGGGACGAGCTGGGCCTGCCCGACCACACGGGGCTGCCCGCGGAGCTGCGGCAGGACCCGGCGTTCGCCCGCACCGGGGGCGAGGAGATCGGCCGCGACGGCTGCCGCGTGCCGCTGCCCTGGGCCGCCGGGGAGCCCGGCCACGGCTTCGGCCCCGAGCCGTGGCTTCCGCAGCCCGAGGCCTTCGCGGAGCTGGCGGCGGACCGGCAGGTGGGCGTCCCGGGGTCCACGCACTCGCTGTACCGCGCCGCCATCGCCCTGCGCCGGGAGCTCGGCCTGGGCCGGGGCGCGTTCGCCTGGCACGAGGCGCACGACGCCGCGACGGGCCTGCTCGCCTTCGTGCGCACCACCGAGGCCGGGCAGCGGGTGCTGGTGGCGGCGAACCTGGGCGGGGCCCCGGTGCCGCTGCCCGCCGGAGAGCTGCTCGTGGCCAGCCGGGAGGACGCCGTGGCCGACGGCGCGCTGCGGCCCGAGCGGGCGGTGTGGGTGCGCCTGACGGCCTGACCCGCGGCGGGTCAGTGGCTGGTGCGGCCCCGGCCCGAGGCGAGCACGGGGGCGAGCAGCCGGTCGGCCAGCGCCCCGGTCAGCACCGAGTAGACCGCCTTGTGCAGGACGTCGACGGTCAGCTCCTGGACCGGCCAGGACGCCGGCGGGGCGCCCACCCCCGTCGCGTTCTCCACCGTCTGGTCGACGGCGAGCCGGACCACGGTGTGCCACGCGCTCGCGGACCCGCCGCGGATGCCCGTGACCGCCCAGACGCCGCGCAGCGCACCCAGGGCGGCCCCGGTGCCGTAGTGCATCACGGAGTTCCAGCCCCGGGGCCGCTCGTCGTCGCCCGGGTGCCGCCCCAGCAGGGTCAGCAGGGCACGGCCGGGGACGTAGGAGTTCGGGCGCCGGGTGAGGGCCTGCTCGGCCTTCTCCCCCAGCACCATCCCGGCGGCGCCGACCACGCCCGCCGCGGCGCCGATCCCGGCCGCGCGCAGCAGCAGGTCCGGGCGGGAGGCGGCGGTCATGCCCGGTCCTCCCCGTCCTCGAGACCCTGTCGCGCCAGATCGCGGTCCAGTTCGCCGCCCGGCTCGACGACCACGCCGTCCTCGCGCTGGTCCCCGACCGTTCCGCGCTCCGGTTCCTGCTCCGGCTGCCCCGGTCCGTGCTCCCGCTGCTGCTCGCTCATGGTCGCTCCTTCCGTTCGGGCACCCGGCCCGGGCGGCCCGCGGCCAGTATAGGCAGGAAGCTGATCAGTCGGGCCCGTCAGTGGGCGGGGGCGGCCTCGCCGCAGCGCCGCTGCAGCCAGTCGTCGACCGGGGCGAGCGTGCGCTGCAGGTCGGCGAGCTCGACCGGCTGCAGCGAGTCGCCCGCGGCGCGCAGGTCGGCCACGGCGGAGTCGAAGGCCGGCCGGAGGTCGGCGGGCATCCCGGGCGCGAGCTCCTGCACGGAGTCGGCCGCCCGGCCGGGGTCGAAGCCGGGGTGCGGCCCGTCGGTGGACAGCGGCACGAGCATCAGGGAGGTGTAGGCGCCGGCGACGTCGAAACAGGTCTCCGGGCCCGGGGACTCCCCGGTGGGGACCGGGGCGGGGGTGGTCGGTCCCGGGACCGACTCCAGGACGAACCCCTGCTGCTGCCCGGCGCCGCAGCCGGCCACGGCCAGCAGGCACAGCACGGCGAGAGCGAGCACTGCGCCGGGTGCGCTCGAGCGGCGGGGCGGGCGGGTCACGGCTCCAGGATACGGAGCGAACCTCGGTGCGGGCTGGCAGCCGGCGAGGACCCCGGACATGAGAAGAACCGCCGGTCCCCGTGGGGACCGGCGGTTCTTCCGCGGTGGCTCCGACCGGCGTCGATCCGGTGACCTTACGATTTTCAGTCGTACGCTCTACCAACTGAGCTACAGAGCCCCGGCACATCCGAGGCGGATATGCCGCGACGGCGTCGCACCCCGGAAAGACCTCTTCCGCTGTGAACGCCGCCTGAGCGACCCTGACGGGACTTGAACCCGCGACCTCCGCCGTGACAGGGCGGCACGCTAACCAACTGCGCTACAGGGCCTTGCTGTTTCCAACGAGGATTGATCTTACCAGCATTCCTCGCCGGTTGTGCAAATCGGTGGGAGGCCCACCTGCTTCGCGTACCCCCAACGGGATTCGAACCCGTGCCGCCGCCGTGAAAGGGCGGTGTCCTAGGCCGCTAGACGATGGGGGCCAGAACGCCCGCGCCGGCGGCCACGGCCTCGAGGACCGAGGACCCTGGCACGGGTGAAACCGAGTACAGCTTAGGGCTTCCCCCGGAATTCGCACAATTGCCGTCCGGGCCGGCACCCGGCGGCACCCGTGCGGCCGGCACCCCGTGCGCCCGGGCCGCGCGTGGGGTAGGAAGGGTGGCGTGATCGAGATGACCCGCCAGGAGTTCGACGGCGCCGTCGACGACGCCATCGACCTCATCCCGGACGAGCTCTTCCGGGCCATGGACAACGTGGTGATCCTCGTCGAGGAGGAACCGCCCGGGCACGCGCCGGACCTGCTCGGCCTCTACGAGGGCGTGCCCCTCACCGCCCGGGACGGCGGCTGGGGGGCCGGGTCCCTGCCGGACCGGATCTTCGTCTACCGCGGCCCGCTGCAGCGCATGTGCACCGAGCGGGAGGAGCTCGTGGAGGAGATCACGGTGACCGTCATCCACGAGGTCGCCCACCACTTCGGCATCGACGACGAACGGCTGCACGAGCTGGGCTGGGGCTGAGCCGGCCCGCTCAGGCGTCCCAGGGGCGGACGTCGTCGAGGTCGAAGTCCTTGCGGGTCTCGATCCGCTGGTCGTAGCGGTCCGGGACGATCAGCACCGGACCGGCCGCGTTGTGCAGCACCCCCTGCGAGGTGGAGCCCAGCAGCATGCCCGCGAAGCCACCCCGGCCCCGGGTGCCGAGCACCACGAGGGAGTTCATCCGGGTCTGCTCCACCAGGACCTGCACCGGTGGGCCGTCGGCCAGCTCGGAGCCGATCTCGAGGTCCGGGAACCAGCTCCTGAGCCAGGCCACCCCGCCGCCCAGGGCCCGGGCGACGTCGTCGTACATCACCTCGAAGTCCACGGCCGTGGGCATCCAGGCCAGCGCCCCGCTCACCGGCGGGAGCGCGCACACCACGGTCAGGGGGACCCCGAGCAGGCGGGCCTCCTCCGCGGCGTAGAGCATCGCCGCCCGGGCCTGCGTGGAGCCGTCCGAGCCGACGACCACGCGGTCCACGAGGGCCCGGTCGGTGGTGAGCTCCTCCGCGCCCAGGTGCTCCTGGGACCAGGGCAGGGGCACCACCCCGGTGGGGCACTTGGCGTGCGCCGGCACGGCCGTGGAGACGGTGCCCAGCAGCCGGCCCAGCAGCCCGCCCCGGCCGCGGGAGCCGAGGACCATCAGCTCGGCCGTGCGGCTGAGCTCGAGCAGGGCGCCGGAGGGGTCGCCCGTCTCGACCGTGGCGCGCAGCTCCACCCCCACGGGGCGGACCTGGTCCGCGGCGTGGTTCAGCAGCTCCTCGACGCCCTGGGTCAGGGCGGCCTCGTCCACGGTGGCGTAGCCGGTGTCGAACCCGGAGCCCGAGAACACGGGCATGCTGTAGGCGGTGACCAGCCGGACGGGCAGGCCGCGGCGGCGAGCCTCCCGCGCCGCCCAGCGCAGGGCGCCGAGGCTCTGCTCGGAGCCGTCGACGCCCACGACGACCTCGCCGGTCGCGTCCAGGGCGCGGCCCTGCCCTCCGGCGGCCGGGGAGCGCCGGCGGACGGCTTCCTCCCCCAGGCTGGTGTCGCGGCGCTCCTCGCGCTCCGGGGACGGGTGGTCGGTCATGGTGCTGCCTCCTGTGCGCGGCCTCCGCCCGGACGGCTCCGTCGCGGCCCGGGACTTCGCCTCCGATGGTACGCGCGGACGCGCCGCGGTCGGCGCCCGCCGGCGGACGATCGGCGCCCGGGGTGAGAAGATGAGGGCGCACTGTGCACCCGCCTGCCAGGAAGGACGGTTCCGCCGATGAGCGAGATCTCGTCGCCCGACACTCTGCCCGGGGAGACCGGGGCGACGGAGTGGGCCACGTGGGGCAGGACGCACGCCGTCACCCCTCAGCACGTCCTGCGCCCGGCCTCGGTGGCGGAGCTCGCCCAGGGCGTGGCGGCCGCCGCGCAGCGGGGCCTGGGCGTGCGCGCCGTGGGCTCCGGCTGCAGCTTCTCGGCGCTGCCCCTGGCGCCCGAGGTGATGGTCGAGCTCACCGGGCTGACCGGGCTCACGGCGGTGGACGCGGACGAGCACCGGGTCACGGTCCTGGCGGGCACCACGATCCGGGCCCTCAACAAGGAGCTGGACGCCCACGGGCTGGCGGTGACCAACCTGCCGGACAGCGACTGGCAGACGATCGCCGGCGCGGTCTCGACCGGCACCCACGGCACCGGCCTGGCCTTCGGCTCCCTCTCGGCCCAGGTGGTGGCCCTGACCCTGGTCACGGCCCGCGGCGAGCTGGTGGAGTGCTCCGCCGAGCAGCGCCCCGAGCTGTTCCAGGCGGCGCGGGCCGGGCTCGGCGCCCTGGGGATCCTCGCGAGCGTGACCCTGGCCTGCGAACCGGCCTTCCGGCTGCACGCCGCCGAGATCCGGGAGCCGCTCGGGCAGCTCGTGGACTCCGTGGGATCACGGATGGCCGGATCGGACCACTTCGAGTTCTACTGGATGCCGGGCACGGCCACCGCCCAAACCCGCATCCTCACCCGGCTGCACAAGCTCCCGGACTCCTACACCCGGCCCGGCTCCCCCGTGGCGCGTACCGTGCGCCGGCTCGACGACGCCCTGCTGCGCAACACCCTCACCGCCGGGCTGAACCAGCTGGCCACGGCGCTGCCGCGCTCCACGCCCGGGCTCAACCGGGTCGACGCCCTCACGAACAGTCCGCGGCAGTACAGCGACCTCTCCTTCCGGGTGTTCACCGTCCCGCGCCGGGTCCGCTTCGTCTCCACCGAGTACGCGCTGCCCGTGGAGGAGCTGGGGGTCGCCTTCCGGGAGCTGCAGACGCTCGTCGAGCGCCGCGGCTACGCCTTCTCGCTGCCCGTGGACGTGCGCTGCTCCGCCGCCGAGGAGGCCTGGCTGGCGCCCGCCCACGGCCGCGACACCGCCTGGATCGCGCTGCGGCAGTACTGGCGGCGCTACGACCCGAAGGTCTTCGCCGCGGCGGAGGAGGTCTTCGTGGACCACGGCGGACGCCCGCACTGGGGCACCGTGCACACCCGGGACGCCGGGTACCTGCACGCGGTCTACCCGCGGTTCCAGGACTTCCTCGACGCCCGTGCCGCGGCGGATCCGGACGGGGTCTTCCTCAACGACCACGTCCGGGAGCTGCTGGGCCTCTGACCCGGTGGCGCGCCGCCGTGCCGGCGCCGCGGCCCGGAGCGGCTGTTCCCGTCCCGGGAGCGCGAGGGGCCGCGTCCTGCCGGGCAGGACGCGGCCCCGGGGGTGCTGCTGGGCGCCGGCTCAGACGGGCGAGGAGACCGGCTCGGGCACGCCCTCCCGGGAGACGCTGACCATCTCCTCGCGCTCGACCACCTTGACCCGCTCGCGCGGGTTGCCCTCGGCGTCGTGCGAGGACTGGCCCAGGCCCTGCTCGTACTCGTCCAGGGCCAGCCAGCCCTCCCACGTGGTGTACTCGACGCCGCGGGCCTCGAGCACCTCGTTGACGGCCCCGGGGTCGGGGCGGGTGGCGCCGGGCAGCACGGGGCGGTCCTCCAGCAGGTGGGTGACCGTCTCGAGGGCGTCGGACTTGGTGGCGCCGATCAGCCCGACCGGGCCGCGCTTGATCCACCCGGTGGCGTAGAGGCCGTGCAGCACCGTGCCGTTCTCGGCCAGGACGCGGCCCTCCGCGTTGGGGATCACGCCGCGGCCGTCGTCGAAGGGCAGCTCCGGCAGCCGGGAGCCCAGGTAGCCGACGGCGTGGTAGACGGCCTGCACCGGGTAGTCGACGTACTCGCCGGTCCCGGACACCGAGCCGTCCCCGTTGAGCCGGGTCCGCTCCATGCGCAGGCCGGTGACCCGGCCGTCCTCGCCGAGGACCTCACGGGGGCTCTGCAGGAAGTGCAGGTGCAGCCGCCGGGAGGCGGTCTGCGGGGCGTCGTCGGCCCGCCACTTCTCGAGGGTCTTGACCATCACCTTGACCTGGTTGTTCTCGGCGATGGCCTGCTCGGAGCCCTCGTCGTAGTCGAAGTCCTCGTCGTAGACGACGATGTCGACGTCGCGCGACTTGGCGAGCTCGCGCAGCTCCAGCGGGGTGAACTTCACCTGGGCGGGGCCGCGGCGGCCGAAGATGTGCACGTCCGTGACCGGGGAGGCCTTCAGGCCCTGGTAGACGTTGCCGGGGATCTCGGTGACGAGCATGTCGTCGGCGTGCTTGGAGAGCACCCGGGCGACGTCGAGGGCCACGTTGCCGTTGCCGATGACCGCGACCTCCTTCGCCTCGAGCGGCCAGGTGCGCGGGAAGTCCGGGTGCCCGTCGTACCAGGCGACGAACTCGGCGGCGCCGTGGACGCCCTCGAGGTCGTTGCCGGGGATGTTCAGCGGGGCGTCGTAGACGGCACCGGTCGCGAAGATCACCGCGTCGTAGTGGGCGCCGAAGTCGGCGAGGGTCAGGTCCCGGCCGAACTCCACGTTGCCGAAGAAGCGGATGTCGCCGCGGCCCAGGATCGCGCGCAGCGCGGTGATGATGCCCTTGATCCGGGGGTGGTCGGGGGCCACGCCGTAGCGGATCAGCCCGAACGGGGTCGGGTAGCGGTCGAACAGGTCGATGCTGACCTCGAGCTCCCCGTTCTTCACGGGCTCGGACTTGGTGAGCATGTCCGCGGCGTAGATGCCGGCCGGGCCGGCGCCGATCACGGCGACGCGCAGGGGGCGGGTGGTGGTGTCAGCCACTGAGGTTCCTTTCGTTCGCGCGCACGGCGAGCACCGCGCGCGTCGTGGACCGGGTCCAAGTTTAGTGAAGTCGTCCCGGGATCTCCCGGGTGAGGATGCTCACGACCGGTGGCCGAGCAGACCCCGCCCGCGCAGCAGCCGGCGTTCCACGGGGTTGAAGAACAGCAGCTCCACGAGGATGCCGACGGCGAGGATCGACAGGACCGCGACCATCACCACCGCCATGTTGGAGACCGTCCGGCCCTGCTCCAGCAGGGAGCCCAGGCCGAAGCCGATGGAGCCACCGATCGCGATGAGCTCGGCGCCCATGAGCGAGCGCCAGGAGAAGGCCCAGCCCTGCTTGAGCCCGGCGACGTAGCCGGGCAGGGCCGCGGGGAGCACCACCTTGCTGGCCATGGTCCAGCCGCGGGCCCCGAGCACGTGGCCGGCCCGGCGCAGCTGGGGCGGAATCTGGTCCACCCCCGCGAGCATGCCGTTGACGATCGACGGGATGGCCCCCATGAGCACCACGAAGTACACGGTGGCGTCGGAGAGGCCGAACCAGATGATCGCGGCGGGCACCCAGGCGATGGAGGGCAGCACCTGCAGGCCCGAGATGATGGGGCCCACGGCGTCGCGCAGGGCGCGCCGCTGGGCGATCAGCAGCCCCAGCGGCGTGGCCACCGCCGCAGCCACCAGGAAGCCGCTGATCCCCCGCCACAGGCTCGTGCCGAGGGCGCCCAGGACGGTGCCGTCGGTGAGGAGTTCCGCGAACTGCCGCCCGACGTCCAGCGGCCCCGGCATGACGTCGGGCCGGGGGCCGAGGAGGGCGACGAGCAGCTGCCACAGCAGCAGGCCGGCCACCAGGGCGACCATCGGCGGGGCCACCTTGGTGCGGAACACCTCCCCGGCCGAGGTCCTGCGCGTGCGCTCGGTCTGCAGCGCGTCCAGGCCGGCGAGCTCCTCGCCGGCGGCGTCCTGCTCGGCGGGCGGCACCGGGAGCGGCCCGGAGTCCGTCCGCTCCGCCGCCCGGGGTGCGCGGGGCGCGGCCGGCGGCGCGGCCGGGACCTGGGGCAGGGCGGTGTCATTTCGCATGGCGGCTGATCTCCTCACGCAGTCGTGCGGTGATGGTGCGGGTCAGCTCGGCGAGGGTGTCGTCGAGTGACTGGGCGCTGCCCTCGAAACCGTAGGACTCGGGGTCCTTCCACGGCCGGGTGTCCCACTCCTGGACCACCTGCCCGGGGCGGGAGGACATGAGCAGGACCCGCTGGCCCAGCCGCACGGCCTCGCCGACGTTGTGGGTGATGAACACGATCGTCCGTCCCGTGGCGCGCCAGACGCGCAGCAGCTCCTCGTGCAGCAGGTCCCGGGTGATGGCGTCCAGCGCGGAGAACGGCTCGTCCATGAGCAGGACCTCCCGCTCCTGGGCCAGGGCCCGGGCCAGGGCCACGCGCTGGCGCATCCCGCCGGAGAGCTCGTGCGGGCGCTTGTCCGCCGCGTGCGGCAGCCGGACCAGCTCGAGAAGCTCCTCGGCCCGCTCCCGCCGCTGCGCGGCGGGGACGCCGCGCAGCTCCAGGGCGAGCTCCACGTTGCGCCGTGCGGTGAGCCAGGGGAACAGGGCGGCGTCCTGGAACATCAGGGCCGCTCCCTCCGCGGGGACGGTCACCGACCCGGCGGTCGGCTCCTCGAGCCCGGCCACGATGTTCAGCAGCGTCGACTTGCCGCAGCCCGAAGCGCCGAGCAGCGCGACGAACTGCCCGCGCTCCACGTCGAGGTCCACGTCCTGCAGGACCGGGCCGTCCTCGGCGGAGAAGGTCTTGCCGAGTCCCTGCAGCCGGATCGCGGTGGTGGTCGTGGTGCTCATGGGCCCTCCTCCGAACCGGCGCGGACGCGGTCGAGGACCGTGGTGTCCACGAGGCCGTCCAGCGAGGCCTCGTCCGTGGTCCCCGCCGCCACGCCGTCGGCCAGCAGCTGCGGGTAGGTGTCCGCGAGGGGGTCCGTGGTCCACTCGATCGCCTCGAGGGCGCCCGCGACCGTCTCGACGGGGAGGGTCTCGGTCTGGGCGCGCTCCAGGCCCCGGTTCAGGGTCGAGGCCAGCAGCGCGGGGTCGTCCTCGTGCTCGTCCAGCCAGTCCACGGAGCGCTGCAGGCCCCGCACGAGGCCTTCGACCGTTCCCGGATGGCGCTCGAGGTAGTCCTTGCGCACCACCAGCACGGTCGTGGGATAGCGCCCGTCCGCCCAGAGGTCGCGCTCGTCCACGAGGACCCGGGCGCCGTCCTGCACCGCGCGGGTGGCCCACGGCTGGGGCAGCCAGGCCCCGTCCACGCGTCCCTGCCGCAGCATGGAGATGGTCTGGCCGTTGGCCATCGGGGTGATGGCGACCGCGCGCTCGCCGTCGCCGTCCACCTCGTAGCCCTGCTCGGTGAGCCAGGTCCGCAGGGCCACGTCCTGGGTCCCCCCGAACTCGGGGCTCGCGACGGTGCGCCCGGCCAGGTCCTCGGCGTCCGTGACGCCCGGGCCCACCACGAACTGCGCCCCGCCGGACGCCGCGCCCGCGACCACGGCGAGCGAGCGGCCCTGGGAGCGGACGAAGGAGTTGATCGCCGGGTTGGGGCCCACGAAGGCGGCGTCGATCGACCCGGCGTTCATGGCCTCCACCGCGGTGGGGCCGCTGTTGAAGACCTGGGTGGACAGGGTCGTGTCCCCCAGCTCCTCCGCGAAGTGCCCGTTCTCGAGGCCGACGAGGGCCGGTCCGTGCGTGAGGTTGCCGAAGTAGCCCAGCCGCAGCTCGGCCGCCGCGGAGGTCTCGACCGCGGTCTGCTCCCAGGCCGCCAGCGTCCCGTTGGCGCGCAGCACGGTGGCGGCGACCGTCAGGGCGGTCAGGAGCGCGAGCGCGGTCAGCACCAGCGGCCAGCCCGGGCGGCGCCCGGCGGCGGGGCGCCCGCCGTCGCCGGCCGTCACCGTGGTGAGGGCCGGCGGCTGCTGCCGGTCCACCTAGGCGTCCCGGACGAGTCCGGCGGCGAGCGTGTTGCCGGTGGCGGGGTCGACGAGCAGGAAGGCGCCGGTGCGCCGCAGCCGGTCGTACGGGTCGACGGGCAGCGGGGAGGCCAGCCGGAGCCGGACCCGTCCGATGTCGTTGAGCTCCAGGGTCGCCGCGTCGCGCAGCACCAGCTCCTCGAGGTCCAGGCGCCCCTCGAGGTCCTGGACCATGGCCTGGACCGTGGCGGCGCCGTGCTTGACGAGCACGCGGGCGCGCGGCTGCAGGGGCCGCTCGCCGAGCCAGGCCACCGAGGCGGTCAGGTCCCGGCTGGGCTCCGGCAGCTCGTCGTCGGCGCTCGCGAGGAGGTCGCCGCGGGCGATGTCGATGTCGTCGGCCAGCCGCAGCGTCACGGACAGCGGGGCGGCGGCCTCCGGCAGCTGCTCCCCGGGCAGGGGCGCGCCCGGGGCCGGGGCGGTGCCGGCCACGTCGATGCCGGTGACCGTGGTGCGCCGGCCGGCGGGCAGGACCACCACCTCGTCGCCGACCGCGACCGTGCCGGAGGCGATCTGCCCGGCGTAGCCGCGGTAGTCGCGCAGCGCCTCGGCGTCCGCGCCCGGCGCCGTGCCGCCCTGCGGGCGGATGACGTACTGGACGGGGAGGCGGAAGGGGCGGGCGGTGCCGCGCCCGGACTCGTCGACCGTGGGCAGCTCCTCGAGCACGCGCAGCAGCGGGCGCCCGGTGTACCAGGGGGTGCGCGCGGAGGCCTCCACCACGTTGTCGCCCTCGAGGGCGGAGACGGGCACCACGTGCACGTCCTCGATGCCCAGCCGGGCGGCGATGCCGGTGGCGTCGGCGGCAACCCGGTCGAAGACCTCCCGGTCGTAGTCGACCAGGTCGATCTTGTTCACGGCGATCACCACGTGCGGGACGCGCAGCAGCGAGACCACGGCCAGGTGCCGGCGGGTCTGCTCGACCACCCCGTGCCGGGCGTCCACGAGCAGCACGACGGCGTCGGCCGTCGAGGCGCCCGTGACCGTGTTCTTCGTGTACTGCACGTGGCCGGGGCAGTCGGCGAGGATGAAGGAGCGGCGGTCGGTGGCGAAGTAGCGGTAGGCCACGTCGATCGTGATGCCCTGCTCCCGCTCGGCGCGCAGGCCGTCGGTCAGCAGGGCGAGGTCGAGCCGGCCCGTGCCGCCGCCGAAGCCGCGCTCGGCCGAGGTGCGGCCCACGGCCTCGAGCTGGTCGGCGAGGATCGCCTTCGCGTCGTGCAGCAGCCGGCCCACCAGGGTGGACTTGCCGTCGTCGACGGACCCGGCGGTCGCGAAGCGGAACAGCGAGCCGGGGTCGATGGTCGGGACCTGCTCGGCGGGGACCGGCGGGGTCACGGTGCTGGGGGAAGTCATGTCTAGAAGTACCCGTCCTTCTTGCGGTCCTCCATGGCGGCCTCGGAGATCCTGTCGTCCGCGCGGGTGGCCCCGCGCTCGGTCAGCGTGGACACGGCGACCTCGGCCACCACGTCGGCCACGGTGCCCGCGGCGGAGAGCACCGCCCCGGTGCAGGACATGTCCCCCACGGTGCGGTAGCGCACGCTGCGCCGCTCGACCGGCTCGGCGGCCGAGGGGGCGGAGAACTCGCCCACGGCCATCCACATCCCGTCGCGGCGGAACACGTCGCGCTCGTGGGCGTAGTAGATCGGCGGCAGCTCGATGTTCTCCCGCTCGATGTAGCGCCAGATGTCCAGCTCGGTCCAGTTGCTGATGGGGAACGCCCGGACGTGCTGACCGGCGGTGTGCCGGCCGTTGTAGAGGTTCCACAGCTCGGGCCGCTGGTTGCGCGGGTCCCACTGGCCGAACTCGTCGCGCAGGGACAGGATCCGCTCCTTGGCCCGGGCCTTGTCCTCGTCGCGGCGGCCGCCGCCGAACACGGCGTCGAACCGGTTGTCGGCGATCGCGTCCAGCAGCGGGACGGTCTGCAGCGGGTTGCGGGTGCCGTCGGCGCGCTCGAGCAGCCGGCCGTCGTCGATGTAGTCCTGCACGGACGCCACGACCAGGCGGATGCCCAGCCGCTCCACGGTGCGGTCCCGGAAGTCGAGGACCTCGGGGAAGTTGTGCCCGGTGTCCACGTGCAGCACGGGGAAGGGGATCCGGCCCGGCCAGAAGGCCTTGGCGGCCAGGTGCAGCATGACCACCGAGTCCTTCCCGCCGGAGAACAGCATGGCGGGGCGGTCGAACTCGGCCACGACCTCGCGCAGGATGTGGATGGACTCGGCCTCGAGCGCGTCGAGGCTGCTGTGCACGCCGGCCTCCGCGGGGGCCGGGGCGGTGCTCGGGGTGGTCACGTTCGCCTCCGTCGTCGTGGGTGCGCTCACAGGTGGATCCCGCACTCGATCTTGTCCTGGCCGGACCAGCGGCCCGCGCGCGGATCCTCGCCCGGGGCGGTGGGCCGGGTGCAGGGGGCGCAGCCGATCGAGAGGTAGCCCTCCCCCATCAGCGGGTTCGTCGGGATCCCGCGGTCCTGCGACCACTGGACCAGCTCGTCGAGGCTCCAGCGGACCATCGGGTTGACCTTGACGAGCTTGTGCGTCTCGTCGAAGGTCACCATGGGCGCGTTGGTGCGGGTCCAGGACTCGTCGCGGCGCACGCCGGTGAACCAGACCTCGTAGCCCTCGAGGGACTTCTTGAGCGGAGCCACCTTGCGGATCGCGCAGCACAGGCCGGTGTCGCGGGCGAAGAGGTCCTTGCCGTGCTTCTCGTCCTGCTCGGCCACGGTGAGTTCCGGCAGGGCGTCGACCACGGTGATGTCGAGCATGTGCGCCACCGCGTCCCGGGTGCCGATGGTCTCCGGGAAGTGGTAGCCGGTCTCCAGGAAGAGCACGTCCACCCCCGGCAGCTGCTCGGCGACGAGGGCCGGCAGCACGGCGTCGGCCATCGAGCAGGCCACGGTGACGTTGCGCAGGTCGAAGTTCTCCGCGACCCAGCGGATCGCCTCCTCCGTGGACGCCTCGCCGGCGGCGGGCACACGGCCCTCGGCGTCCAGCTCGGCGTGCAGCGCGGCGGCGCCGGCCGCCGCGAGCTCGCGCAGCCGCTGCTCGTCGCGCAGCGCGGGGCGGGTGCCCGTGTCGGTGCTGGTCATGCGAGTTCACTCTCCTCGACCCGGTGGGTCCACTCGGCGAAGGTCTCGTTCCCGGTGCGCTGGGCCAGGAAGCGCCGGACCAGCTTCTCGACGTAGTCGGCGAGGTCGTCCTGGAACACCTTCAGGCCGCGCACGGTGCGCCCCAGTCCGGCCTCGGTCCGGTCGTCGGCGGCGAGCCCGCCGCCCAGGTGCACCTGGTAGCCGGGCTTCTGCCCGCCGTCCTCGGTGGGCAGCAGCTGGCCCTTGAGCCCGATGTCCGCGGTCTGGATCCGGGCGCACGAGTTGGGGCAGCCGTTGACGTGCATCGAGATGGGGTGGGGCAGCTCCACGCCGTCGAGCCGCCGCTCGAGCTCGTCGATGGTGTCCGAGGCGGTCTGCTTCGTCTCGACGATCGCGAGCTTGCAGTACTCGATGCCGGTGCACGCCACCGTGGAGCGGCGGAACGCGGAGGGCCGCGCCTGCAGGTCCAGGGCGTCGAGGTCGGCGACCACGCTCTCCACGTCGGCCTCCTCGATGTCGAGCAGCACGAGCTTCTGGTGCGGGGTGGTGCGCAGCCGGTCGGAGCCGTACTTGGCCATCACGTCGGCCAGGGCCAGCAGCTTCGCCCCGGAGACGCGGCCCACGCGCGGGGCCACCCCGATGTAGAACCGGCCGTCCTTCTGCCGGTGCACGCCGATGTGGTCGCCCGGCACGGCGGCCTTCTCCGGCGCCGGGCCGTCCGCGAGCTCGTAGCCGAGGTACTCGTCCTGGAGCACCTGGCGGAACTTCTCGGGCCCCCAGTCCTGGACCAGGAACTTCAGCCGGGCGCGGTTGCGCAGCCGCCGGTAGCCGTAGTCGCGGAAGATGCTCGTGACGCCCTTCCAGACCTCCGGGGCCTGCTCCTCGGTCACGAAGGCGCCCAGGCGCTTGCCGAGGAACGGCACCACGGACAGCGCCCCGCCGACCCACAGGTCGTAGCCGGGGCCGAGCTCGGGGTGGACCACGCCCACGAGGGCGCAGTCGTTGATCTCGTGCACCACGTCCAGGGACGGGTGGCCCGTGATCGCGGTCTTGTACTTGCGCGGCAGGTTGGAGAACTCCGGGGAGCCGATCCAGGTGGACTTGATCCGCTCGATCACCGGGGTGGGGTCGATGATCTCGTCCGCGGCGATCCCGGCCAGCGGGGAGCCCAGGATCACGCGCGGGACGTCGCCGCAGGCCTCGATCGTGTCCAGGCCCGCGTCCTCGAGCCGACGCCAGATCTCCGGGACGTCCTCCACGCGGATCCAGTGGTACTGGATGTTCTGCCGGTCCGTGATGTCGGCCGAGTCCCGGGCGAAGTCCGCCGAGATCTGACCGAGCACGCGCAGCTGCTCGCGGGTCAGCGCCCCGCCGTCGAGCCGGACGCGCATCATGAAGTACTTGTCCTCGATCTCGGCGTCGGACAGGGACCCCGTCCGGCCGCCGTCGATGCCCGGCCGGCGCTGGGTGTAGAGCCCCCACCAGCGGAACCGCCCGTGCAGGTCCTGGGGGTCGATCGAGTCGAAGCCCTCCCGGGAGTAGACCTCCTCGATCCGGGCGCGCACGTTGAGCCCGTCGTCGGCCTGCTTGAAGACCTCGTTCGGGTTCAGGGGGTCCCGGCCGTCGACCTTCCACTGCCCTTCGGGCTTCGGCTTCCGGGCGGCACGGGGCGCGCGCGTCGTCTGTGTCATGGCGTCGATTCTTCGCGGCTTGCCCCGGTCAGTCACGCCGGTCGTCACAAACCGCCATGAACCGACCCGACGTGACACAGGGCTGGACACCGACGCCCGCATGTGCAAGACGGCGAGCCGTGCCGGGCCCGGCCGGGCGGACCCGGCACGGGCGCCCTCAGGCGGTGGACCCGTCCCCGGTCAGCCGCGCCGCGGCGTCGTCGATGTGCTCGGCGTCCACCAGGATGTCGTAGGCGTCCGCCTCGAGGCCCTGGACGCTGCGGAAGTCACGGCGCCCGCCGGTGGCCGCGTGGCCCACGAGGCCGAAGACCAGGCCCCAGACGGCACCCAGCGCCACGCCCCACAGCACCACGGACAGCCAGCCGCCAACGGTGAACAGGCCGAGGAGCAGCCCCACGAACAGGCCGAGCCACGCGCCGGAGGCCATGCCGTAGAGCGCGGCCTTCCCGTTGGTCATCCGGCCCGTGACCTGCTCGACCGAGCGCAGCCCGGTGCCGACCACGCGCACGTGCTCCACGGGGAACCCCTCGTCGGAGAGGGCGTCGACGATCTGCTGCGCCTCGGCGTAGGTGGGCACGGTCCGCAGCACCCGGTAGTTGCCGGAGGAGGTGGGAGGAATCCGTGAGGGCTGGGTCATGGCTGCTGCGCTCCTGTTCCGTGGTGCTGGGGTGAGCTCCGGTGCCGCGCTCGCGGTGCGACCGCCGTCCGGTCCAACGGGATCCGGCGCGCCCCTGTTCCGCCCGGCGCCGGACGGCCTCGTCCATGACCGGGCGCTCACCGCGACACCACCGGGCGGGACCGGTAATGTTCCCCCGGTGGTACGCGGATCCGGGGCCGCTCCGGGGCCGCCGCCGTCGAGCCCGCCCTGTCCCGTCGAGTGCCCTTAGGACCGCCATGGCATCCTCCGCCTCCGTGCCCACGGAGACCCCTTCCCGTCCGCCGCGCAACGGCCTGGACCGCTTCTTCAGGATCAGCGAGCGCGGCTCCTCCGTGACGAGCGAGGTCCGCGGCGGCGTGGCCACGTTCATCGCGATGAGCTACATCGTGGTCCTCAATCCGCTGATCCTCGGCTACGGCCCGGACGGCGCGGGGAACACCCTCGGCGCCGAGCGGGTCGCGGCCGTCACCGCGCTCGTGGCCGGCGTGATGACCATCCTGATGGGGCTCGTGGCCCGCTCGCCATTCGCGATCGCCACCGGCCTGGGGGTGAACGCGTTCCTCGCGGTGACGATCGTGACCACCCCCGAGCTCACCTGGCCGCAGGTCATGGGCCTGGTCGTGTGGGCCGGGGTGGTCATGTTCGTCCTGGTGCTCACCGGCTTCCGCACCGCGGTGTTCAACGCCGTGCCGCCGTCGCTGAAGACCGCGATCGTCGTGGGCATCGGGCTGTTCATCGCCCTGATCGGCTTCGTGAACGCCGGCTTCGTGCGCCGCATCCCGGACGCCGCCGGCACCACCGTGCCCGTGCAGCTCGGCGACGGCGGGACGCTGCTGGGCTGGCCCATGCTCACCTTCGTCGTCGGCCTGCTGCTGACCCTGGCCCTCATGGTGCGCAACGTCCGCGGCGCGATCCTGATCGCGGTGGTCCTCACCACGGTCCTCGCCCACGTCCTGGAGGCGGTCTTCCCGTCCGGCTCCTCGGTGGAGAACCCCACCGGGTGGTCCCTCGTGGTGCCCTCGGCCCCCACCTCCTTCGTCGCCCTCCCGGACCTGTCCCTCGTGGGCGCGGTCGCCCCGCTGGAGGCGTTCCGGAGCCTGGGCGCCCTCGCGGCGCTGCTGCTGGTCTTCACGATCCTGCTCTCGATCTTCTTCGACGCGATGGGCACCATGGTGGGGCTCTCCCAGCAGGCCGGCCTGGTGGGCCGCAACGGGCAGATCGAGAACGTGGACCGGGTCCTGCTCGTGGACGCCGCCGGCGCGATCGCGGGCGGCGCGGGCTCCGTGTCCTCCAACCAGATCTTCGTGGAGTCCTCCACCGGCATCGCCGACGGCGCCCGCACCGGCCTGGCCAACGTGGTCACCGGCGCGCTGTTCCTGCTCGCGATGTTCGTCACGCCCCTGGTCAACGTGGTGCCGTTCGAGGCCGTCGCCCCGGCCATGGTCGTGGTCGGCTTCCTCATGGCCAAGCAGGTGGTGCGGATCGAGTGGGAGGACTGGGGCCTGGCCGTGCCGTCCTTCCTGACCTTCGCCGTGATGCCCTTCACGTACTCGATCGCCGACGGCATCGGGGCCGGCTTCGTCTCCTACGTCTTCATCCGCCTCGTGCAGGGCCGGGCCCGGGAGGTCCACCCGCTGATGTACGTGGTGGCCGCGGCCTTCGTGGTGTTCTTCGGCAAGGGCGTGGTGGAGGGCTGGCTCGCCTGACCGGCTGTTCCCGCCCCCGCGGGGGTGCGGCTCACGGCCACCGAGCCGCTTCCGGTGGCCGTGAGCCGCAACCCCGCGGGAGGATGGGGGGGTGATCGACGACGACGCCCGCTGCCCCTGCGGCACCGGTGAGAGCTACGGCGCGTGCTGCGGGCGCTTCCACCGCGGCCGCAGCGCGCCGACCGCCGAGCTGCTGATGCGCTCCAGGTTCAGCGCCTTCGCCGCCGGGGACGAGGAGTACCTGCTGGCCACCTGGCACCCCGGCACCCGTCCCGCCTCCGTGGCGCTGGACCCGCAGCTGCGCTGGTACCGGCTGGACGTGCACGCCGCCGACGGCGGCGGACCCTTCGAGAGCGAGGGCCGGGTGGAGTTCAGCGCCCACTGGCGCGACGGCTCCGGGGCGCGCGGCCGGCAGCGGGAGCGCTCCCGGTTCGTGCGCGAGGACGGCCGCTGGTTCTACGTGGACGGCGCCCCCGCCTGAGCCGGCCGGCTCAGGCGTCCTCGAGGTCCGCCAGCACGCAGAACTCGTTGCCCTCCGGGTCGGCCAGCACCACCCACGTGACCTCGGGTCCCTGGCCCACGTCCACCCGGCGCGCGCCGAGGGACTCCAGGCGGGCCACCTCCCCGTCCTGATCGGTGTCCGCCGCCCGGAGGTCGAGGTGCAGCCGGTTCTTGGCGGTCCTCGGCTCCGGGACGAGCAGGAAGTCCAGGTGCGGGCCCGGGCCCGCGGCGGGTGCGATGCCCACGTAGCCCTCGGCCTCGCCATGGACGGTGTAGCCCAGGGCCGCGCACCAGAAGCGGGCCAGGGCCGCGGGGTCGCGGCAGTCGACGACGACGGAGGACAGGGTGCTGGTCATGGGGCCAGCCTAGGCCCGGCGCCGCCGCCGGGAAAGGCGCTGCAGGAGCGGGCGGGCGCGCTGGAGGACGGACCAGTACGTGCCCGGGAACAGCCGCGCCGCCAGGTCCGGCAGCACCGCGCTGGGGGCCACCAGCAGCCGGCCCCGGCGCCGCTCCACCGCCTCCAGGATGTCCGCGGCCGCCCGCTCGGCGGGGTAGCTCAGCAGCGCGGCGAAGCTCTCGCGACCGGCCGCGGCCTCCTCGGCCGGCGCGCCGGCCGGGGTGCGGGCGGACTCGGCGATCCGGGTCCGGACCCCGCCGGGGTGGACCACGGTGACGCCCACCCGCCCGGCCAGCTCGTGGCGCAGGCCCTCCGTGAACCCGCGCACGGCGTACTTGCTGGCGGCGTAGGCCACCTGCCCGGGCGGGGCGATGAGCCCGAACAGGCTCGAGAGGTTGACCAGGTGGCTGCCGGGAGTGGCGAGCAGGGCCGGCAGCAGCCGCCGGGTGAGGATGACCGGGGCCCGGAAGTTGACGTCCATGAGCCAGTCGAACTCCTCGGCGGAGACCTGCTCGAAGGTGCCGCCGAGGGCCACGCCGGCGTTGTTCACCAGCAGGTCGATGCGCGGGTGCTCGGCCAGGATCCGGTCGGTGACGGCGGGCAGCGCGGAGAGCTCGGCGAGGTCCGCCACGACGGTGCGCACCCGCACCTCCGGGTGCCGCCGGCGGATCGTGCCGGCGACGCCCTCGAGCCCGGGCTCGTCCCGGTCGACGAGCACCAGGTGGGCGCCGCGGGCGGCGAGGCCGTGGGCCAGCTGCTCGCCGATGCCGCCGGCGGCGCCGGTGAGCACCGCGGTGGCGCCGGAGAAGCGGAAGGGGGCGGAGGGGGACACGGGCTGCTCCTGGGACGAGGAAACGGGACGCGGAAACGGGAACGGGGACGCGGGACAGGGTCCGGGCGGCGGGCTCGGATCCAGTGTGGGGCGCTCCCGCCGAGCCCGGCTTGACCGGTCACGACAGGAAGTTGACCGCACGCGACACGATCAGCTCGTGCGCGTCACCCCGCGGCGCACGTCCCGCGGCGGGGCGCCCCACCAGCGGCGGGCGCACCGGGTCAGCGCCGAGGACTCGGACAGGCCCACCAGCCCGGCGATCTGGCTCAGCGGGACCTCGGTGGTGGTGAGCCAGCGCAGGGCCGCGCTGCGCCGGGCCTCGTCCAGGACCGCGCCGAAGGTGGTGCCCTCCTCGGCCAGCCGGCGCTGGAGGGTGCGGGGATGCAGGTCCAGGACGCGGGCCACCGCCTCCAGCTCCGGGTCGGCGGTGCCCAGCAGCTGCACCAGCACCCCGCGCACCCGCGGCGCCCACGCCGAGCCCGCACCCGGGATCTGGGCGTCGAGGAAGGCCAGCGCCACCTGCCGCACGCCGGCGTCCCCGTGCAGCGGCCGGGCGAGCGTGCTCGTGGGGATCCGCAGCAGGACCTCGGGCCGGCCCGGGCGCACCGGCACGCCGAAGAACTCCTCGTAGACCCGCAGCGGCGCGGCGGGGCGGTGGTCCAGGTCGACCGTGCGCAGCCCGTAGCGGCCGCCGACCAGCGAGGTGAGGGCCCGGTGCAGCAGCCCCAGCCCGAGGTCGGTGCCCTGCGGGCTGCCGTGCCCGCCCCGGGCCGCCGGGGCGGGCCCGCCGTAGCGCACGGCCGTCACCCCCCGGGCGCCGTAGGGGTCCTCGACCAGCGCCAGCTCGAGCGAGGGCGCGTGCACGAAGAGGTAGCGGGACGCGCACTCCAGGGCGTCGCGCACCGTCTCGGAGTGGCGGGCGGCGAGCGCCAGCGGGCCGAGCACGCCCGGGTCCTGGCGGGCGGCGACCCGCAGCCCCAGGTCGGGGCAGGCCAGCTCGCGGGCGGCGGCCTCCAGCACCCGCCCGACGGCCCGCTCCGGGACCAGGAGGTCGTCGGTGTCCAGGGCGGCACGGGGCAGGCCGGCGGCGTCGGCGAGCGCCTCGGCGTCGCCCCCGAGCTCGGCCACCGCGGCGCGGAAGCCGCGCAGCCCCGCGGAACGGATGACGGACATGTCGCCCAGGGTCAAGCAATCGTCGTGCAGCGTCAAGTGCTGCCGGGCGCCGCGGGGGATCCTGGACCCATGTCAGCCACTTTCCCCACCCCCGAGAACCCCGCCGGGGCGGAGCACCGCGACGTCGTGGTCGTCGGCGCGGGCCTGTCCGGCATCGGCGCGGCCTACCGCCTGCAGACCGAGTGCCCCGGCCTGTCCTACGCCGTCCTGGAGGCGCGCGACGGGATGGGCGGGACCTGGGACCTCTTCCGCTACCCCGGCGTCCGCTCGGACTCCGACATGTTCACCCTGGGCTACTCCTTCAAGCCCTGGCGGGACCCGCAGTCCATCGCCGACGGCCCCTCGATCCTCGCCTACATCCGCGAGACGGCCGAGGAGTTCGACATCGACCGGCACATCCGCTACCGCACCAAGGTGGTCTCGGCCGACTGGTCCTCCGCGGACGCCCGGTGGACGCTGGGCCTCGAGGAGCGCGACGACGAGGGCGGGCTCCGGCGGCGCACGATGTCGTGCTCCTTCCTGTACTCCTGCGCCGGGTACTACGACTACGAGCGGGGGCACGACCCCGTCCTGCCCGGGATCGAGGAGTTCGGGGGCCGGGTGGTGCACCCGCAGTTCTGGCCCGAGGAGCTGGACTGGAGCGGGCAGCGGGTGGTGGTGATCGGCAGCGGCGCCACGGCGGTGACCCTGGTGCCGGCGATGGCCGCGGACGCGGCGAGCGTGACGATGCTGCAGCGCTCCCCCACCTGGATCAGCGCCGTGCCCGGCCGGGACCGGCGCGCCGACGCCCTGCGCCGGGCCCTGCCCCCGGGGCCGGCCCACCGGCTGATCCGGACGAAGAACATCCTGTTCAGCACGGCCGTCTACCAGTTCTGCCGGCGCCGCCCGGCCGCGGCGCGGGAGTACTTCACGTCCCGGGCCGCGCGCATCCTCGGCTCGGAGGAGCTCGTGGCCGAGCACTTCACCCCGTCCTACGACCCCTGGGACCAGCGGCTGTGCGCCGTGCCCAACGCGGACCTGTTCAAGGCGCTGCGGCGGGGCCGGGCCGACGTGGTCACCGACACGATCGACACGTTCGTGCCCGAGGGGATCCGGCTGAGCAGCGGCCGGGTCCTGGAGGCCGACGTGGTGGTCACCGCCACGGGGCTGAGGCTGCTGCCCTTCGGCGGGATCGCCCCCACGGTGGACGGGGCCCCGGTGGAGCTGTCGGAGCAGTTCGTCTGGAACGGCGCCATGCTCACGGGCGTGCCCAACTTCGCGCTGTGCATCGGCTACACCAACGCCTCGTGGACGCTGCGGGCCGACCTGACGCACCGCCTGGTCTGCAAGGTGCTCCAGCACCTGGAGCGCCACGACGCCGCCGCCGTGGTGCCCAAGGCCGCCTCGGGCATGACCGAGCACCCGCTGCTGGACCTCACATCCGGCTACGTCCGGCGCTCGATCGACGCGTTCCCCCGCCAGGGCGACCGCCACCCCTGGCGGGTGCGGCAGAACTACCTGCTGGACTCGGCGACCACCCTGCGCACCCCGCTGTCCCGGACCCTCGACCTGATCCCCCGCCCCGCCGCCCGCCCCGCGGCCGCACCCCAGGAGACCCACGCATGACCGAGCAGCACACCTCGCAGCCCGCCGCCGGCGCCCCGGGGGCCACGACGACGGTGCAGGTCGCCGGCCGGCCCGTGCGCATCCGCCTCTCCGGGCCGGAGCAGGCCCCGCCCGTGGTGCTGCTGCACGGGATCGGGCGCAGCCTCGAGGACTGGTCGGCCGCCCACGAGCTGCTCGCCCGGGACCACCGGGTGCTGAGCACCGACCTGCCCGGCTTCGGGCTGAGCCCCGCGGGCCCGGAGAAGCCGGGACTCGGGGCGTTCGCCCGTGCCGTGGTCGGGGTGCTCGACGCGGTGGGCGAGGACCGCCCGGTGCACCTGATGGGCAACTCGCTGGGCGGCGCCGTGGCCATGACCGTGGCCGCGGAGCACCCGGAGCGGGTGGCGAGCCTGCTGCTGGCCAACAGCGCCGGGTTCGGCCGGGAGGCCAACGTCTCCCCGCTGCCCATGGTCTGGGCCGCGCTGTCCCGCCTGCCCGTGGTGGGCGCCCGGTTCCGCCCGCTGGCCAGGGCCGCCGCGGTGCGCTCGAACCAGAACTGCTTCTTCGACCCGGCGCTGGCCACGCCCGAGCTCCTCCGGCACGCGGCGACGGTGGGCTCCCAGCCGGACTTCCGGGCCACCTTCCTGGGCACCTACCGCAGCATCGGGCTGCCGGTGGTGGGCGTGCTGCCCGGCTGGCGCCGGGCCCTGCTCGAGAAGATCCGTGCCTCCGGGCTGCCCGTGCTCGTGCTGTGGGGCGACGCCGACGCCGTGCTGCCCGCCCACCACGCCGACGCCGCGGCCGCCGCCCTGCCCGGGGCACGCCTGCACGTGTTCCCGGACACCGGGCACATGCCGCAGATCGAGCGGACCGCGGAGCTGGTGGAGCTGGCCCGGGAGTTCGTGGCCTCCGCCGAGGATCGCCGCGCGGCCTCCTGATCCCGCGCCGCACCGCGTGCCGCGCCACCGAGCATGACTCCCGGCCGAACAGGTCCCTTCGAGCATGCACACCCGGACCCCTTCCGGCGGGAAAGCGCTTTCTGCTACCGTCCTGCCCAGCACCCCCAGTGACCCCCATCACAGTTCTTCCCCTCACCGGGGGCGTGCCCACCGCAACGACGGAAGAGGGATCATGCGCCCACGCGCCTCGCACTTGTCCATGTCCTTGTCCACCGCCGCCGCACTGGCGCTGCTCACGGCGTCCCCCGCCGCGGCCGCCCCCGGCCCGCTCGCCGACCCGACGGCCCAGTCGGTCCGCACCCCGGTCGAGCGGCAGGTGCTGCCCGCCGGTGACGGCTGGGCCTCCGCCGACGGCGGGACCACCGGCGGGGCTGCGGCCGCCCCCGCCGACGTCCACGACGTCGACGACCGGGCCGGGCTCCTCGAGGCGCTCGCCGCCTCGGGCGAGCGGCCGAAGATCATCCGCGTGCACGGCAGGATCGACGCCAACACGGCGCCCGACGGCTCCGCGCTGAGCTGCGCGGACTACGCGGCCGGCACCGGCTACGACCTGGAGCAGTACCTGCAGGACTACGACCCCGCCACCTGGGGCCGGGACCGTGACCCGGCGGGGGCCCAGGAGGACGCCCGCCGTGCCGCGGCCGCGAACCAGGCCCGCACGATCCGCTGGGACGTCCCCGGCAACACCACGATCGTCGGCGCCGGCCCGGACAGCGAGATCCGCGGCGCCGCCCTGCGGATCAACGGGGCCGACAACGTCATCCTGCGCAACCTGACGTTCTCGGACGCCGCCGACTGCTTCCCGGCCTGGGACCCGGGCGACGGCAGCACCGGGGCCTGGAACAGCGAGTACGACCTGCTGCAGGTCATCAACGGCGCCACCCACGTGTGGGTCGACCACTCGGAGTTCACCGACGCCCCGAACCCCGACAGCGGGCAGCCCAGCTACTTCGGCACCCCCTACCAGGTGCACGACGGCGCCCTCGACGTGACCAACGGGTCGGACCTGGTCACGATCTCCTACAACCGGTTCACCGACCACGACAAGCTGATGCTCATCGGGTCCACAGACTCCCCCACCCGGGGGGACCTCGGCAGACTGCGGGTGACCGTCCACCACAACGTGTTCGAGGACGTCGGCCAGCGGGCCCCCCGGGTGCGCTACGGCCAGGTGGACGTCTACAACAACCACTACGTGGTGCCCGAGGACGGGTCCGTGCCCTTCGTGTACTCCCTGGGCGCGGGGATCGAGTCGCACCTGTACGCGGAGGCCAACGCCTTCACCCTGCCCGCCGGCACGGACCCCGCGCGGCTCATCGGCCGCTACAAGGGCTCGGTCGTCGCCACCGTGGACAACACCGTGAACGGCAAGAAGGTCGACCTCCGGGCCGCCTACAACGCCGCCGTCCCCGAGAGCGAGCAGCTGGCCCACGACACCTCCTGGACGCCCACGCTGCGCACCAAGGTGCACTCCGCCCACGCGGTGCCGGCGCTGCTCGCCCGCACCACCGGTCCCGTGCTCAGCACCGGCGGGAACCGGTGAGCCCCGCCGCGCCGACCCGGCGCACCCTCCTGACCGCGTTCGCGCTGGCGGCCGGCACCACCGCCCTGACGGGCGCGGCGGGCACCCCGGCCCTGGCCGCGCCGGGGGCCACCGGCAACAACGGCGGGATGCGGCGCACCCGCCCGGCGCTGTTCGTCGTCGGCGACTCGACGTCGTCCGCCTACCAGCACTCCGAGCGCCCCCGCGCGGGCTGGGGACAGGCCCTGCCCCTGCTGCTGGGCCCCCGGGCCGGCGTGGCCGACTACGCCTGGTCCGGGGCCTCGTCCAAGAGCTACGCGGACGCCGGGCTGCTCGACCGGGTGCTGGGCATGCTCCAGCCCGGCGACCACCTGCTCATCGCGTTCGGCCACAACGACGAGAAGGTCCAGGACCCGGCCCGCGGCACGCTGCCGGGCTCCACCTTCGAGGCGTACCTGCGCCGCTACGTCGACGGCGCCGTCGCGCAGGGCGCGCAGCCGGTGCTGGTCACCCCGGTGGAGCGCCGGCGCTTCGACGCCTTCGGGGCGGCCCGGGACACCCACGGGGCCTACCCCCAGGCCGTGCGCGACCTCGCGGCGGCCACCGGCACACCCCTGGTGGACCTGACCGCCTCCTCCAAGGACCTGTGGCAGCGCCTCGGCCCCGAGGGGACGACCTCCCACTTCCTGCACCTGGCGCCGGGCGAGCACCCGCAGTACCCGCAGGGCTCGGCGGACAACACCCACTTCCAGGCCCTCGGCGCCCTCGCGGTGGCCCGGCTGGTCGCCCGCGAGCTGCGGTCGAAGCGGATCGTGCCGCCGGGCTGGTTCGCGGACACCGGCGCGGCGGCCGACCCGCTGGGCCGGATGTACTGGCCCGCCGAGCGGCCCGTGGACACCCCCGTGGTGCTGGACGTCGGTCCCGGCGAACGGTTCCGCACCGTGCAGTCCGCCGTGGACGCGGCGGAGCCCGGCGGCGCCCGCCGGACGGTGATCCGGATCCGCCCCGGGGAGTACCGGGAGGTCCTGCACGTGCCGTCGAGCAGACCCCGGATCTCCCTGGTCGGGACGGGCGAGGGACCCGAGGACGTGGTGCTCGTGCACGACAACGCCTCCGGGACCCTCAAGCCCGACGGGAGCGGTCCGTTCGGCACGTTCGGCAGCGCCTCCGCCCGGGTGGACGGCGCGGACTTCGTCGCGCGGAACCTGACGTTCGGCAACGACTTCGACGAGGCCGCGCACCCGGAGATGAAGAACCGCCAGGCGGTGGCCCTGCACCTGACCGGCGACCGGGCGGTCCTCTCCGGGGTGCGCCTCCTCGGCAACCAGGACACCCTGCTGGTCAACTCCCCGGGCAGCGGCGTGGCCGCGCGGTCCTGGTTCGACCGGTGCTACGTCGAGGGCGACGTCGACTTCGTGTTCGGCCGCGGCACCGCGGTGTTCGACGGCTGCGAGCTCCGGTCCCTCGACCGCGGCTCCGACAGCAACAACGGGTACGTCACGGCCGGCAGCCAGGACCTGAGCGTCGAGCGCGGGTACCTGTTCAGCGGCTGCCGCTTCACGTCCGGGGCCGCCGCCGGCACCGTGCACCTCGGCCGCCCCTGGCACCCCGGCGGGGACCCCCGGGCCGTGGCGCAGGTGCTCGTGCGCGACTCCTGGCTCGGCGCCCACATCGCGGCGAGCCCGTGGACGGACATGAGCGGCTTCTCGTGGCGGGAGGCCCGCTTCGCCGAGCACGCCAACCGCGGCCCGGGCGCGCAGCTCACCCCGGACCGCCCCCAGCTGCCGGCCGGCGAGGCGGAGCGCTTCACCGTCCGCGACTACCTCGCGGGCGAGGACGGCTGGGCCCCGCAGCTGGCCGGCACGGCGGTCGACAGCACCGCCCTGCTCGACCTGCCGGGCTGACCCGGTCGCCACGAGGGGCGGCGGCCCGCCGGGCGGCGACGTCCCCCGGCGGGCCGCCGCTCCCTCCCGCACACGTCCCCGTGAGCCGCCGCCCGCGCGCCCTCGTCCGGGGTGCTGGTACAGTTCTGCCGCCGGCACGCGCACGCGCCGGCCTCGACTGCGGCGAGGGGGTCCGCACACAGGACGGAACGGGTGGGCCTGCCCATGATGGATTCGACGACGGCCGACGCGCGCTCCGTGCAGCTGGAGGACCTGCTGCTGGCCTCCGAGGACCTGACGGACTTCCTCCAGCAGTTCGTGCGCAGCACGGCGCGGCACCTCGCGGAGGACGCCGACGACCTGTGGTGCTCGATCACCCTGGTCCGGGGTGCCGCCGCGGCCACGGTGGTCGCCAGCCACGAGCGGGCCGCCGCCCTGGACGAGGTCCAGTACGCCTTCGGCGGCGGCCCGTGCCTGAGCGCGGCCGAGCGGCACCGGGTCGTGCTGCTGGCCGACACCCGCACCGACCGGCAGTGGCCGGCCTACAGCCGGGCGGCCGCGGAGCACGGGATCCGCTCCGTCCTGGCCGTGCCCTTCGAGCTGGAGGACCGGGCCCGGGCGGCGCTGAACGTCTACTCGGGAACGCTGCGCCAGTTCGACGCCCGGACCACCGCGGCGGTCGAGCGGGAGGTCGAACTGGCCTCCCGGGCCCTGCGCCTGGCCCTGCGCCTGGCCCGGCACCGGGAGGCGCAGACCGACCTGGCCGCGGCGATGGCCTCGCGCACCACGATCGACATGGCCATCGGGCTGGTGATGGCCCGCCAGGGCTGCACCCAGGACGACGCCGTGGCCCTGCTGACCGCGGCGTCCAACCACCGCAACGTCAAGCTGCGCGACGTCGCCGCCGAGCTGGTGACGGCGGCCAACGACGGGCCGACGAGCACGCACTTCAACCCGTCCGCCCCGCCCGCACCGCGGTCCCGGCCCGTGCCGTCCCCGGTGGACGGGAGCGTGGTCTGAACCCGACCGCACCACGGGTCTCCCGGCGCCGGCGGTGGCGCCCCGGATGCCGCGCGGCTACGATCGAGGAGCGCGTCGAGTAGTCGGCCGCGACTTTGTCGTAGCCAGCGAAAGAAGCTCCCGTGCACTCTCTTCCCGCCACCCCCGTCACCGCCCCGACCGTGGCCTCCCTGGGCGGTGACGCCGACCCCGCGCCGGCGCACGACCGGGCCGGGCTCGCCGCCGCGGACGCAGGGCCCGCCGACGAGACCGCTCTCGCTCCTGCCGAGGAGTTCCCGGAGGGCCTGGAGGAACTCCCCCTGGCCGAGCTGCAGGTGCTCCACAGCCGCGTCACCCGCCAGGTCGAGCACGAGCACCTGTCCCCCGAGGGACCGCACCCGCTGACCCGGGACCGGCAGCACGACGTGGCGGCCGAGCTCGCGGCCCGGGGGCCTCGCCGCGCCGGGTGAGTCCCCGCGCCGGCCGCGGTCCGTCAGGCCCGGGGCGGGGTGCGGCCGGCGTCGTCGTGGAAGACGTCCTCGACCGGCCGGCCGAAGAACCGCGCCAGGGCGAGGGCCACGGACAGGGACGGCTCGGACCGGCCGTTCTCGACCGCGTAGATCGTCTGCCGGGAGACCCCCACGGCGATGGCCAGCTGCCCCTGCGACAGGGTCCGGGCGGCCCGCAGCGCCTTCAGCTCGTTGCGCACCTGCGACCACCTCCTCGGACACCCTCGTCGGTTACCAAGCAACCTTAGCGGCTCCGGCGGCGCGGTGCCGAGCAACTCCCGGCGGGCGCCTGCGTGTCCCCCGGATCCCCGCGCGGGGCGCGTCACGGGGCGTGCGGCGCCCGGGGCGGGACGGCGTCGCGGCGCGGGGGCGTCCCGGCGACGAACGAGCGGGCCCAGGTCCCGTCCTTGTACTGGGCGGGCACCGCCCCGCCCAGCAGCTCGCGGCCGAGCGCGGCGGCCTCCGGCGAGCCCTCCGCCGGCAGCGGCACGGCGGAGGCGGCCAGCACGATGTTGCCGTAGCGGCGGCCCTTGAGCATCGCCGGGTCGGCCACGGCGCCGACGTGCTCGAAGACCTCGGACAGCGCGGCCAGCTCGGCCCGCGCCCCGGCGAGGTCCCGGGTGTCCCCGCAGTTGAGCACGTACAGCCCGCCCGGGGCGAGCACGCGGGCCACGTGCCGGGCGAACTCGACCGTGGTGAGCGGCTCCGGGGTCGTGGACCCGGCGAACACGTCCCGGACCACCACGTCCCGGGTGGCCGCCGTCAGCGACTCCGTGACGGCGCGGGCCTCCCCCACCCGGATCCGCAGCCGCGGGGCGCGCGGGAGGTCGAACCACTGCCGGACCAGCTCGGCGAGCCGGCCGTCGAGCTCCACGACGACCTGCCGTGCCGCCGGATAGGCGTGGGCGAGGTACCGGGCCATCGAGCAGGCGCCCCCGCCCAGGTGCAGGACGCGCAGCGCGGCGGGGTCCAGGTGCGCGCCGACGTGGGCGTGGACGAGCGCGGCGATCCAGCGCATGTACTCGAAGTCCAGCCGCTCGGGGTGCTGCGGGTCCACGTGGGAGGAGGGCACCCCGTTGACGTGGAGCACCCAGGAGCCGGGAGCGTACTCGTCGGGCACCAGCTCGGCGGTGCCGGTGGAGATCTCGTAGCTGCCGGCCGCGGGGCCGCCCGGGGCGCCGGGCTCCGGCGTCCGGCGCCCGCGGCGGCCCGCGCGGCTCACGCCGGGCCCGTCCGCACCATCCGGTGCATGTGCTGCCCGGTCCACGGCCCGCCGGCGGGAAAGGACTCCTCGAGGGCTCGGAAACCGTGCTTGGCGTAGAAGTGCTCGGCGCGGTCGTTGCCGTCCATGATCCACAGGTAGGCGTCCGCGGGGCCGACGGCGGCCTCCAGCAGCGCCGCGCCCAGCCCGGTGCCGTGCGTCGCGGCGAGGGTGTAGAGCTGGAACAGCTGCCGGGGGACCACCGGGGCGGGCACCCCGGCGCGGGTCTCCCACGCGGCGGGTGCCGGTCCGGCGGAGACCAGCCCGAGGGCGGCCCCGTCGTCCTCGAGCGCCCAGAGGGTGCGCACGCGCGGGTCGGCGAGGAGGTCGCGGTCGTAGCCGGCCGTGCGGTCGGCCGCGTCGCGCTGCCGGTCGGCGAAGGCGTCGCCGAAGAGCGGGCGGTAGGTCTCGTCGAGGCAGCGCAGGTGCAGGGCGGACCACGCGGAGGCGTCGGCGGCACCGGCGGGGCGCACCCGCGCGGCCGTGGTGGCGCGGGTCAGGACTCGATCGCCTGCCGCCGGATCGCGGCCTCGAGCCGCTCCACCTTGCCGGTCAGCTCGCCGGTGCGACCGGGGCGGATGTCGGCCTTGAGCACGAGGGACACCCGGGGCCCGTAGGCGCCGACGGCCTCGGTGGCGCGCTTGACGACGTCCATGACCTCGTCCCACTCGCCCTCGATCGTGGTGAACATGGCGTCGGTCTCGTGCGGCAGTCCGGAGTCGCGGACCACCCGGACGGCGGCGGCGACGGCGTCGTGCACGGAGCCGGTGGCGTCGGAGCCACCGGACGGGGAGACGGAGAAGGCAACCAGCATGCCCCCAGTCTCCCACCCGGCACGCCCGGGGAGAACCCCGCGCCACGACGACGACGGCACCGCCGCCCCGGGGCGGTCCGGCCCGGGGCGGCGGGGACCCGTCGCGGAAGATACCCCAAAGGGTATGCCGGATCCCCCGGGGGGTATAGAATGGCCGGGACCCTCCCTCGTCCCCCAGGAGCGCCCCGTGCAACTCGATCCCCAGGACCTCACCCCGACCATCAACCGCCTCAAGCGGGCGCAGGGCCAGCTCACCGCCGTCATCCGCATGCTCGAGGAGAGCCGCGACTGCAAGGACGTGGTGACCCAGCTCTCCGCGGTCTCCCGCGCCCTGGACAAGGCCGGCTTCAGCATCATCGCGACCGGCCTGGAGCAGTGCCTGCGCCAGGAGGACCCCAGCCTGGACAAGGCCGAGCTGGAGAAGATGTTCCTCTCCCTGGCCTGAGCCTGCCCGGCCGGGCGGCGAGCGCCGCGGCCCGGCCCCCGGAACGGGCGGACCCTAGACTGGGGCGAGCACGTCAGTTCCGAGCCCGCCCACCGGAGGACGCCCAGACCATGACCCAAGGCATCTACGTCAGTGCCATGACGCCGCAGTCCGGCAAGTCGCTCGTGGCCCTCGGGCTGGCCGACTCGCTGTTCCGCAGGACCGACCGCCTGGGCTACTTCCGCCCCGTCCACCTGGGGCGGAGCCCGGCGGAGGACCCCATGGTCCAGCTCATGAAGCGCAACTTCGACCTCCCCGACGAACGGTGCCGCGGTGGGCTCTCGCTGGCCCGGACCCGGGAGCTGCTCGCGGCCGGGGACCACGACGAGCTCGACTCGATGGCCGTGAGCGTCTACGGCGAGATGGCCCGGCACTGCGACGTGATCGTGGTGGACGGCACCGACCTGCTGGCGCACAACGCGGCCACCGCCGAGTTCGACATGAACGCCCGGATGGCCAACAACCTGGGCACCTCGGTGCTGGCCGTGATCGGCGCGGACGAGTCCGAGTCCCCCGAGGACGTGCTCAACGCGATCGAGGTCACCCGCGCGGAGCTGCACCAGGCCCGGTGCGACATCTTCGCCGTCATCGTCAACCGGGCCCGGCCCGAGTGGGTCGAGCGGCTGAGCGCCAACGCCTCCCGGGGCGTGCGCGGGCTGCCCGTCTACGTGATCGCCGAGAACGCCGCGGTGGCCGCGCCCACCGTGGCCGAGCTGCGGGACCGGCACGGCTTCGGGGACGGGCCCTCGGACGTCTCCCTGGACCGCGACGTCAAGGGCGTGAAGATCGCCGCGATGACGGTGGCCCACTACCTCGAGCAGCTCGCCGACGGCGATTTCGTCATCACCCCGGGGGACCGCTCCGACATCGTCGTCGCGTCCCTGGCCTCCGCCCTCTCCCCGGCCCTGCCGGTCCCCTCGGGGATGCTGCTGACCGGCGGCTTCGGCACCGAGGGGCGGATCCAGGAGCTCACCGCCGCGGCGCCGTTCCCCGTGCTCACCACGGGGCTGGACACCTACAGCGCCGCCCGCGCGGTCTCCCGCTCCCGCGGCACGCTCTCGGGGGCCCATCCGCGCAAGGTCGCGGCCGCGCTGGGCGAGTGGGCCCGGCGCGTGGACGACGAGGAGCTGGTCAGCCGCCTGGACCTGCCGCGCCCGCTGCGGCGCACGCCGCTGCGCTTCCTGCACGAACTGGTCGAGGCGGCGCGCACGCAGCGGAAGAACATCGTGCTGCCGGAGGGCGAGGACCCCCGCATCCTGCGCGCCGCCGAGATGATCCACCGCCGCAACTTCTGCGACCTCACGGTCCTCGGCGACCCCGCGAAGATCGCCGGGCTGTGCCAGACGGAGGGCATCAACCTCGACTTCGACGACGAGGGGCTCACGCTCGTCGACTTCGAGCACGACGAGGCGCTGCGCGAGAAGTACGCCGGCGAGTACGTGCGGCTGCGCGCCCACAAGGGCGTGCAGCAGGACGCGGCCCTGGAGCGGATGCTCGACGGCTCCTACTTCGGCACCATGATGGTGCAGATGGGGGACGTGGACGGCATGGTCTCCGGCGCCGCGCACACCACGGCCAACACGATCCGCCCCGCCCTGGAGTTCGTGAAGACCTCCGAGGGCGTGCGGATCGTCTCCTCCGTGTTCTTCATGCTCCTCGAGGACCGCGTGCTGGTCTACGGCGACTGCGCGGTCAACCCGAACCCCGACGCCCAGCAGCTCGCGGACATCGCGCTCGCCTCCGCCCGCACCGCCCGCCAGTTCGGCGTGGAGCCCCGGGTGGCGATGCTGTCCTACTCCACCGGAGGCTCCGGCTCCGGCCAGGACGTCGACAAGGTCCGGGCGGCCACCGAGATCGTGCGCGCGGCGGACCCCGAGCTGGAGGTGGAGGGTCCCATCCAGTACGACGCCGCGGTGGACGCCTCGATCGCGGCCTCCAAGCTGCCCGGCTCCGCCGTGGCGGGACGGGCGACCGTGTTCGTCTTCCCGGACCTCAACACCGGCAACAACACCTACAAGGCCGTCCAGCAGTCCGCCGGCGCCGTGGCCGTGGGCCCGGTGCTGCAGGGGCTGCGCAAGCCCGTCAACGACCTCTCGCGGGGGTGCACCGTGGACGACATCGTCAACACGGTGGCGATCACCGCGATCCAGGCCCAGCACATGTGAGCCGGCGCCCCGCCGCCCGCTTCCCGACCGTCCCGTTCCCGACCGCCCCAGGGAGACCCACCATGCTCGTGCTCGTCGTCAACTGCGGCTCGTCCTCGCTGAAGTACCAGGTCCGGGAGCTGGAGCCGGGCGCCGACGGCGGCACCGTGCTCACGTCCGGGCTGATCGAGAACATCGGCAGCTCCCGGATCCAGGACCACACGCAGGCCCTCGAGCTGCTCGCCGGGCGCCTCGGGACCGAGCTGGACGGGCGGACCGTGGACGCCGCCGGGCACCGCGTGGTGCACGGCGGCGAGCGGTTCTCGGCACCCGTGCTGGCGACCCCGGAGATCATCCGCGACATCGAGCGGCTCGTCCCGCTGGCGCCGCTGCACAACCCGGCCGCGGTCCTGGGCCTGCGCGCCGTCCAGAAGACCTGGCCGCAGCTGCCGCAGGTCTGCGTGTTCGACACCGCCTTCCACCGCACCATGCCCGAGCACGTGTGGCGCTACGCGGTCCCGGAGCGGTTCTACGAGCACTGGGGGATCCGCCGCTACGGCTTCCACGGCACCTCCCACGACTGGGTGACCGGGCAGGCGGCGGATTTCCTGGGGATCCCGCGCGAGCGGTTCCGCGCCGTCGTCGCCCACCTGGGCAACGGCGCCTCGGTCACGGCGATCCGGGACGGCCGCTCCTACGACACCTCGATGGGCTACACGCCCCTGGCCGGGCTGGTGATGGGCACCCGCACGGGGGACCTGGACCCGTCCGTGGTCACCGCCGTGCTGCGCCGGGACCCGGAGATGACCCCCGAGCGGCTCGACGCCGTGCTCAACAAGGAGTCCGGGCTGCGGGCCGTGGCCGGGGACCACGACATGCGCGCCGTCCAGGAGGCCGCCGAACGCGGCGACGAGCGCGCCGAGCTGGCCCTGGAGATGGCGGCCTACCGCCTGGCGAAGTACGTGGGCGGCTACCACGTGGCCGTGGAGGGGGCGCAGGCGCTGGTCTTCACCGCCGGGATCGGCGAGAACGCCGCGCCGTTCCGGAAGCGGGTCTGCGACCGGCTCGGCGCCCTGGGGGTCCGGCTCGACGACGACGCCAACGCCGCCCGCGCACGCGGGACCCGGCGGATCTCGGCACCCGGCTCGGCCCTCGAGGTGCTGGTGGTGCCCACCGACGAGGAGCAGGCGATCGCCGCGGCCACCGCGGCGCTGGTCGCCGGCTGAGCATCCCGGGACACCGGACCGGCACACCGGAGCGCCGCACCGGGGCGCGCCGCCGGCCCGCCGCGCACCGTTGACGGCGCGGTGCCGCCCGCCCTTGACGGGGCGGCGGCGGAGGTGTCTGCTGAAGGACAGGGCTCCGCTGACCGACGCACCGGACCGCACCGACGGCGAGGAGGATCCATGACCGCCCGTGACCGCTTCTTCCTCGACAAGTCCGATCCCGGCTCCTGGCGCGCCCTCAACGGGCTGGCCGGCACGGTCGCCGACGCCGCCGAGGAGGCGGGGGTCTCCCGGGCGGTGCTCGAACTCGTCAACGTGCGGATCTCCCAGCTCAACGGGTGCGCCTACTGCCTGGACCTGCACGTCCGCTACGCCGTGAAGGCCGGGGTGAGCTCCCAGCAGCTCGCGGTGCTGACCTCCTGGCGGGAGGCCGAGGCCCTGTACTCGGACCTCGAGCGCGCGGCGCTGGCCGTCGGGGAGGCGGCCACGGTCCTGCCCGAGGAGCCGGCGCGCACCGCGGAGCTCGCCGCGGCCCGTGAGGCGCTCACCGACGAGCAGTTCTCGGCGCTGCAGTGGGCGGCGGTGACGATGAACGCGTTCAACCGGATCTCGATCCTCTCCCGCCACCCCGTCCGCTCGAGAGGCCCCGCGAAGGCGGCCGCGGCGACGGCCCCGGCCACCCCTGCCCCGGCGAGCGTGCCCGGGGGCGGGGCATGACCAATCTGGACGCGCGCCCCGAGGAGGTCGTCTGCACCGAGGGCGGTAGGGGTCCGCAGCTGCTCCCGCCGCGCGACGTGCCGCTGGGCGGGCCCCGGGCGATGACCGTGCGCCGGACCCTGCCCCAGCGCCGGCGGAGCCTGATCGGCTCCTGGTGCTTCCTGGACCACTACGGCCCGGACCCGGTCTCCGCGTCCGGGGGGATGCGGGTGGCCCGGCACCCGCACACCGGCCTGGCCACGGTGAGCCTGCTCTTCACCGGGGCGATCGCCCACCAGGACTCCGCCGGGTACCGCGCGATCGTGCGCCCCGGCGAGGTCAACCTCATGGTGGCCGGGCGCGGGATCTCCCACCAGGAGTTCTCGACCCCCGACACCGGCCTCCTGCACGGGGTGCAGCTGTGGTACGCGCTGCCGGACCGGACCCGGCACACGGCCCCGACCTTCGAGCACTACGCGCCGGAGCCCGTGCCCGGTCCGGGCAGCCTGCTGCGGGTGTACCTGGGCGCCCTGGCCGGGTCCGTCTCCCCGGTGCGGACCCACACCCCGCCCCTGCTGGCCGCCGAGATCGCCCTGGACGCCGGTGCCCGGCTGGAGCTGGAGGTGGACCCGGCCTTCGAGCACGGGGTGCTGCTCGACGCCGGGGACCTCGCCCTGGACGGGGACCCGGTGCCGGCGGACCACCTGGCCTACCTGCCCCCGGGCCGGGCGCGCCTGGTCCTGGAGGCCGGGTCGCTCCCCGTCCGGGCGCTGCTGATCGGCGGGGAGCCCCTGGGCGAGCGGATCGTGATGTGGTGGAACTTCGTGGGCCGCAGCCACGAGGAGGTCGCCTCCTACCGGGCGGCCTGGCAGGCGGAGATCGGGGCCGAGCCGGCACCGGCCGGGGCGGCCGACCCGCGCTTCGGTCCCTATCCGGAGGGACAGCCCGCTCCGCTGCCGGCCCCCGCCCTGCCCACCGTCCCGCTGCGCCCGCGCGGCTGAGCCCCCGGGGCCGCCCGGCCCGGTGCCGGGTCGCCGGGCACCGGAGCGCCCGGCACCGGGTCGGTGGGCCCGCGCCGGGAGAACCCGTGCCCCGAAGGGGGATCGCAGGCCGCCGTTCGGCGACGCGCCGGTGTCTTCACGGTCGCGAATGGTCCGGCGGGCGGGATCAGCGGCTAGGTTCGGTGCTGAGCCCCGACCGGGCCCGTCCCGCCGCGAGGAGTCGACCGCCATGACCCAGTACCCGTACGGCCCGTCCAGCGCCCCCGGCGGCCCGTGGGGGGCCCGTCCCGTCCCGCCGAGGACCCCGGACCTCGGGCTGCTGCTGAAGCTCACGGTGGCGTCCTTCGCCATCGGCGTGCTGGGCAGCGTCATCGGCTACCTGACGTCCTCGGAGCAGGTGGCCGCCGCCTCGGGCGGCATGTTCCTGGGCACGGGCTTCGTGCTCGCGAGCGCCGTGGTGGGCGTCGCCGTCAACGCGGGCCTGTACGCCCTGGTCTTCTTCCCGCTGCGCGAGCAGCGGCAGTGGGCCTGGATCCTCGGCATCGTCTTCGCGTCCATGGCGGTGCTCAGCACCGTGGCCAGTCTCGTGCTGTCGTTCGCCGTGCCCGTCGTGCCGGCCGGGACGCAGCCGCTGCAGCTGCTGCCCGCCGCGCTCAAGCTCGCGGTGGACGTGGCGTGGCTGGTCGTGGCCGTGCGCCCGGGGGTGCGCGCCGCCCTGCGCTGACCCGGCCGGGTCCGGGGCCCTACGCTGGGGGAATGCCCCTCCCCCGCTTCCGTCCCACCGGCCACGGCTCCCCGGAGCCCGCCGCCGTCGTCGCCGGCGCGCACTACCGCATCACCGTGCTGACCGACGGGCTGCTCCGTCTGGAGTACAGCCCCGGAGGCCGGTTCGAGGACCGGCCCTCGGCCTTCGCGGTGCACCGCCGGTTCCCGGTGCCGCCGTTCCGCGTCCGGCGCTCGGAGGCCGGCCTGGAGCTGTTCACCGACCGTATCCACCTGAGCTACGACGAGCGGGAGTTCAGCCCCTCCGGCCTGTCCGTGCAGGTGCGCGGCGGGGTGACCAACTACCACAGCGTGTGGCGCTACGGCACCCCGGTGCCCACGCTCGGCGGGACGGCCCGCACCCTCGACGAGGCCGACGGCCCCATCCCGCTCGAGCCGGGCATCAACTCCCGGGAGGGCTTCGGGGTGGTCGACGACTCGGGGTCCGTGCTGCTCACGGAGGACGGCTGGTACGTCCCGCGTCCCCGTGAGGAGGGCGCGGTGGACCTCTACTTCTTCGGCTACGGCCACGACCACCAGGAGGCCCTGCGCGCTTTCTACGCGCTGTCCGGGCCGCAGCCGGTGCTGCCCCGCTACGCCCTGGGCAACTGGTGGAGCCGCTACCACGCCTACGACGAGACCGAGTACCGGCAGCTGGTCCAGGACTTCGCGGAGCGCCGACTGCCCTTCTCCGTGCTCGTGGTGGACATGGACTGGCACCTCACCGACGAGCACGTGGAACGCCACCACGGTTCGGGCTGGACCGGCTACACCTGGAACCGGGAGCTCTTCCCGGACCCGCGGCGCTTCCTGGGGTGGGCGCACGAGCGCGGCTACCGGGTCACCCTCAACCTGCACCCGGCCGACGGCGTGCGCTCCTTCGAGGAGCCCTATCCCGCGATGCTCGAGGCCCTGGGCCGGGACCCCGGGACGGAGGAGCCGGTGGCCTTCGACGTCACCGACCGGCAGTTCCTCTCCGCCTACTTCGAGGTCCTGCACCGGGGCCTGGAGGCGGAGGGCGTGGACTTCTGGTGGATCGACTGGCAGTCCGGCGAGCACTCCCGCCTGCCCGGTGTGGACCCGCTGTGGGTGCTCAACCACTACCACTTCCTGGACTCCGCCTCGGGCGGCGAGCGCGCGCTGATCCTCTCCCGGTACGCGGGCCCCGGCAGCCACCGCTACCCCGTGGGGTTCTCCGGCGACACCGTCATCTCCTGGGCCTCGCTGGCCTTCCAGCCGCGGTTCACCGCGACGGCGGCGAACATCGGCTTCGGCTGGTGGAGCCACGACATCGGCGGGCACATCCACGGCTCCCGCGACGACGAGCTGGCCACGCGCTGGCTGCAGTTCGGGGTGTTCTCCCCGGTGCTGCGCCTGCACTCGGGCGACAACGACTTCATCGCCAAGGAGCCGTGGCGCTACCGCTCCCCCTACGCCGAGATCATGGAGCGAGGCCTGCGCCTGCGGCACCGTCTCGTGCCGTACCTGCACACCGCCAACCGCGCCGCGGCCGTCGACGGCGTGCCGCTGGTCCGGCCCCTGTACTTCGAGCACCCGGAGGCGGAGCAGGCCTACCGCTACGACCACCAGTACCTGTTCGGCCCCGAGCTGATGGTCGCGCCCGTGACGGCCTCCGTGGACCCCGTGCTCACCCGCGCCGCGGTGCCCGTGTGGCTTCCGGAGGGGTCGTGGACGGACCTGTTCACCGGCACCGTCTACGACGGCGGGCGCGAGCTCGTGCTGCACCGCGGCCTCGGCGAGCTGCCCGTCCTGGCGCGCGCCGGCGCCATCGTCCCGCTCGCCGGCGCGGACCGCGACGCCGCACCGGGCCCGGGAAACCCCGCCGAGCTCGAGGTGCTGGTGGTGGCGGGCGCCTCCCACGGCGCCGTCCTGGACGAGGACGACGACGCCGGCGACGGCCGGGACCCCGCCCGCTGGGCCCGCACCGAGCTGGCCCTCGACGTCGCGGCCGGGGAGTTCTCGCTCGGCCCCGCGCGGGGCAACCTCGGCTGCCTGCCGCCGGCGCGGACCTGGACCCTCACCGTCCTCGGCGCCGCGGAGCTGACCGGCCTCACCGTCACCGTGGACGGCGAGGACGTCCCGGTGTCCGTCGTCCGGCGGGACCGGCGCACCTCCGTCACGGTCCCGGACGTCCCGGCCGGGGCGCAGGTCGTGCTCCGCTCCCCGGGCCTGTGCGGGGTGTCGGCCCCGGACCCGGCGCCCCGGGTCTTCGACCTGCTCAACGACGCCCAGATCGGCTACGACGTCAAGGAGCGCCTCTACGCCGCCGTCCGGCAGGACCCCGTGGCGGCGCTCGGCCAGGCCCCGGCCCTGGGCGCCGAGGGGCCGCTGCTCAGCGCGCTCGCCGAGCTGGTCCTGGCCTCCCGGGACGGTGCCTGACCCCGGTGCCCGGCAGCCCGCCGGGCCCTCCGGTCCGGGTCCCGCCCGCACCGTGCCACCGGGGTGCGCTCGTCCGTCCCCGACGCTCCGGTCAGGCGTCCGCGCGGCGCCGGAGCGGGGCGAGGGTCTCCGGCTTGTCGGTGGCGTGGAAGTCCGTGATCAGCCGCGCGCACAGCCCCGGCTTCTCGACCAGCACCCCGTGGGAGGCGTGCGGGACCACGGCCAGATCCGCCTGCGGCAGGGCGCGGTACATGGCCACGGCGTGCTCGAGCCGGACCTCGTCGTCGTCGCCGAGGAGCACCAGCACGGGAAGGTCGAGACCCGCCAGGTCCGCGTCCGTGAAGGCCGGTTCCGTCGCGTGCATCCGCCGCAGCTTCTCCACCACCTGCCCGTAGTGCTCCCGCCCGTCGGGCGAGACCTCGGCGTAGGCGTCGACCATGAACTCCGGCACCCGGGCCTGGTCCTCGAGGACTCCCGGCGCCCATCCGCCGTGGTGGTGGACCCCGGCGGCGACGACCAGGTCGCGGACCAGGTCGGGACGCCGCAGCGCCACGGCCAGGGCGACCACGGCCCCGTCGCTGTAGCCCAGCAGGTGCACCGGGGCCCCCACCTCCCGCTCCAGGAAGGCGATCGTGTCCCCGGCCATCGCGGCGTAGGACAGCGGACCGCCCGGGTCGGGGGTGTGGCCGTGGGCCCGCTGTTCCGGGGTGAGCACCCGGTAGCTGCCGGCCAGCTCCCCGGCCAGCGGCTCCAGGGCCCGGGAGTCCGCGCCGCCGGGATGCAGCAGGACGAAGGGCGGCCCGTCCCCGCGGGCATCGAACCACAGCCGCGCGGGCCGGCCGGTCCCCTCGGTGTCCATGGGCCTCAGTATCGCCTCCCCGGACGCGCCGCACCAGCACCACGGAGCGACGGACCGGAGCGACGGACCGGGCCGTGAGCCCCGGGCCCCAGCAGATCCCCACCCGGTGCGGTTACACTTTGGTCCTTCCGTGCAGGGCAGCCCTGCACAGCAACGCCTTTCCCAGGAGGACGCACCACATCATGGCCACCGACTACGACGCTCCGCGCACCCGCCCCGAGGACGAGCCGGCCAACGAGTCCCTGGAAGCGATCCAGGTCCAGCGCAGCGCCGCCACCCAGACCGCGGTGATCGACGCCGAGGACTTCGACACCGCCGAGGGCATCGACCTGCCCGGGGCGGACCTCTCGCACGAAGAGCTCACCGTGGCCGTCATCCCCGAGCAGAGCGACGAGTTCACCTGCGGGGCCTGCTTCCTGGTCCGCCACCGCTCCCAGCTCGCCCGCACCAGCGCCGGCACCAGCTACTGCACCGACTGCGAGGGCTGACCCCTCGCACCCACCGACGGACGACGGCTCGGGCCCCGGCGCACGACGCGCCGGGGCCCGAGCCGTCGTCCGACCGCCCACCGGGCGAGGTGGGGCACAGGCGGCCTCGCGCCCTCCCGGGGCGGAAGTCCTCGACGACGTCTACAGCGCCGGGTCGATCATGGTGATGCCGGCGGGCGCCGCCCGGTCGAACACGGGCAGCAGCGCCGCGGCGGCGTCGAGCCCGATGGTGCGCTCGATGAGCCTCTGGGGCTGCAGCGTGCCCTGCTCGATCAGCGACATCATGGCCGGATAGTCGGCCGCCGCCATCCCGTGGCTGCCGAGCAGGTCGAGCTCCCAGCCGATGACCCGCGCCATCGGGACCCGCGGGTGGCCCTCGACCGGCGGCAGCAGGCCGATCTGGACGTGCCGTCCCCGCCGGCGCAGGCTCAGGACGGCGTCGGCGCAGGTCTGCTCGCTCCCCACGGCGTCGACGGCCACGTGGCTGCCGCCGCCGGTGAGGTCGGCGACGGCCTCCGGGACGTCGGTCCCGTCCGCGCGCAGCGTGTGCTCCGCGCCCAGCTCGCGGGCGCGGGCGAGCGCCTCGGGGTTGCGGTCGACCGCGATCACCCGGGCGCCCAGCGCCCGGGCGATCATCACCGCGCTGAGCCCCACGCCGCCGGCGCCGAGCACGGTCACCCACTCCCCCTCGGCCACGCGCGCCCGCGCGGCCAGGGCCCGGTACGCCGTGGCGAACCGGCATCCCAGCCCGGCCGCGGTGGCGAAGTCGACGTGCTCGGGGACGGCCACGAGATTCGTGTCGGCGGCGTGCAGGGCGACGTGCTCGGCGAAGGACCCCCAGTGGGTGAACCCCGGCTGCTCCTGCGCGGGGCAGACCTGCGCGTCGCCGGCCCGGCACCAGTCGCAGCGACCGCAGCCGCAGACGAACGGGACGGTGACCCGGTCCCCGGTCCTCCAGCGGCGCACGCCCTCGCCCACCGCGGCGACCACTCCGGCCAGCTCGTGCCCGGGCACGTGGGGCCACGCGATCTCGTCGTGCCCGGCCCACGCGTGCCAGTCGCTGCGGCACAGACCCGTGGCCCGCACCTGGACGACCACCCCGTGCGGCGGAGCCGAGGGCTCGGCGACGTCACGGACCTCGGGCCGGGCCCGGACAGCATCGATCACCACTGCGCGCATGGCTCCCACTCTCCCACGGTGGCCGGGCTCCCCGCGCCGGGCGGCGCCGTCCGCGCCGCGGTGGTCCGGCGACCGCCTCCGCAGGATCCTGGGAGGCGGTCCCGGTCCAGAGCCCCGAGGTCCGGGGGCACGGGCAGCCGGGCGGCGTCCCTGGGGGAACAGTCGATGAAACCGGCGCGGATCTGTGCTGCGGTCAGCGGGTGCATGCGGACGGTCCTTCGGGTAGGGGGCCGCACGGTGACCGGGGGCGGCCACCGTGCGGGCCCACCGGCTCAGCCGGTGTTGCGCAGCCCGGCGGCCACCCCGTTGATGGTGATGAGCAGGGCCCGCTGCAGGCCCTCGTCGACGTCCTGGCCCGCGGCGGCCTGCTCCCGGATCCGGCTCAGCAGCTCCACCTGCAGGTAGGAGATGGGGTCGAGGTACTGGTCCCGGACCTGGAGCGTCTGCTTCAGGGTGGGGTTGCCGTCCAGCAGCTCCTCCTGCCCGGTGAGCCGGGAGAGCTCGTCCAGGGTGAGCTCGTACTCGCGGCGGATCACCTCGAACAGGTGCTGGAGCCGCTCGGGCACCAGCGCCCGGACGTAGTGGGCGGCAACCTCCAGGTCGGTCTTCGCCACGGTCATCTCCACGTTGGAGACCACGGAGCGGAAGAAGTGCCAGCGCTCGAGCATGGTGCGCAGGTCGCCCTCCATCCCCGCCTCGCGGGCGGCGCGCAGGCCCGAGCCCACGCCGAACCAGCCCGGGACGATCTGGCGGGACTGCGTCCACCCGAACACCCACGGGATGGCGCGCAGCCCGGACAGGCCCGTGTCCGACGACGGGCGCTTGGCCGGGCGGGAGCCGATGTTCAGGGCGCCGAGCTGCTCCACCGGGGTGGCGGCCAGGAAGTACTCCGGCAGGTCGGGGTCCTCGACCAGGCCCTGGTAGGCCGCGAAGGCGGCGTCGCTGACGACGTCCATGACCTCGCCCCACCGGTCCAGCTCCTCCTCCGAGGAGCGCGGGTCCTGGTGCAGGGCGGTGGCGCGCAGCACGGCGGCCAGGGACAGCTCCAGGTTCTCCCGGGCGAGGGCGGGCAGGGAGAACTTGTCGCTGATCACCTCGCCCTGCTCGGTGAACTTGATCTCCCCGGCCAGGACGCCGCTGGGCTGGGCCAGGATGGCGTCGTGGGTGGGGCCGCCGCCGCGGCCCACGGAGCCGCCGCGGCCGTGGAACAGCCGCAGCCGGACCCCGTGCCGGGCGGCGACGTCGCGCAGCCGGCGCTCGGTCCGGTGGATCTCCCAGCGGCTGGTCATCACCCCGGACTCCTTGTTGGAGTCGGAGTAGCCGAGCATGACCTCCTGCACGTTCCCGCGCGCCGCGACCACGCGCCGGTAGGCGGGGTCGGAGAGCAGCTCGTCGATGACCTCCGCCGAGCGGCGCAGCTCCTGGACGGTCTCCAGCAGGGGCGCGAAGCCGATGCCGGCACGGTCCTGCTCCCCCGTGAGGTCCACCAGCCCGGCCTCACGGGCCAGGATGACGGGGGCCAGGATGTCGTCGGCTGCGCGGGTCATGGACACGATGTAGGTCTCGACGATCTCCTCGCCGTAGGTCTCCTGCGCCCGGACGATCTCCCGGAACACCGCGAAGGTGCGGTCCGCGTCCCCGTCCAGGTGCCCGGCGCCGGTGGACAGCCCCGGCGGGGCGAGGGGACGGCGGCCGGCGAGCTCACCGGCCAGCACCTGGGCACGCTCGGCGCGGGACATCTCCGCGTACGGCCGGTCGAGCTCCCCGAGCCGGTCGAGCAGCTGTCCCACGGCCTCGTGGTGGGCGTCGGCGTGCTCGCGCACGTCGAGGGTCGCCAGGCCCAGTCCGAACCCGGCGATCGTGCGGGTGGCGGCCGCGAGGGTGCCGTCGGCGGCGAGCGCCCCCGCGTGGTGGCGCAGCGAGCGGGCCACCACGTCGAGGTCGGCCACGAGCTCGGCGGTGGTCCGGTAGTCCCGGCCCGGCTCGTGGGCGGTCTCCTCGGCGAAGCGGCGGCGGGTGTTGATCAGCTTGGCCTTGATGCAGGTGAGCTTGAGCCGGTAGGGCTCCTGCGCGTTGAGCTCCAGCACCCGCGGGTCCAGCCCGGGCAGGTGCGCCACGTCCCGCTCCACGGACTCCAGCAGCTCGGGGTCGACCTCGACGATCGCGGTCGAGGAGGAGATCCGGGAGACCAGGACGTCCAGGAAGCTCAGGGCGATGTCGACGGCGGCCTGTCCCTGCAGCTGCAGGACCTTCCGGGTCATCTCGGGGGTGACGTTGGGGTTGCCGTCCCGATCCCCGCCGATCCAGGAGCCGAAGCGCAGCGGCGGGGCGCCCGCCGGGAGGTGCACATCGTGCTCCGCGAGCTGCTCCTCGAGGTCCGCGAGCAGCACGGGCATGGTCTCGGTGAGCACCTCGCGCAGGTAGTAGAGGGCGTTGCGGGCCTCGTCCAGCGGGGTGGGGCGGTTCTGGCGCAGCTCGTCGGTCTGCCAGAGCAGCTCGATCAGCTCCGCGAGCCGCCGGTCCTGGCTCCGGCGGGCGGATGAGCCCTCCGGGGTCTCGTGGGCCAGGATGTCGGAGAGGTGCCGGATCTTCGTCAGCACGGAGCGGCGGGAGGCCTCGGTGGGGTGGGCCGTGAACACCGGGCGGACGTCGAGGGAGTCGACCGCCCGGCGCAGGGCCTCCGGGCCGGCCTCCGCGGCGACGTCGCCGACCGCCGCGGCGAGCCACCCCTCCTCCTCGGGGCGCCCTCCGAGCACGCGCACCCGGTGCACCTGCTCGGCGGCGTTGGCCAGGTGGAAGTACTGGGCGAAGGCGCGCACCAGGTCGGTCGCCCGGTCCAGGGGCAGGGAGCCGAGGAGCTCGCGGACCTGGGCCGCGGCGCCGTCGTCCCCGGAGGCCTTGGCGTCCTTGGTGAGCCGGCGGACCTGCTCGACGAGGTCCAGCAGCTCCTCGCCGCGCTGGCGGGTCAGGGTCTCTCCCAGCAGGGTGGTGATCCGCCGGACGTCGGCCCGCAGCGGGGCGTCGATCACCTCGGGGTGACTGGGGGCGGTGTGCGGGGGCCGGTCGTGCTGCGTCGTCATGTCTCGGCTGCTCCTGGCTCGTCGGTCGGGGCGGAATCGCGCACGACCGACGACCGGTCGCGCCGTCGGTGCCTACGCGTCCACCCTACCCCGCGGGCCCGGACGGGTGTATCCGGCGTCACGGCCCGGGCGCTCCCGTGCCCGCCGTGCCCCGGAGCGGTAGGTTCGGCGGTGAGCACCTCGCCCGCGCCAGGAGGCACCGCCATGACCCGAGACCCGCACGGTTCGCCCGGCCCCGTGCCCGGGTCGGCCCGGCCGCCCCGGACGGCCGGGCTGCGCCTGCTGCTGCGGCTCACCCTGCTCTCGTACGCGGTCAACGTGGCGGACTCCGCCGTCCAGGCGGTGGTGGGGGTCAGCACCCTGCTGCCGGGCCTGGAGGACGCCATCAGCGTCCCCGGGCTGCCCGGGGGCGGACCGGCGGCCGCGCTGGCGCTGTTCGGCGGGGCGCTGACGACGGTGCTCTACGCGCTGGTCTGGTTCCCGCTGCGGGAGCAGCTGCAGTGGGGGTGGGTCCTCGGCCTGGTCTTCTGCTCCCTGGCCGTGCTCGGCGACGTCTTCGACCTGGCGGTGTTCCTGCTGGGCGGCCACCTGCTGCCGGCGCTGAGCACCGTGGCCCTCGTGGCCGTCAACGTGCTCTGGCTGGTCGTGGCCGGCCGGCCGGGGGTGCGGGCGGCGCTGCGCTGAGCGGCGCGGGCACGCCGGTCCGTCCGGCAGGAACGGGCCGCCGGGCGGCAGGCGCCCGGCGTCAGCCGGCGGCCGTGACCGGCGGGGCGGCCGACCACGGGAAGACGATCCACTCGTCGGTGGCCCGCCACACGAAGTCCGGCTCCACGACCGAGCGGGGCTTGGCGTAGATGACGGCGGAGCGCGCCTCCGCGCCGAAGCCGCGCAGCAGCTCGAGCACCAGGGCGAGAGTGCGCCCGGAGTCGGCCACGTCGTCGACCACCAGCAGCTTGCGCCCCGCGATGGACTCGGTGTCCAGCATGGGGGCGAGCAGGACCGGGTCCGGCAGCGTCTGGTGCACGTCGGTGTAGAACTCCACGTTGATCGCGTCGGAGAGCTTCACCCCCATCGCGTAGGACAGGGCGCCCGCCGGGAGAAGGCCGCCGCGGGCCACCGCGATGATGATGTCGGGGAGGAAGCCGCTGTCCACGACGCTCCGGGCGAGCTCCTGGGTCGCCTCGCCGAAGCGCTCCCAGGTCAGGATCTCCTTGCCCTCGAGCTCCAGGGCGTCCGCGTGATAAGCCATGGGCTTCAGGCTACCCGAGGGGGACGGCGGCTGGAGCGTCCGCGGCATTGGTAGTAAGTTCGCTGACCAGACCGTCGCGCGCCGCCGCACCCCGGCGACGCCCCCCACCGGAGAGGACGCCATGACCCCGCAGCGCACGGAGGGCCGCACGGCCCTGCTCGTCATCGACATGCAGAACTCCTACTTCGACTTCCCCGAGCTCGAGGAGCAGCGGGAGTCCGTGACGGCGAAGGCGAACGAGCTGATCGCGGCGGCCCGCGAGGGCGGGTGCCCGGTGCTGCTGATCCGCACCCAGCACGAGCGGGACCGCTCCACCTGGACCGTGAACATGCACGACGACGGGCAGGGCTTCGCCTACCCCGGCACGGAGCAGTCCGAGTACGTGGCCGGCCTCGACACCGAGGGCGGGGTGGGACTGGTCAAGACCCGGGACAGCGCGTTCTTCGACACGGACCTCGCGGCGCGGCTGCGCAACCTGGACGTGAAGCGCCTGGTGCTGTGCGGGATCTCCACGCACAGCTGCGTGGCGCAGACCGCGATCGACGCGTTCGCGCACAACTTCCGGGTCGCCGTGGCCCGGGACGCGGTCGCCTCCGAGAACGCGGACCTGTCCCGGGCGCTGCTGGCCTTCCTGGAGGACGAGATGCGCCAGGACATCCTGCACCAGCCCGCGGCGGTGGCCCGGCTGCGCGGCTGAGCGCCGGACACGTGCCGCACGCCGCCCCCTGCCGCGCCGCCACCGGCGGCCTCGGCGCCGAGGCGCCGGTCCCGCCACGGGCCCACGCGCCCCGGGTGCGCGCTCACGGGCAGCAGCCGCACCCGCCCTCGTCGGCGTCCGCGCCGACGAGGGCGGCCGCGGGCGTGCAGCAGGCGTCCCCGCGCCAGGCCTCCAGGCCCTCCCGCACCGCCACGGCGGCGATCACCAGCGCGGCCGACGGATCGGCCCAGGACCAGCCCAGGGTGCTGTTGAGGAGCAGGCCCACCAGCAGCACGGCCGAGAGATAGGTGCAGAGCAGGGTCTGCCGGGAATCGGCCACCGCCGAGGCGGAGCCCAGTTCCCGGCCGGTGCGGCGCTCGAACCAGGACAGCAGCGGCATGACCACCAGGCTCACCGCGGCCAGCCCGATCCCGACCGGCGAGTGCTCCGGCTCGGCGGCCCCGAACAGGGCCCGCAGGGCGTCGACCGTGACGAACGCGGCGAGGCCGAAGAAGGAGAGGGCGATCACCCGCATCGCCGCCCGCTCCCGGCGGTGCGGGTCGGGAGCGGCGAACTGCCAGGCCACGGCGGCCGCGGAGAGGACCTCGACGACGGAGTCCAGGCCGAAGCCGATCAGCGCCGAGGAGGAGGCGACGGCCCCGGCGGTGAGGGCGACGATCGCCTCGATGACGTTGTAGGTGATGGTGCCGGCCACGATCCAGCGCACCCGCTGGTGCAGGACCGACCGGCGGTCGGCGGTCAGAGGCGTGGGCACGGGGGCACGGGAGCTCATGCGCAGGTGCAGCCTTCCGGGGAGCAGCAGTCGGGGTCCACGGTGACCACGAGGTCCAACAGGTCCCCGAGGGCGCCGCCCAGACGGGGGTCGGCCAGCCGGTACCAGGTGCTGCGCCCCTCGCGGGCGGAGGCCACGAGCCCGCAGCCCCGCAGACAGGCGAGCTGGTTGGAGACCACCTGCTTCGACACGCCCAGGGCTTCGGCGAGGTCGGAGGGACGCGCCGGGGCCTCCCGCAGGCTCAGCAGGATCCGGGTGCGTACGTCCTCCGAGAGGGCGTGGCCGAGCCGGGCCAGGGCGGCGGAGTGGGTGCTGGTCACTGTGGTCACCCTCTGACAGTACACGCTTCCATGTACCGTGCGGGTGTCACGCCCGCGGGGGCCGGCTCGCGGCGGGGACCAGCAGGACGGCGCCGACGTCGGCCCGGTCGGGCTCCCGCGAGGAGCCTGGGATGTCCGTGTGTGTCGCATTGCGTCGGGCACCTCGGTGCCGTTCCCCGGGACGCCCCGGGGCGTCCGCCTCCCGCTGCTCCCCGGCAGGCTCGGGGCAGGAACGGCGCGGCGCACCGGGTGGGGACGGCCCCGGGGGAGGGCTGCGCGCCGCGCCCCAGGTCGCGCCGTCCACCTCCGACCCCGCACGGACCGGGGCGGATGCCGATGCCGGTCGCATGTGCAACAGGGTTTTTCCAAGAGCGCGTCCACATATTTGCGATGTCATCACCACCGCTCTATGAGGAGACATCATGAGCACGTCAACCAGCCCCCAGGAGCTGCTGCGGGACCCGCCGCCAGGACTTCGCTTCCGCCGGAGCCTTGCGGTGTCCCTCGCCCTGGCCCTGGGCGCCACGGGCGTCAGCGCCGCCGTCGCCGTCACCAAGGTCACCGAGACGAACAAGCAGCAGCTGACGGCGGTCGGCCCGGTGAGCAGCAAGTACGGGTTCCCGGCCTGGTACGAGGACCGGACCGGAACTCGGCTGGAACTGTGCGACGACGGCACGAACCCGCTGTGCGGCCTGGCCCCGGAGGAAGGGTTCGATCCCGAGCAGCCTCTCGCGCTGCCCGGCAACTTCCCCCACGAGATCTTCTACATGCTGGCCGGGTCCGAGCTGGACCTCCCCGGCGGCGGGAGCGCCGTGCTCACGCTCGGGCTGGAGGCCGCCTTCGCCAACGAGGTGGCGCCCGGGGAGCAGATGGTGTTCGCCCGGCAGCGTCTCGTGGTCAAGGACGGCCCGGCCAACAGCACGCTCTCCTTTCCCCACCCGTACGGGACCATCGAGGTCGACACCGACGCCGAGGGCAACGCCAAGCTCGTGGAGGACATCTCTCCCGCGGTCGGCAACTTCGAGACACCACTGGGGAGCAACCTCGGACCGTTCCTGAAGTGGGACACCGGGGCCCCCGCGGGCTACCTGGGCAACCCGGACGTGCCGCACCGGATCGTGGGCGGGCTCCGGACCACCTTCTCCGTGTCCGGCACGAACGCGGCGACGGGCGAGGCCGTCGCCGCGAGCACCGACCAGTTCACCGTCCAGGGCAAGATCGCCACCAACACGGGGGTGAAGGCCGAGCAGGCCGTGGCCACCTCGGACGCCACTGGCACGTACCTGGACGTCTTCGCCACCAGCCGCAGCGACACGCTCGAGGTGTCGGGGCAGGGCATCGCGACCACTCCCCTGGAGAAGGCGCCGGGGACCTCCGAACTCGCCTACGCCCGCGTGAAGGTCGACGGGGCGCTGCCGGGCGAGGTGACCGTCACGAACCTCGCCGACGACCCGCAGAGCACCAGCACGGTGGGCGTGAGCGACGTCTCCGTGCCCACCTCGGCCACCTACGACGGCACGAAGCTGACCGTCGTGGCGAGGACGACCTCCGGGTCCGCTCCGAAGGTCGACGGGTTCGGGGACACCGCGCCCGGCGCTGACGGCACCTACCAGGGCTCGTTCGACACCGTCGCTCCCCCGGTGAACGTGACCGTCTCCACCGGCACCAGCAAGGCCACCGTCCCGGTCGTCGTCACCGACGGCCCGGTGTCCCCCGTCGGGGTTCCTGCACCCCCCGAAGGCGAGGACCCCGGTCCCGTGACGGAGACCGAGGGCGGCACTCCTGGCACCGGCACTCCCGGCACCGGCACCGGCACTCCGGCCGCCGACGCCGAGGAGCCGACCGCTGCCATCGCCCCGCTGACGGCCTCGGTGCCCCGCGGCATCGCCACCGAGCTGGACGGCAGCGGCTCGAAGGACAACGCCGGCGCCGTCACCTACGAGTGGTCCCAGGTGAGCGGTCCCGAGGTGGCGTTCGACCGGAAGGACGTGGCCAAGCCCAAGGTCACGGTTCCCTTCTTCACCACGACCGGTGCCGCGGCACCCGTGGCGCCGGACGCGAACCCGGTGCTGCAGCTGGTGGTCACGGACGCCGCCGGCAACACGAGCGCCCCTGCGACGGTCACGCTGAACAGCGACGACCAGATCACCATCGCTCCGGGTGCGAGGTTCCGGGCCGGCAAGGAGTTCCGGCTCGGCGGCACGGCCGTCGTCCAGGGCGCTCCCACGCTGCTCCAGCCGCCCACGTCGGTCAACGTCTACGACATGGCCGCGGACGGGACGTCCAAGCGCAAGCTCGGCACGGCGCAGGTGGACACCCTGGGCAACTGGGAGCTGAGGCTGCGGCCGGCGCCCAACGGCACGGTCGCCAACGTGCTCGTGCAGTCGACGCGCGGCGGCGAGGCGAGAGGGGCGGTCGCTGCGGGGTGACGTTGACCGGATAGGCCACTCCCCGGGCCGGGCCCGTGCTCCGAGAACTCTCGGAGCACGGGCCCGGCCCGTACCCCTCCCCGGACGTGCTGTGCCGACCCGTGCCCCTCCGGGCCGGTGCGTGCCGGGACCGCCTCCCGCGCCGTCGTCGGCCGCACCGGGGAGTCCACGCGGCTCGCCGGGGTTCTGCCTCCTGACGAGGACGAGGGCAGGCGTGGCCTGGCGGGGTGAGCGGCTTCTCCGTCGGTCACCGGCCCGCACGCACGGACCCGCCCTGCCCGGCTGGGCAGGGCGGGTCGTGGTCGGCCGGTCCTGGTCCGCCGCGGCCGGCGCGGCGGGGCTCACCCCGCCGGTTCGGGCTCCACCTCGACGTCGTCCTCCGCGTGGAGCTCCTCGGTCTCCTCGGTCTCCTCCGCCCCGGGATCCTCCTCGGCGCCCTCGTCCTCGTTGCCCACCGGCATGTTCTCGAGGGCTCCGGCCATCTCGAGGAAGTCGCCGCTCCGGAAGGGCGTCCGCTCGGGCGCCCAGCCGTTGGGGGCGTTGAGGAACGACGTGCGGTCCAGGGAGAGGATGCCCAGGATCACCTCCGCGACGATCCTCCCGCCCACCGGGCCGAGTGTTCGCCCACCGAGGAGCTCCGCCTCCTTGAGCACGTAGAACCACAGCGGCGCCCGGCCCTTCCAGCGGGGGTCCGTGAGTCCGAGCCTGTCGTTGGGGATGGGGGCCACGCCCATGGCCCTGGCGACGTCCTGGCCGGCCGGCAGGCCGAGCCGCTTGCCCCGCAGCAGGTTGCGGTGGGCCAGCGAGAGGATGGCGCCGTCGACGTGCTGCACCACGGTGGGTGGGAGCTCGTCGAGCGGGAGCGCGAGCTTGGTGTCGATCAGCCGGGTCATGTTGCGGTCGTCCGGCATGCTCATCCCGGGGACGTCGAAGAAGTAGTTCCAGTCGGCCCGCGCGATGGTGGGCAGCGGGCGGGACCCGCGGAGGTCGTTCGACGGGTTCCCGAAGAAGGGGATGGTGACCGCGTCGTGCATCTCGTACTCGGCGCGGATCATGCTGTGCCCGAACCGGTACGCGGCCACCGAGTACTCGATGGGCATCATGGGGCGCTTGGGGTTGCCGGGCTTGTAGAACTTGCAGTCCACCCCGGTAGGCCCGCCCCGGCGGGGCCTGAGCATGCTGTCCACCAGGGCCTTGCCGGCGATGCGGGGGAGGAAGTCGTGCACGATCAGCCACTGGAAGTGCCAGCGGACCAGCCGCTGCGCCTCGTCGAACGTCCTGCCCTCGTCGACGAGCTTGTTGTGCAGCTGCAGGAAGGCGAGGTGGAACTGGGCGACGATGAGGTTCTCGTCGTTGCGGTGGTCCCCGATGACCGCCGTGCCGTCGGCGTTGCGGGGCAGATCCGGGAAGCCGTCGTGGTTCCGGCCGATGCGCAGGCGCCGCGGATCCGCCGGTTCGTAGAGCTGCGGGTCGGCGGCCGGCCCCCGCCCGTAGACGGATGCCAGCTCGAAGAACGGGGTGTCGAAGTTGGTGAGGCCCTGGGGGTCCACCTCCTGCAGCGGCATGGGCGTCCGGTCGAGCGTCATGTCGTGGTCGATGAACTGCCCCAGGTAGGCGTAGCCGGCCGGGATGTCCGGGTTGTCGAACCCGTCGTTGCTCAGCGAGACGTCGGCCAGTGGTGGGGTGCGGTCGACCATCTGCTGGGCGAGGTCGGCGAGGAGCTCGTCGCTCGGGGCGAAGGCGGGGAGCTTCTTGAACATGACACCGAAGCGCCCTTCCTTGGCCCGCCCCGCGGTGATCGCGATGTCGGAGCCGCGCGGTGCCCCCACGCCGTGGCCGGACCGAGCCGCGCTCAGGACCGGAGCGGCCGCGGGCCGGGCCGCGGGCGCCGTGGGCGCGGGCTTTCCGGGTGCGGCGTGCGCCGTGCCGGCGGCCGGCAGCGCGGCCAGGCCGGCCATCACCCCGCCGAGAACCCCTCGGCGGGAGATGCCCCCGGACGCCGTCGTCTCCTCCGGCACGCGGGTCCTCTTCGTGGCTCCCATCGGATGTTCCTCTCCCCCAGGCGTTGCATGTGCGAACAGGAAACGACGCAGGTCTTGGAAATACCTTGCGGAACTCCTGTTCGTGACACGGGGGAGCGGGTCCGGGGCGAGGGGAGTGGTTCGTCCCGGGCCCGCCGCGGTGTCCCGCGGTCGGCGGCGCTAGGGCCAGGGCAGCAGGACCGTGGCCTCCAGGTCCTCGGCCGGAACACTGCCGAAGTGGCGGGAATCGACCGACACGCCCCGGTTGTCGCCCATGACGAAGACGTGGCCCTCGGGCACGGTGACCGGCCCGAAATAGGTGCCGTCGATCCGGCTGCGGTCCACGAACGGCTCGTCGACCGCCACGCCGTCGACGACGAGGACGGCGTCCTCGATCGCCACGGTCTGACCACCGGTGGCCACCACGCGCTTCACGGTCGTGCTGCCGTCGTCCGGGTGGGGGAACACGACCGTGGTGCCCGCGGACACCCCGGCGGGGTCGGGACCCGGTTTCAGGAGCAGCGCGACGCTCCCCTTCCCCAGGGTGGGCTCCATGCTGTCCGAGGCGACGACCACCGGCGCCACCAGCCAGATCCGGGCGGCCAGGACCAGGGCCAGACCGAGCAGAACCGCTCGGAACGTCCACCGCCCGGGGTGCCGGCGCCGGTCCCCGGCCTCCTGGACCGCGAGCGGGACCGTGCTCAACGCTGCCATGTCGGCTCCTCTTCTCGTCCCGGAACAGCGGCTCCGCCGCTTCCGCTCGCCTGCGGCGTCGACATCACGTCACCTGCTGGGACGCTGCGGCTTGGGCTGCGTCCTGCCCGACGTCTTGGTCGGGGTCGGGGTCGGCGTGGATGACGGCGTGGGCGTGGGCGTGGGCGTGGGTGTCGGTGTCGGTGTCGGTGCAGCCGTCGCGCTGGGCGTGGCCGACGGTGACGGTGCCGGCTCGGGCACGGTGGCGGTCGTCCCCGAGGGCACCGCCGGGGCCGCCGTCATCGGGTCGTTGGGGTCCGGGTCACCGGGTTCCCCCACTCGGAACTGCACCATCATGTCGTGGTCCTCGTGGACCAGGTTGTGGCAGTGCACCATGTAGCGGCCCTGGTGGGGCCCGAACTTCACGAGGAGCCGGACCGTCTCGTTCTCCCCCACGTAGACCGTGTCCTTCGGCCCCTTCTCGTAGGCGAACGGAGCCCTGCCGTTGCGGCTCAGCACCTTGAAGTCCACCAGGTGGATGTGCATGGGATGGAACCATCCGCCCGAGCTGTTCTCGAACTCCCAGATCTCCATGGCGCCCAGCGGCACCTCCGCGGCGACCTTGCGGTAGTTGCTGGCGATCACGTCCGCCCAGGTGACCCCGTCGATCGTCCACGTGCCGTTCTCGCGCTTGACCCGGAAGCGACGGGTCCTCGTGGCCTGGCTCTCCTGCAGGCTCATCACCTCGCTGCCGACGAGCGTGGTGGGGATCCTGTTCCAGCTCGGGTCCGCGGTGTCCACGGGTTCGTCCACGACGTCGAAGGCCATGATCTTGTTGGTGTAGTCGTAGTCCACGTTGTTGTCGTTGGACAGGTTCTGCAGCTCGATGCGCTGTCCCGTCCGGTACTTGCTGAAGTCCACCAGGAACTCGTAGCGTTCGGCGCCGGCGTGCCGGTACTCCCGGACGGGCTGGGCCGTGGGCATCAGGCCGCCGTCCGTGGCGACCATGACCAGCGGGTCGCCCGTGCTGAGCCTGGGCCGGAGGGAGCGGGAGATGCAGCAGTTGAGGAGCAGGAACCGGTAGACCCGCTTCTGCACCTTCATGACGGGCCAGGGCCTCCCGTTGACGAGGATGACGTCCCCCCACAGTCCCGACTGGCTGTTGTCCTCGTAGCCCAGGGCCCCGTTGGCCGCGAACATCGCGTCGGAGACCGTCAGCGCGACGTCGTACTTCCCGCGCGGCAGGAGCCGCTCGGAGTTGGCGTCGTGCATGTGGTACTGCCCCGCCAGACCCGAATAGGCGTTGAGCGCGGTGTGATGGACCCCGTGGTCGTGGTACCAGAGGGTCCTCGCGCCCTGGAAGTTCGGGTACTTGTACGTCTTCTGGAATCCCGGCCGGGTGATGTCGCTGGCGTAGCCGTCGTACTGGGGCAGCGAGGCGGACCCGTGCAGATGTGTGGAGGTGTCCAGGCTGTGCCCTCCGAGGGCGTGCCTGGCCGGCAGCTGGTTGACCACGGCGAGCTCGACCTTCGTGCCCTGGTAGACGTCGATCGTGGGTCCGGGGAAGATGCCGTTGTAGCCGAGGATGGGCGTGAGCAGACCCGCCTTGGGCAGGATCTGCGCCGAGGCGGCCTTCTCCACCACCGTGTAGTGCCGCACGGTCTTGCCGTCCGCGGGATCGACGGTGTCCGGCGACGAGGGCCCCAGCACCGGGGCCTGGACGAAGGCGGTCCGGAACGGCCGGGGCATCAAGGAGTCGGCGAGCGCGCTCGCCGACTTGGCGTTGACCGCCGTGGTCGGCACGCCCAGAGCCGCGCCCGCGACCCCCAGCCCCCCCAGCAGCAGGACGTTTCTTCTCGAGACAGCCATGATGTCGTTCCCCCTTGGACCGGGGCCGCTGCGCTGAGCTCGGCCCCGTGTGCTTGGACAGTGCGTGTGGGGGAACGGCCCGGCCCCCCGGACGGGCCGTTCCCTGCGGCCTGCGTCCTCAGCCGCCGCTGTGGTGATCGGTGCCCATCGAGAGACGGACGTCGCCGGCGCCCTCGAGGGTCAGCTCCAGGGCTTTGTCCGGCACCTCGAAGACCAGCTCCGCCTGCAGCGTCTCGCCCTGCGCGAGCGAGGCCGCCGACGACGACGCCCAGACCACCGGCGCGCGGCGGCCTCCGAGCCGGTCCACCGCGTAGTCGTCCGCGGCGAACTCGAGCCCGCCCGGATCCATGGCGGTGAGCTCCAGCAGCACGACCACCTGGTGGGCGCCGCGCGGGACGTCGCCGGTGAGCTCCGCGGGAATCTCGCGGCCCTCCAGAGCGGCGAACTCCGTGTAGGGCATCACACCGTGCAGCCGGGCGAGCCCGCCCGGCACGGTGCCGGAGGCGCCGAGCATCGTGCTCGGCTCGTCCTCCGCAGAGAGGAGACCGCGCCCCAGCACCAGGAGGAGCGCCAGCAGGAACAGTGCCGGCGGCATCCACCGCCGGCTGCGTTGCCGGACCGACGGCGCGTCCGTGGTGATCGATGCTTCCTGAGTGGTCATGACACCACGCTCGGGACACGACCTTGGAGAAACGTTGCGGTGACGGCTGCCGGCCCGGGAGCACCGCCCGCCGGGCCGGCGCCCCGGGCGTTCATGACGATTCGTGGCGTCGCCCGCGGGGTGCGCGCCGGATCAGCGGGTGCACGCGCTCGCCCGACGCGCGTCGCTCCCGAGCGCCCGGACCCGTGCTTCCGGGGCCGGCGGTCCCCACCCCCCGATTTGGGGGGTGGGGACCCACCCCGTCCGGGGCTGACGGACAGGGGCGGCCGCCCACCACACTGGGGCCACTTCGGGGGGAGTGATCATCGTGAACATGTCAACCGTCAACGTACGATCCGCAGCCGGGGCCACGAAGGCCCGGCTGTCGGTGCAGGTCATCGGACCACTGGTGGTCCGGAGGGGGAACCGGGTCCTGGCGTCCAGGGAACTGGGCGGGCCCCGGCAGCGGCAGATCCTGGAGATCCTGCTCCTGCAGCTGGGGACACCCGTGTCGAAGCACCGGCTCGTCGATCTGCTCTGGGGCGGGCGGGCACCGGCCGCGGCGCTGACGACCCTGGAGAGCTATGTCAGCGTTCTGCGCCGGCACCTCCAGCCCGGGGAGTGCAGGAGCGGCCCGCTGAAGACCACGAACGGCGGGTACGTCATGGACGCCTCCATGGTGGAGCTGGACCTCTCCCGGTTCGACCGCCTGCTGGAGGCGGCCCGGCAGGCCGCGGCACCGGAGGCGCACGCCCTGCTCCGGCGAGCCCTGGACATGGCCTCCGCACCGCTTCTCGGGGACGAGCCGGACTCGGAGTGGCTCGAGGGCCAGCGCAACGCCTACACGGCCCGCGTGACCGAGGCCCGCGTGCTGTCGGCCGAGACCGGCCTGGAGCTGGGCCGCTGCCCGGAGTCCGTCGCCCAGGCGCGGAGGGTGCTCGCGGGCGATCCGCTGCACGAGCGCGCCTGGACCGTGCTCGTGCTGGGGCTGGAGCGCTCGGGCCGTCACGTGGAGGGCCTGCAGGAGTACGACCGCTGCCGCCGGATCCTCGGCGAGGAGCTGGGGTGCGCTCCGGCTCCTGCCGTGCAGGCCGCCTACGGGCGCATGCTGCAGGCGACGGCGACGACGGGCAGCGAGCTGGGACTGGCCCTGTCCGCCCTCCTGGTGCTGCACGGCCCCTGCGGTGACACGGAGTGGTTGCCGGGCGCACCGCCTCCGCTGGCGCGCGAGGAGGCCGCCACGGTCCTCCAGGCCTTCCTGGGGCGCACCCTCGCCCCGGCCGGCTGAGGAGGGCGGCACGGTGGACCGATGCGCCGGAAGATCGCCCCGGAGAGCATGCCCCCTTGTCAAGCGCCGAAATGAGGACAGGTGCCCACCTGGCGGCAGGGATTTGCGATCGGCATACTACTCGTACGTAATGCACGGGTTGCCGGGGGGCTGGTCGGACATGGCCGAGGGGCTGGGGGAAGGGCGCGATGCGCGCACCTCGATACTGGTGGTCGACGACCACACCACGTTCGCGGAGCTCCTGACCGGGGCGCTGCGCCAGGAGACGGACCTGCACGCGGTCGGCGTGGCCGACGACGTCGAGTCGAGCGTGCGCCTGTGCGGCATGCTGCGGCCCGACGTCGTGGTCATGGACTACCACCTCTCGGGCGGCAACGGGGTGACGGCCTCCGCGCGGATCCTCCGCGAGCGGCCGGGGACACGGATCGTCATGCTGACCGGGGACCCGGCACAGCACGTGCTGGAGGCCGCGGCGGCCACCGGGATCTGTGCCTTCCTGCCGAAGGACGGCTCGCTCGCGACGCTGCTCGAGACCATCCGCAGCGCCCGCTGCGGCACGATGGCGGTCCACCCGTCGCTGCTGGCCGCGGACCACCCCAGCCGCCGTGGGGGCGCCGCGGTGCCGGCGCTCACCCAGCGCGAGCTGCAGGTCCTGCGGCTCATGGCCCAGGGCCACAGCGTGGGCACGAACGCCCGGCTGCTGAGCATCAGCCCGAACACCTGCCGTGGCTACGTGAAGACGATCCTCGCCAAGCTGGGGGCCCACTCCCAGCTCGAGGCGGTCGCCGTCGCCTCCAGGCTCGGCCTGCTGACGGGCCGGTCATGAGGCGCCTGCTCTCGCGCCCCGAGCGCCCTGCGCACACGGCCGGGGACCTGATGTCCGACTGGCCGGTGTCTCCACCGGCCCTGGCCACGGACCGGTCCGAGGTCCGGGTCGCCGTGCAGAGGTTCCTGCTGACCGGCCTCCTGGTGCTGCTCGTCGCCGCGGTGCCCGCGACCTGGTGGATCCGGGCCGTGGCCGAGGAGCATGCCGTGGAGCACGTCCTGCGCGTCACCCAGCGGTTGGCCGACTACGCCGTGGCGCCCTTGATCACCGACGAGCTGCTCGAGGGCGACGCGGCGGCCACCGCCCAGCTGGACGTCCGGCTGCAGCCCTGGCTGGACGACGGCACCATCCACCGCATCAAGATCTGGGACGAGGACGGGACCATCGTCTACGCCGACGAGCACGAGCTCATCGGTCAGAACTACGGCCCGCCCTCCTGGGACGACGATCTCGTGGCCCGGGGCGAGGGGATCGCCACCGTCGAGCACCAGCAGGGCGCGGAGAACGCGCACGAGTCCAGTGCAGGGCGGCTCGTCGAGGTCTACGTCGGATTCGTGCCGGTCGCCGGGGAGCAGCTCGTCTTCGAGGCCTACTACGACGACGCGATCGTGCGGGACGAGCAGCGCTCGGTGCTCATGGGCATGGCCCCCGCGCTCCTGCTGACGCTGGTGCTGTTCCAGCTGGCCCAGCTCGCCCCGGCCGTGGGCCTCGCCCGGCGAATCCAGGACCATCGGGCGGCCCGGGCCCGGCTGCTCCAGCACGCCGTGGACGCGGCCGAGCTGGAGCGGGTCCGGGTCGCCCGGGACCTGCACGACGACGTGATCCAGGACCTCGCCGGACTCTCCTACGCCCTCGAGGCCCAGGAGATGCATGCCGGTCCGGAGCAACGCGGCGTGCTCGGCCGCACCCGTTCGATCCTGCAGGGCAGCCTGCGCACGCTGCGCGGGATCACCACGGCTCTCTACTCACCCGACCTGCTGACCCTCGGCCTGCCGAAGGCCATGTCGAACCTGGCGGAGCCGCTCGCGCAGCGGGGGGTCGACACCAGTGTGCAGATCGATCCCGCCGTGTTCCTCACACCGGACCAGGAGGGGATGTTCCTGAAGGTGGCCAGGGAGGCCATCGCCAACATCTCGAAGCACGCCCACGCCTCCACGGTCACGCTGCACCTCGGCGTGGAGCACGGAGCCACGGTGCTGACGGTCAGCGACGACGGCACCGGCTTCGACGACTCCGGCTCGTCGCCGGAGGGCCATCTCGGGCTGCGCATCATGCGGGACATCGCCGACGCCGCGGGGGCCGAGCTCTCGATCCGGTCCCGGCCGGGGGCGGGGACCACCGTGGTGACGACCCTGCCCCACGACGCGGTGACCGTGCGGCTCTGACACCCCCGTGTCCTGTCCCGGCCGCCCCGGACACGGGGGTCGGCGGCGGGAGCTCAGCCGGTGGCGCCGGCCGGCAGGTCGGCGGTCATGTCCTCGACGTAGCGGCGCACCTCGGTGCCGAACAGCTCGATGCTGCGCGTCATCCGGGCGTGGTCCAGGGTGCCCACGGCGTACTTGAGGTCGAAGCGGGCGGCGCCCAGCGCCGTCGAGGAGCGCACGATCTTGCGGGCCACGGTCTCCGGGGAGCCCACGAAGTAGGCGCCCTCCGGGCCGCACATCGCGTCGAACTCCGCGCGGGTCAGCGGGCCCCAGCCGCGCTCCCGGCCGATCCGGGCGTGCGTGTAGGCCTGGTGCGGGAAGAACTCCTCACGGGCCTGCTCGTCGGTCTCCGCGACGTAGCCCGGGGAGTGGAAGGCCACCGGCTGAGGCTCCTTGCCGAAGTGCTCGAGGGCCTGGCGGTAGTAGTCCGCGAAGGGCGCGAAGGCGGCGGGGCTCCCGCCGATGATCGCGAAGATCACGGGCAGCCCGTAGTGGGCGGCGCGCACCACCGACTGGGGCGAGCCGCCCACGGCGATCCACGCGGGCAGCGACCCGGACTCGGTCCTGGGGTGGACCTCCAGCCCGCGGATGGGCGCGCGCAGCCGGCCCTCCCAGTCGATGACGCCCTCGGTGCGCAACCGGTCGAACAGCTGCAGCTTCTCCTCGAACAGGGCCTCGTACTCGTCGAGCGGATAGCCGAACAGGGGGAAGGACTCGGTGAAGGACCCGCGCCCGAGGATGACCTCGGCGCGCCCGGAGGAGAGGGCGTCCACGGTGGCGAAGCGCTGGTAGACGCGCACCGGGTCGTCGGAGCTGAGCACGGTCACGGCCGAGCCCAGGCGGATCCGCTCGGTCACCGTGGCGATGCCCGCCAGGACCGTCTCGGGCGAGGAGACCGCGAAGTCCTCCCGGTGGTGCTCGCCGATGCCGAAGAAGTCCAGGCCCACCCGGTCGGCCAGCGTGGCCTCGGCGACGACGTTGCGGATGACCTGGGCGCCGCTGAGCATCCGCCCGTCCGGGCCGGGATAGAGGTCGCCGAAGGTGTTGAGGCCGAGCTGGAGGGTCATGGCGGTGCTCCTCGTCGTGATTTTGTGGATGCATCCATAAAAGTCGCGGCCGGACGGTTCTATTCCAGGTGCCCGCCCCGGCCCGCCGTCCCGGTCAGCGCGTGAGCCATCCCCAGGCGGTGTGCTTCTCGGGGCCCGGGACGCCGCTGACGATCCAGGCGATGTCGTCCGTGGAGAGCGGGAACGGCGGCGCCGCGTCCTGCTCGGCGGCGGGCTCGAGCTCGTCCACGTGCTCGAGGCTCCACAGCTCGGCGAACAGCTGAGTCGGCCCACGCCGGTCCAGCAGCCGCTCGCGCACCTCCTCGGCCTGCTCGTCCAGGAAGTCCTGCAGGAACCCGGAGAGCTCCGCCGCGAAGCCGTCCGCGCACGCCTCCGCCGGGTCGATCTCCCACGTCCGGCGCACCACCGTCAGCGCCTCGTCATCACTCAGGGCGGCGCCGTCCCGGCGGGGGTCGGGGACCTCGGCCGGTGCCGGCTCGCCGGCGGCGACGGCCAGGAACCGCTCCTGGAGGGCGAGCAGCGCGGCCACCGTCAGGAGGTCGTCCACCCGAGGACCGGGCCCCGTGGCGGGGCGGCCCGGACCGCCCTCATCCGCCACCACCCCGTCGTCGTCGCCCCCGGCCCGAGGGGCGAGGAGAGCCTCCCAGGCGTGGCGCACCCAGGCCCAGACGCGCTCGGGGCCGGCGGAGCGGATCGAGGACGGGCGCCATCCGGCGGTGGCGGCGCGCCACCGCCCGTCCAGGGCGGGCTCGCCGGGGGCGGCCGCGGAGGGACCCGTGGGCTGGACGGGTTCGGGGGCGGGATGGCTGAACACGTGCTGCTCCTCGGTCGGTCGGGCAAGGCGGATCCGCCCCCAGCGTAGGGCCCTGCCCCGCCCCGCACCCGGGCGGAGCGGTCCGCGACCCACCGCGCCCCGGCGTGGGCCCGCGCCCGGCGAATGGACGATCGTCCAGACTCCCGCGTCATAGGTCTTCATTCTCCCGGACACCCTGGTCACAGCGGACTTCTCTCTGTTTACCTATGCAATGTCCACCAAAGGGTGGACAGACGGTGCGCCTCCGGGCTGGAGACGACGCCGGCACCCCTCCATTTCCGCACCTCCCCCGGTGCCCCCAGATCGGAACGCGCTATGACCCCCCACATCGCGCGGCGGTTCCGCACGGCCTCTCGGCCCCTCGGTGCGCTCGCCGCTGTCGTCTCCCTGGTCCTCTCCTCCTTCCTCCTCGGCACCGGCCCCGCTGCGGCCGCCGAGACCCCGACCACCGGCTTCACCCGTGGTTTCACCGCGCCGAACGGCCTCAGCTCCACCTACAACCTGTACGCCGACGGCATCGACCGCTCGAAGCCGGTGGGCGTGGCCTTCTACTTCGACGGCGACGGCCAGTACTGGGCCCAGCGGCCGACCGGATCGGTGGTGCGGGACATGGCCCGGCACGCGGCCGCCCGGAACATGGTCCTGGTCGTGCCCCTGTCTCCGGACCGCACCGGCAGCCGCACCTGGTGGGAGAACATCGACGCCAACGGGGACTGGTTCCGCGCCCTGTCCGGCCACCTCGTCCAGCGCTACGGCCTGGACACCAACCGGGTGTGGCTGACCGGATACTCCGGCGGCGCGGAGTTCATCACCATGGAGGTGCTGGCCGACCGGCAGAACTGGATCCGGGGTGGCGGTGCTGTGGTGATCGGCGGCGGCGGCGCCCGGAAGATGCAGACCGCTCCGTCCGCGGCCGTGAAGTCCCTGCCGATCCAGTGGGTCACCGGCGCGGACGACGTCGCCGGCGCCACGCAGCCCGCGACCTGGTCGGCCCTCGCCTCCGCCCGGCGGGGGCAGCAGAGCTACGCGGCCCAGGGCTTCACCCGCACCAGCCTCCAGGTGCCCGCGGGCGTCAACCACCACGAGTACGACCAGGCCGCGCTCCTCGACGCGGCCCTGCGGACGTACGGCAGCGCGTCCGTCCCGGCTCCGGCTCCCGTGGTCCCGGGCCCGTTCACGGACGTGCCCGCCACCCACACCTTCGCCCCGGAGATCACCTGGGTGAAGAACCGCGCCGTGCTGCGCGGCTGGCCCGACGGCACCTACCGCCCCACCCACCAGATGACCCGCGAACAGGTCGCCGCCGCCCTCTACCGCCTGGCCGGCTCCCCCACCTACACCCCCCCGCGCACCTCCCCCTTCACCGACGTGCCCACCAGCCACGTCTTCTACAAGGAGATCGCCTGGCTGCACGCCAAGGGCATCTCCACCGGCTGGGCCGCCGCCGACGGCACGCGCACCTACAAGCCCGCCCAGCGGGTCAGCCGCGACCAGATGGCCGCGTTCTTCTACCGGCAAGCCGGCAAGCCGGCCTACACGCCCCCGCGGACCTCCCCGTTCGTGGACGTCTCCACCGGCCAGGGCTTCTACAAGGAGATGGCCTGGCTGCAGGCCACCGGCATCTCCACCGGCTGGAAGGACGGCACCTACCGCCCCGGCGCCGGCACTAGCCGCGACGTCATGGCCGCCTTCCTGCACCGGTACGCCGAGAACTCCTGATCGGGGGCCGTGGCCGGGCGGGGCTCACGGCTCGGGGTCCACCACCATCGCCGAGCCGCCGTAGCCGCGCTCGGTCTCGGCCGCCGCGACGAAGCGCCCGTCCCCCAGGACGCGGATCGCCGAGGCGTTGCCGATCCAGCGCACGTCCTCCAGCTCGTGACCGAGCTCGCGCAGCTGCGCACCGGTGGGCGAGCCGGCGAGGCCGAGGTCGGCGCCCTCGGTCCCGTTGCGGGAGCTCAGCCGCGGAGCGGCCACGGCGTCGACCAGGGCGAGGTCCCGGTCGATGTGCCCGGTGAGGATCTGCGCCACGGTGGTGATGATCGTGGCCCCGCCGGGGGTGCCGACCGACATCCACGGCTCCCCGTCCCGCAGCACGATCGTCGGGCTCATCGACGAGCGGGGCCGTTTGCCCGGCCCCGGCAGGTTCGGGTCCGGCACGCCCTCGGTCAGGGGCGCGAAGTTGAAGTCGGTCAGCTCGTTGTTGAGCAGGAACCCGTGCCCGGGGACCGTGATCCCGGAGCCGCCGGTCTGCTCGATGGTGAGGGTGTAGGAGACCACGTTGCCCCAGCGGTCGGCCACGTTGAGGTGGGTGGTCGAGACCCCGCCGGCGGGCTCGGGCTGGCGGGCCTGCCCCGTCCCGCACGCGGCGTAGTCCCCGTCGGGCTCCCCGAAGGCGATGGGCCGGGGCTGGGCGGCCCCCTCCTCGAAGAGACAGGCGCGCTCGTCGGCGAACTCCTGGCTCGTCAGCTCCGTGACGGGCACGCCGGCCACGTCCCCGATCCACCGGTTGCGGTCGGCGAAGGCGGTGGCCGTGGCCTCCGAGAAGCGGTGCAGGTACTGGGCCTCGGGGACGTCCGCGAGGGGGGTGCCGGTCCGCTCGTCGTAGGCCTCCAGCAGGTTGAGGGTCTCGGCCACCGTGATCCCCCCGGAGCTGGGCAGGCCCATGCCGTAGACCTCCAGGCCGCGGTACTCGGTGGAGACCGGGTCCTTGAGCAGGGCCTCGTAGGAGCCGAGGTCCTTCCGGGTCATCTCCCCGGGCAGGACGTCCACGCCCTCGGCGGTGGTGGGCTCCCGGCTCTCCTCGACGATCGCCGCCCCGATCGACCCGTCGTAGAAGGCGCCGGTGCCCTGGTGCCGGATGGTGCGGTAGGTGCGGGCCAGGTCCGGGTTGCGGAACACGTCCCCGACCGCCGGGGCCTCGCCGTCGCGCAGGAAGAGCTCCGCCGTGGCGGGGAACTTCCGGAAGCGCTCGGCGTTGGACGCCGTCTGCTCGGAGAAGTTCTCGTCCACCGTGAAGCCGCGGGCGGCGATCCGCTCGGCGGGACGCAGCAGCCGGTGCAGATCCATCGTGCCGAACTCCTCGGCGGCCGTCTCCCAGGTGGCCAGCGTCCCCGGCACGCCCACGGACGCCCCGGAGCTGACCACGGTGGCGAAGTCCAACGGCTCGCCGTCCTCGCCCAGGAACTCGTCCTCGGTGTAGCTGGCCGGGGCGGTCTCGCGCCCGTCGATCGTGCGGACCTCTCCGGTCGCGGCGTCGTAGTGGACGAAGAAGCCGCCGCCGCCGATGCCCGCGGAGTACGGCTCGGTGACGCCCAGGGTGGCGGCGGCGGCCACGGCGGCGTCCGCGGCGTTGCCGCCCCGCTCGAGGACGTCGATGCCCACCTGGCTCGCCAGCGGGTCCACCGAGGAGACCGCCCCGCCGCCGCCGGTCATGGTGGGGACCTTGGGCAGCTCCGCGGTGACGGGCGAGCCGCGGCCCCCGTGCTGCCGATCCTCGTGCGCGACGGCCGCGGAGCCGCCGAGAACGGTGCCGGAGACGCCGAGCGCTCCGGCCAGACCCAGTGTGAGGTACCTCAGGGATGCGCGCATGGGCTCATGCTGGCACCGGAGTCCCGCCCCCACCAGGGCTGATGCTCAGATGTCCGCGGGTTGCGCGGGGGCCTCCGCCGGCTGCGAGGCCGTCACCAGCCGGCGCACCACCGTCTCGGCGTCCGCCGAGGGATTGCCGAAGCGGTGCATCGTGACGGCGACGGCCTGCTCGGCGAGCATCGGGAGCATCTCCACGCGGGGGGCGCCGACCACCGGATCCGCGAGCACGTCGATCTCGGGCCGCCCCGCGAGCGCCTCGGCCAGCCCGTGGGCCGTCCCCACCACCCGGATCCGGCCGGACCCGCTGGGGTCCGACCAGTCCGCGGCCACCCGGGCGAAGGCCTCGTCCCCGCACGGGTCCAGCACGGAGCGGAACAGCTCGCGCACCTCCCCCGGCACCTCGGCCGCCGGGACGAGGACCACGCGGGAGCAGGAGCGCACGGCGGCCAGTCCCACCCGGATCACGTCGGTGAGCGGGGCGTCCTCCGCGGCGCGCACGACGACGTCGCGCGGGCGGTAGCGGAACAGGTTCGCCTCGCACGCCAGGCCGGTGGCGTCGTGGACGCGGCCGAACTCCCGCTCCCACCAGGCCTGGTCCTGTTCGGCGCAGGCGGTGAGCCAGGCCGCGTCGGCCTCCGGGACCAGGGGGCGCAGGGCCTCGAGGTGGTGGGCGATCGGTGCGGCGGGGTGCGCCGCGGTGCCGCTCTGCCCGGCCGGGTCCTGCGCGAAGGGGGCCTTCTGCCAGGAGCCGAGCTGGACCAGGTAGTTGGGCCCGCCGGCCTTGGCGCCCAGCCCCACGGAGGACCTCTTCCAGCCGCCGAAGGGCTGGCGCTGGACGATGGCGCCGGTGATGCCCCGGTTGACGTACAGGTTGCCCGCCTCGACCAGGTCCACCCAGGTGCTGATCTCCTCGGGGTCCAGGGAGTGCAGGCCGGCGGTGAGGCCGTAGTCCACGGCGTTCTGCAGCTCGAGGGCCTCGTACAGGTCGGAGGCCTCCATGAGACCCAGGACCGGCCCGAAGCACTCGGTGCGGTGGTAGAAGGAGCCCGGGGCCACCCCGGTCTTGATCCCGGGCCGCCACAGCCGCCCGGTGTCGTCGAGCCGCCGGGGCTCGAGCAGCCACTCCTCCCCCGGGTCCAGCCGGGTGAGGGCCCGGCGCAGCTTCCCGCCCGGTTCGTCGATGGTCGGGCCCACGGTGGCCTGCAGGTTCTGCGGCCAGTCCACCACCATCGAGGAGGCGGCGTCGAGCAGCTGGCGGCGGAACCGCGGGGACCGGGCCACGCTGCCCACGAGGATCCCGAGGGAGGCCGCCGAGCACTTCTGCCCGGCGTGGCCGAAGGCGCTGGTGACGAGGTCCCACACCGCCCGGTCCCGGTCGGCGCTGGGGGTGATCACCAGGGCATTCTTGCCGGAGGTCTCGGCGGTCAGGGGGCGGCCCGGGCGCCAGGAGCCGAACAGCTGGGCCGTCTCGTAGGCGCCGGTGAGCACGATCCGGTCCACCCCGGGGTGGGAGACGAGCGCCTGCCCGACCTCCCCCTCCACGGAGTCCACGAGCTGGAGCACGTCCCGGGGCACTCCCGCCTCCCACAGGGCCTCCACCACGGCGGTCGAGCAGCGTCGGACCTCGGGGGCGGGCTTGTGCAGCACCGCGGCCCCGGCGGCCAGCGCCGCCGCCGTGGAGCCGGTGGGGATGGCCAGCGGGAAGTTCCACGGCGGGGTGACCAGCACCAGCCGGTCGGGGACGAAGCGGGCGCCGTCGACGGCCTCGAGCTCGAGGGCCCGGCGGGCGTACCAGCGGCAGAAGTCGACCGCCTCGGAGACCTCCGGGTCGGACTGCCCCAGGGTCTTGCCCGCCTCCGCGCCGGCCACGGCGAGCAGGTGGCCGCGGCGGGCGGCCAGCACGTCGGCGGCCCGGTTGAGGATCTCCGCGCGCTCCCGGGCGCCGCGGCCTTGCCAGTCCTCCGCGGCGGCCCGGCCGGTGGCCACCAGCCGCTCCACGTCGGGCGCGTCCACCGGCCCGGGCACCGGCAGCTCCTCGTACCAGCGGCGGTCCGTGATCCGGGCGGCGATGTCCTCGGCCCACGCCTGGTTCGCCGGGACCGCGACGTCGGTGTCGGGCTCGTTGCGGAAGGCCTCGTCCAGCGGCAGGTGCTCGGAGCCGGCGCCGGGGGCGCTGCGGTCCTGGGCGCGGGCGGGCACCGGGTCGGTGTCCTGCCGCGGGTCCAGGGCCTCGAGGGCCGCGCGGAAGCGGCGCTCCTCCCGGGCGAAGACCTCGTTGTCCGGGGCCAGGTCGAAGATCCCCGACATGAAGTTCTCGTGCGAGGCGTTCTCCTCGAGCCGGCGCACGAGGTAGGACACCGCGACGTCGAACTCGGCGGGGCGCACCGCGGGCACGTAGAGCAGCAGTTCGCCGACATCCGCGCTGACCGCCCGCGCCTGTTCCACCGCCATGCCCTGGAGCATCTCGAACTCGATCCGCTCCGTCACGCCGCGGCGCTGCGCGAGCAGGTGGGCGAAGGCGATGTCGAAGAGGTTGTGCCCGGCCACGCCGAGCCGCAGCCCGGTCATCCGCTCCGGGCGGAAGACCCAGTCCAGGACCCGCTTGTAGTTGGTGTCGGTGCCCTGCTTGGTGTCCCACGTGGCCAGGGGCCAGCCGTGCAGCTCGGCGTCCACCCGTTCCATGGGCAGGTTGGCGCCCTTGACCAGACGGACCTTGATCCCGGCGCCGCCGGCCGCGACCCGCTCGGCGGACCACGCGGAGAGCCGCCGGACCACCGCGAGCGCGTCCGGCAGGTAGGCCTGGACCACGATCCCGGCCTCGAGCCCGCGCAGCTCCGGGCGCTCGAGCAGCCGGGTGAACACCTCCGTGGTCAGGTGCAGGTCGGAGTAGACCTCCATGTCGAGGTTGATGAACTTGCTCCCGGCCGGGGCCTGGGCCGCCGCCCGGTAGACGGGCAGCAGCCGCTCGACCACCGCCGCCACGGTGCTCTCGAAGCCCCAGTGGGACAGCTGCGGCACCACCGAGGAGACCTTGAGGGACACGTAGTCGACGTCGTCGCGGTCCAGCAGCGCGGCGGCGTCGGCCAGGTGCTTGTCCGCCTCCTCCTGGCCGAGGACCTCCTCGCCCAGCAGGTTGATGTTGAGCCGGTGCCCCTGGGCGGTCAGCTTCCGCACGGCCTGCCCGAACGGCTTGGGGCGGGCGTCGACGATCATGTGCCCCACGAGCCGGCGCAGCCGGGCGCGCGCGGCGGGGACGACCACCTGCGGGGCCGTGGACGCCATGGCGGCCCCGGCCCGGATCTGGGCGCGGTCCGCGGCCGGCATGGTGCGCGGGACGATCTCCGCGACGGCGCGCAGGGCCCGGGCCGCCGCGCGGACGTCCTCGGTGCGCACCACCCGGTCCACGAAGCCCACGGTGAACTCGAGCCCGTGGGGGTCCTGCAGGACGGTGGCGAGGCGGTCGGCGGCTCCGTCCCGGTGCTTCCGGCCGTCGGCGGCGCGGGTGAGCCACTCGCGGACCAGGGCGACGGCCTCGTCGGCCAGCGCGCGGGAGTCGGGAACGGACGGGGCGTCGGCGGACATGGCGGCACTCTCCTGGGAGCTCCGCCCGGCAGCGGTGCCGAGGCACTCCCTCGGCCACCGGCCGCATCCACCGGGCGTCACGGTGGCCGGTGAGACCACGCTACGGCTGCGGGACCGCCGGCGGAAGAGCCGGTGCGGAAGAGCCCGCGCGCCCCCTAGCCTTGCGCGTGCTCCAGGATGTCCGAGGCGAGCCGGCCCATGACGGCCTTGTGCGGGGCGAGCATGGCGTACCAGTAGGCGCGGCCGGCGGCCCCCGCGGGCCGGAAGACCGTGGTCTGGCGGTAGAGGCAGCCCCCGTCCGCCCGGGGTTCCAGGAAGATGTCCAGCCAGGCCTCCCCGGGCATCCGGACCAGGGCGCGCAGCCGCAGCCGCCGTGACGGCTCGAGGGCCTCGACCGTCCACCAGTCCAGGCGCTGCCCGGGCGCCAGCCGGTCCGGGTCCTCGCGGTGGCGCAGCCGCCCGGGCGGCAGGCCCAGGCGGTTGGCGGCGGCGCGGGCCGCCCAGAGGCGGTCGGTGCTGTACCAGCCGCGTTCCCCGCCGATGCCCTCGACGACCGCCCACACCGCGTCCCGGTCGGCCGAACTGGTGCGCTGCACCGTGTCGACGTAGAAGCCCTGCGTCCGTCCCATGCCCCTATCCAAGCACGAAGGGGAGCCGGGCCGGGGAGGCTCGGGTCAGCGCACCGGGATCCCGAAGCGCGCGAGGTGCTCGACCAGCCCGTCGGTCGTCGGCAGCGCCGAGAGCTCCTGCGGGGCGACCCACCGGACCTCGTCGGCGTCGTCGCCGGGGCGCAGCGTCCCGCCGAGGTACGCGGCCGCGACGTCGTGCACCTCGTAGACCACGCCCGGCCCGCCGGGGACGCGCACCGCCCCGAGCTCGCGCTCGGCGCGCACCCGGGCGCCGGTCTCCTCGAAGGCCTCCCGGACGGCGGCCTCGGCCACCGTCTCACCGGGCTCCACCCGACCGCCCGGCACGCTCCAGCGACCGCGCTGCGGGTCCGTGCCCCGGCGGATCAGCAGCAGCCGGCCGTCCGCGCCGACGACCACGGCCGCGGCGGCCCGGACGATGCGCATGCCCCGACACTACCGGCGGCGGGTGCGGACCCCACACCTCTTTTCAGGCAAATGCATTGAAGTCCCCGTCGTGCGGTCCTACCCTGGGACCACCCCCCAGCGGGCCGGACTCGTCAGGATGCGAACGAGGAGGTGCCACCGTGACGTCGTCGATGCGGCGCTCCCGTGCCACCGCCCTGCGCCTGGCGCTCCTCTCCGCACTGACCGCCCTCGGCTGGCTCCTGCTCGGAGCGACCGGGGCGAGCGCCGCGGAGGGCCCAGTGAGCGGGCTCGGCCACCACCTCGGCGGCACGGTCCGTGACGTCCTGCAGCCGGCACCCCCCGCGGAGTCGCCGGCTCCCGCACCCGCGCCACCGGTCGGGCTCCGCACCGGCCCGCTCGTCGAGGAGGTCACCGGCACCGTCGGCGGTCTGACGGGGGCGGTCGAGGAGCTCGCCGCCCCGCTCGCCGACGCGGTGGACAGCACCGTCGCCGCGGTGCCCGTGGTCGGCGGGGTCGCGCCGTCCGGCACCGTGGGCACCGCCGCCCGGGAGACCACCGGAGTGGTCGAGGGCCTCGCCGGCACGGTGGAGGCGGCCGCCCGGCCCGTCACCGGGGCCGTGGACGAAGTGCTCGTCCGGACCCCCGTCGTCGGTGTGGGTCCCGTCCGCGTCCCCGGCCTGCCTCCTCTCGTCCCCGCTCCGGGGGTCGCGCCCGTTCCGTCCGCCCCGCAGACGGTTCCGCTCGACGCCGGGTCGCCGGCCGAGGCGCCGGGGACCCCGGTGCCCGCGACCTCCGCCCCGTCGCGGGACGGAGTGCGGGAAGCCCCGGTCCTCGACGGCGCCGTTGCCGCTCCTGCAGAGCGCGCACCTGCCGGGCTCACCGCGCCTGCCGCGGCCGGCGAACCTGCCGCGGCTGCGGCACGACTGCGGACGGAGACGGTGACCCCGGCAGCGGCGATCGCCCCGCAGGCGGGTGCCGCCTCTCCCGCTGATCTGCTCCGCGCGCTGGTCGTCCCCCCGGGCGGCAGCGGCGCCGTCGCGGCGGCCCAGGCTCCGGTCGACGCCGGTGTCCACGCGGGTGTCCAGGGGGTCGGCACGGCCGGGACGAGCTCCTCGTCGACCGGGAGCGGCGGCACCGGCTCACCGTTCGGCGACTCCGGTGCCGACGCCTGGCCCGGCATGCCCGGGGAGGCCGTCGTCCTGGACCTGACGGCCCGGTCGACGGCCGACGGCACCGAGCTGGTGCGCGGCGCCGCGGAGGACCTCCCGGCGCCCCCGGCGTTCGACCCCGGTTCCACACCTGATTGATGAGGACTGCCCTGCCCGTTCGCGGGCAGACGCAGCCCTGTCCGGCCGCCCTGCGGTCACCCGTCATCACATCAGGAGAACAGTCATGCATCAGGACATTCGTCGTGGCCTGTACGGCCTCGTCCTCGCCGCCGGCATCGCCGCCATCGGCTCGTCGGAGGCGTCCGCCGCCGAGACCTCGGGCCAGGACGGCCTGCTCGCCGGCAACCAGGTCGTCCCCGTGCTCACCGCCCCCGTCACCGTCGAGGGCAACCCGATCACCCTCATCGGCGACCCCACCACCGGCACCGGGACCGGCAGTGGCGGGACCACCCCGGGCACGACCCCGGTCGCCGAGACCTCCGGCCAGGACAGCCTCGCCGGCGGCAACCAGGTCATCCCCGTGACCACCGCCCCTGTCACCTTCGAGGGCAACCCCGTCACCCTCATCGGCGACCCCACCACCGGCACGGGCACTGGCACCGGCATGGGCACTGGCAGCAACGGAACCGCCCCGGCCGCCGAGACCTCCGGGCAGGACAGCCTCGCCGGCGGCAACCAGATCGCCCCCGTGATCACCGCCCCCGTCACCGTCGAGGGCAACCCCGTCACCCTCATCGGCGATCCCACCACCGGCACCGGCCAGAACAGCACCGGCGCACCGGTTCCGGACGCGGGCACGACCCCGGCCGATGAGGACGTCCCCGCCGGCCCCGGCACCCCGGACGGCACCGACGGCGCTGAGGAGCCCGCGGGGAACCCGGCCCACACCGGCACCGGCACCGGCACCGGCACCGGCACCGGCACCGGCACCGGCACCGGAGCAGGGACCGGGGCAGGGACCGAGGGCGGCAGCGCGGGCGGAGCCACGGAAGACGCCCCGGCCACGGCCGGCGGTGATCCCGTCCCCGCCGGCCTCGTCAGCGGGCCCACCGCTCCGGCGGTCTCCGGCGCGGGCCGCACCGCCTTCCTCGAGGCCCAGGTCCAGGCCGAGGTGCAGCCGATGCGCGGGAACAGCCCGGCTCCGGCCACGGGGTCCGCCCAGGAGCACGACTGCATCACGCCCGCGGCGCCCGTCGACGGAGCCGCGACCGGCGTCGCCCCCGGTGTCGCCGCCGGCTCCGACGCCACCGGCACCAGCACCGAGGTGACGGCCTCCGGACGCCCGGCGGAGCCCGCCGCCGGGCGTGCGGCACAGATGTGCGGCCCGGTGACGGTCTCCGCAGCGGCTCCTGCGGCCGCCACCACGGCGGCCGCAGGCCCGGGCCACTCCCTCGGGGCGGCGCTGCTCGCCGTGATCGTCGGTGCGGCGGTGCGCCGCTGGGACCGTCGGCGCGCGACGCGGCGGTAGCCGCCCGCCGCGGCCGCCCCGGGGCGGGGAGCTGAGCACCTCGCCCCGGGGCACCGGGCTGCCCGGGTCCTCGGCGCCGCGCCCGGGCGGCGCGAGTAGAGTGCGGAATCGGCCCTGCACGCCGTCGACCCACCGGAAAGGCCCACCGTGACCGAGACCGCCCTGACCCGCCTCCACGACCCCGCCCGCAAGGGATTCGCCAGCGACAACCACGCGGGGATCCACCCCGAGGTGCTCCAGGCGCTGGCCACCGTCAACGGGGGCCACGTCGGCGCCTACGGCGCGGATCCGTACACGGAGGCGCTGCAGGACGTGGTCCGCCACCACTTCGGGGAGCAGGCGGAGTGCTTCCCGGTGTTCAACGGGACCGGGGCCAACGTCGTCGCGCTCTCGGCGATGACGGACCGCTGGGACGCGGTGATCTGCACGGCCACCGCCCACGCACACGTCGACGAGTGCGGGGCGCCGGAGAAGGTCGCCGGCGTGAAGATGCTCCCGGTGCCCACGCCCGACGGGAAGCTCACCCCCGAGCTGGTCGATCGTGAGGCCCACGGCTTCGGATTCGAGCACCACGCCCAGCCGCGCGTGGTCACGGTGACCCAGTCGACGGAGCTCGGCACGGTCTACACCCCCGAGCAGCTGCGCGCGGTGTGCGAGCACGCGCACGGGCTGGGCATGACCGTCCATCTCGACGGCGCCCGACTGGCCAACGCGGCTGCGGCGCTCGACCTGCCGCTGCGGGCGCTGACCACGGACGTGGGGGTGGACGTGGTCTCGTGGGGCGGGACCAAGAACGGGCTGATGGGGGCGGAGGCCGTCGTCGTGCTCACCCCCGAGGCGGTGCGCCAGCCCCGGTTCGTGCGCAAGCTCTCGACCCAGCTGGCCTCGAAGATGCGTTTCGTCTCCGCCCAGCTGCTGGCGCTGCACACCGGGGACCTCTGGCTCACCGCCGCCCGCCGGGCGAACGCCATGGCGCAGCGGCTGGCGGCCGGCCTCGCCGCGGTGCCCGGGGTCACGGTGACGCAGCTGCCCGACGCGAACGCGGTGTTCGCGGTGCTCCCGCCGGGCGCCACCGCACGGCTGCAGGAGCGCTGGCCGTTCTACGTGTGGAACGCGGCCACCGGGGAGGTCCGGCTGATGTGCTCGTGGGACACCACGGAGGAGGACGTCGACGGGTTCGTGGCGGCCCTTCGGGAGCAGACGGTCGGCGCCGGCCGCTGACCACGCGCGCCCCGGGCGGCCACGCCGGGGCGTGCTGTCCTGTCCCGTGCACCGTGGGGCCGCCCGGGACGCCGTAGGAGCTCACGCGCCGGGGCGCGGCCCGGCACACTCCTGCACGGCTCAGACGATCCCGGAGATGATGTCGTCCACGACGCGCTCGGCCCACCGGTCGATCCGCTCCCGGTCCTGGCCGCGCAGGGGTCCGTGCACGACGAGCTCGGCAAAACCGTGCACGGCGCTCCAGCAGGCCCACTCGGCGCCGTCCCGGCGCTCGGGGGAGAGCGCGCCCGCCCCAACCATGCCGTCGAGCTCCTCCACGAGCAGCGCGAAGGGGGGCGGCAACCGGTCGTGGCTGTCGTGGAGCACGCCCTCCGGCGCCCCACCGGATCCGAAGAAGGCCGTCTCGAACCACCCCGGCTCGGCCACGGCGAAGGCGATGTAGCCGAGCCCCACCCCGCGCAGCCGGAGCCGCGCCCGGTCCCGGGGAGCGGCGTCCGCCGGGGCCGGCATCCGCGCTCGCATCTGCTCGGCCATCCGGTCCTGGATCTCCCGCGCGACCGCGGACAGGAGCGCCTTCCGGTCGGCGAAGTGCCGGTACGCGGCGTTCGGCGAGACCCCGACCTGCCGGGTGACGTCGCGCAGCGCCAGGGCCGTGGTCCCCTGCGCCCGCGTCGCGGCGAGACCGGCGTCGACCAGCGCTCTGCGGAGGTCGCCGTGGTGGTAGGCATCCCGTGTGCGCGGCACCCTTGACCCTTCCCTCAGCCGGTGTGTACGGTGTGCACACTCTACTTGTTGACGGTGTCCACTTGGCGGGGGCGCACCGTCCGGGCACGGACGAAGGAGTCCCGGCATGCGGGCCCTGATCATCACCCAGAACACCACTCTCGACGGCGCGGTCGAGATGCTCGACGACTGGTTCGACCCCGCCGGAGAGCCGGACCCGGAGTACCTGGCCCTGACCCACCGCCAGGACCGGGCGGCCGATGCCTGTCTCCTGGGCCGGCGGACCTTCGAGGACTTCCGCGGCTACTGGCCGCTGCAGACCGACGACACGACGGGGATCACCGCCTATCTCGACCAGGTGCACAAGTACGTCGTGTCCTCGACCCTGACGGACCCGCAGTGGCAGAACTCGACGGTCCTCGCCGGCGACCCCGTCGAGCAGGTCAGGGCCCTCAAGACCCGGCCCGGCAAGGACATCGTGTGCACCGGCAGCATCACCCTGACCCACGCGCTGATCGAGGCCGGGCTCGTCGACGAGTACCGGCTCTTCGTCCACCCCGCCGTCCAGGGCCGCGGACGACGGCTGTTCCCGGACGGACACGTCATCCCGGAGCTCCGGCTGCTCGATGCCCGGTCGTTCGGCTCCGGTGTCACCTATGCCGCGTACCGGCCGATCCCGGGCCGGCCGCCGGAGGAGGAAGCGTCATGATCGGCGAAGGACGGCCCCGTGTGGTCGACGAGGACACCTGGCGACGAGAGCTGAACGCCCTGCGCGTCCGGGAGAAGGCCGCCACCCGGGAGCTGGACGCGATCGCGGCGCAGCGTCGCCGGCTGCCCATGGTCGAGCTGCCGGACTACACCCTGGAGGGCGCGGAGGGGCCGGTGCGGCTCGTCGACGTGTTCGGCGGACGGCGCCAGCTCATCACCTACCACCACATGTGGTTCCCCGGCGAGGCCTGGCAGTGCGGCGGCTGCACGGGCTTCACCTCGCAGTTCACCCGCCTGGACTTCCTCGACAACTACGACGCCCGGTTCGTGGTCGTCACCCAGGGACCGATCGACGAGGCCCTCGCCCACCGCCGCGTCGGCAACCGGATGGACTGGTACTCGACCGCCGACAGTCCCTTCGGCACCGACGTCGGAGCTCCTCCGGGAGGCGGCTTCGCCCTGAACGTGTTCTTCCGCGATGGCGACACCGTCTACCGCACGTGGCACAGCAGCGGCCGCGGCGTCGAACAGGTCAGCCACACCTTCCCCCTGATCGACCTGCTGCCCTGGGGACGCCAGGAGGAGTGGCAGGACTCCCCCAGCGGCTGGCCGCAGTCGCCCACCTACAGCAGGTGGCTCGAGTCCACGGACGTCGCCGCCCTCTACGGCCCGGGCGCGCAGGACGGTTCCGCCCCGGGGTAGACCCGCCCCCGCCCCGGACACGGCCCCACCGGGCGGAGGACGGCGACGACGTCACACGGGCGTCACGTAGGCCCCGGCGATCCCGCCGTCCACCAGGAACGTGGTGGCGTTGACGAAGGAGGCGTCGTCGCTGGCCAGGAACGCCACCGCGGCGGCGATCTCCTCCGGCTCCGCGAACCGCCCCGCCGGGACGTGCACGAGCCGGCGCTGCGCCTGCTCGGGGTCCGCGGCGAAGAGCTCCTGCAGCAGGGGGGTGTTGACCGGGCCTGGGCACAGGGCGTTGACCCGGATGCCCTCCCGGGCGAACTGCACGCCCAGCTCCCGGCTCATCGACAGCACCCCGCCCTTGGAGGCACTGTAGGAGATCTGGGAGGTCGCCGCCCCCATCACCGCCACGAAGGACGCGGTGTTGACGATCGAGCCGCGGCCCTGCTCCCGCATGTAGGGCAGGGCGTGCTTGCAGCAGTGGAACACGCTCGTGAGGTTGACCTCCTGCACCCTGCGCCACGCGTCGAGGCCGGTGTCGAGGACCGACCCGTCGTCCGTCGGGTTGATCCCGGCGTTGTTGAACGCCACGTCCACGGACCCGTAGGCCTCGTGCGTCGCCGCGTAGAGCGCGACCACGTCGTCCTCCTGCGTCACGTCGGTGCGCACGAACAGGCCCCCGACCTCCGCCGCGGCCGCCTCCCCGGCTGCCGCGTTCAGATCCGCGACGACGACGTGGGCGCCCTCCGCGGCCAGACGGCGGGCCGCGGCGAGACCGATGCCGCTGGCGCCTCCGGTGATGACGGCGCTGCGGCCGACCAGACGGCGGGCGTTGACCTCCATGGGTTCTCCTTCGGTGGTGGGGGCGGGGCGGGGAGAGCCGGACGGACCGGTCCTCACGGCGTGGTGGCGAGGAAGACGTTCTTGGTCTCGGTGAACGCCTGCGGTGCGTCCGGGCCGAGCTCCCGGCCGAAGCCGGACTGCTTGAACCCGCCGAAGGGGGTCCAGTAGCGCACCGAGGCGTGCGAGTTGACCGACAGGTTGCCGGCCTCGACGGCACGGGAGACCCGCAGCGCCCGCCCGACGTCGCGCGTCCAGATCGATCCGGACAGCCCGTACTCCGTGTCGTTGGCGATCCGGACCGCGTCCGCCTCGTCCTCGAAGGGCACCACGGCGATCACCGGCCCGAAGATCTCCTCCCGGAACACCCGGGACCCGGGTGCGGGGGTGAGCACGGTCGGCGGGAACCACCACCCGGGACCCTCCGGGGCGGTCCCGCGGAAGGCGACCGGCGCGTCGTCGTCGAGGTACGCGGCCACCGCGTCCCGGTGGGCGGCGGAGACCAGCGGCCCCATCCGCGTGTCCTCGGACCACGGGTTTCCGCACGTGAAGTCCCGCACGGCGGGTTCGAGCAGCTCCAGGAAACGGTCCAGCACGGCGCGCTGGACGAGCACGCGCGAGCGCGCGCAGCAGTCCTGGCCCGCGTTGTCGAGGGCCCCGGCGGGGGCGGTCGCGGCGGCCTGCTCGAGGTCCGCGTCGGCGAACACGATGTTGGAGTTCTTCCCGCCCAGCTCCAGGGTCAGGCGCTTGACCTGGTCCGCGCACCCGGCCATGATCCGCCGGCCGACCTCCGTGGAGCCGGTGAAGACGACCTTCCGGACGGCGGGGTGGGTCACGAACCGCTCCCCGACCACCGAGCCCTTGCCGGGCAGCACCGTGAGCACGCCCTCCGGGAGCCCGGCCTCGAGCGCGAGCTCCCCGAGCCGGACGGCGGTCAGCGGGGTGAGCTCCGCCGGCTTGAGCACCACCGTGTTGCCGGCGGCCAGCGCCGGGGCGAAGCCCCACCCGGCGATGGGCATGGGGAAGTTCCAGGGCACGATCACGCCCACGACCCCCAGCGGTTCGTGGAAGGTGAGGTTGACCCCGCCGGGCACCGGGATCTGCCGGCCGGAGAGCCGCTCCGGGGCTCCGGCGTAGTAGGCGAGCACGTCCCTGACGTTGCCGGCCTCCCATCGGGCGTTGCCGATGGTGTGCCCGGCGTTGCGCACTTCCAGGGCCGCGAGGTGCTCGAGGTCGGCGTCGACCGCGTCGGCGAAGCGGCGCAGCAGCCGGGCGCGGTCGCCCGGGGCCACGTCCCGCCAGGTCCGGAAGGCCCGGTGCGCCCGGTCGACGGCCGCGTCCGTCTCCTCGAGCGAGGTCAGCGCGACGGTGCCGATGACCTCCTCGGTGGTGGGGTCGATGATCTGCGTGCTGGTCATGGGGTGCAGGTGTCCTCTCGGTGCAGGGCCCCGGCGGGGCCGCCGGAGGGGGTGCGCCCGCGGGCGTGGTCGTGGGCCACCGCGACGAAGCCCTCGAACAGGCGGGGGTCCTTCCGGTTCTCCTCCGGGTGGAACTGGACGCCGAGGGCCCAGCCCCCCGCGGTGGTCTCGACGGCCTCGATCGTCCCGTCCGCGGCGCGGGCGGTGACGACCAGCCCCTCCGCGACCTCGTCCAGGGCCTGGTGGTGGTAGCAGGGGGACTCCGCCGCCGCGCCGAGCAGCTCCCGGCAGCGGCTGCCGGGCTCGGTGCGGAAGGCGACCTGCCCGTAGCGGCCGGGCTCGGGCTGGTACTGCGCCGCGTTCTCGTTGACGTCCGGCAGGTGCTGGATCAGCGTGCCGCCCAGCGCGACGTTGAGGATCTGGGCGCCGCGGCAGATCGCGAACAGCGGCAGCCCGCGCTCGAGCGCGGACCGGGTCAGGGCGAGGTCGTGCTCGTCCCGGGAGGGCTGCGAGGAGGTCAGCTCGTGCCGCTCGGCGCCGTAGAACCGCGGGTCCACGTCGACGCCGCCGATCACGATCAGCCCGTCCACGAGCCCCAGCACCTCCGGGTCCGTGCCGACCGGGGGCAGCAGCAGGGGCGTCCCGCCGGCGGCGGCGACGGCCTCCACGTAGGCGCCCGGGACGATCGCGGCCACCGAGTTCCAGACCCCCCACGACCCCTCCTGGTAGTAGGTGGTCAGGGCGATCCGGGGACGGTACCCCGCGCGGAACGGCTCAGAGGCGCTCGAAGCCACGGCGCAGCTCCCAGTCGGTGACGGCGGACTCGAAGGCGTCCAGCTCCACGTCCGCGTAGTGCACGTAGTGCTCGACGACGTCCTCGCCGAACAGCTCGCGCGCGAGCTGTGAGCCGGCCAGCAGGTCCCGGGCCTCGCGCATGGTGGAGGGCACCACGGGGGCGTCGGACTCGTAGGCGTTGCCCTCGGTCATCGGCTCCAGCTCGAGCTCCTGCTCGATGCCGTGCAGCCCGGAGGCCAGCATCGCGGCCAGCGCCAGGTAGGGGTTGACGTCCCCGCCGGGCACCCGGTTCTCCATCCGGGCGCCCGCTCCGCTGCCGACGAGACGCACGGCGCAGGAGCGGTTGTCGATGCCCCAGGCCACCGAGGTGGGGGCGAAGCTGCCCTTGGCGAAGCGCTTGTAGGAGTTGATGGTGGGCGCGTAGAACAGCGCGAACTCCCGCATGGTGCGCAGCACCCCGGCGATGAACCGGTCGTAGGTGGCGCTGCGCGCACGGCGCTCCTCGTCCCAGAAGACGAGTTCCCCGTCGGTGCCGCGCAGGGACATGTGGATGTGGCAGGAGCTGCCCTCGCGCTCGTTGGGCTTGGCCATGAAGGTGATGGACTTCCCCTGCTGGTGGGCGATCTGCTTCGAGGCGAGCTTGTAGACCACGTGGTTGTCCGCGGTGACCATCCCGTCGTCGTAGCGGAAGGCGATCTCGTGCTGGCCGAGGTTGCACTCGCCCTTGGCCGACTCCACCGTCATGCCGGCCGCGTACATCGCGTTGCGGATCTCCCGGAGCAGGGGCTCGACGCGCTGGGAGCCGAGCACGGAGTAGTCCACGTTGTACTGGTTGGCCGGCACCAGCCGCTGGTAGTTGGAGGCCCACGCGTCCTCGTAGGTGGTGTCGTAGACGCAGAACTCCAGTTCGGTGCCGGTGACCATCCGGAAGCCCATGTCCCGGGCCCGGTCGAGCTGGCGGCGCAGCATGGCCCGCGGAGACATGGGGATCGGCCGGCCGTCGTGGCCGGTGAGATCGCACTGGATCATCACCTGCCCCGGGTTGTGGGGCATCAGCCGGATGGTGTCCAGGTCCATGTCGAACTCCATGTCCCCGTAGCCGGAGGACCAGCTGCTGATCGAGTAGCCGCCCACCGTGTTCATCTCCGTGTCCACCGCGAGCAGGTAGTTGCAGCCCTCGGCGCCCTCGCCCAGCACGGAGTCCAGGAAGAACTGCGCGTGGTTGAGCTTGCCCTGCAGCCGGCCCTGCATGTCGGTGAAGGCGAGCACCACGGTGTCCACCAGCCCGTCGGCGACGTGCCGGCGCAGCTGCTCGACGGTGAGCATCCTGGCGTTGCGGGGGTGCTGGGGCGTCTCGGTCATGGGTCCGGTCCTTCGTCGCTGGAGGGGTGGGAGGGTGCGCGGCGGTGCCGCGCCCGGGTGGTCAGTGCAGGTCGGCCTCGGCGGTGCGGATCTGCGCGAACTCCTCCTCGGGGGCGTGGCCCACGAGGTGGTGCCGGCTGTAGAACCAGTAGTAGGCGAGGAAGACCACGAACACGAGGGCGGTGATGGAGGCCGCGACCACGTCGACCAGGAAGGTGGCGACCACCGCCACGAGGGCCAGCACCAGGGCGATGCCGGTGGTGACCGTGCCGCCCGGGGTGCGGTAGCCGCGCGGGAGGTCGGGTTCGCGCACTCGCAGCACGATGTGGGAGAGGTTGAGCAGCACGTAGGAGACGGTGGCGCCGAACACCGCGATGTTGATGAGCAGCCCGCCGTCGCCGGTCGCGGCCGCGAGCACGAAGCCGATGGTGCCCGGCACGATGAGCGCCACCCAGGGGGTCTTGCGCTTGCCGGTCAGCGAGAGCCAGCGGGGCAGGTAGCCGGCCCGTGAGAGGGCGAACAGCTGCCGGGAGTAGGCGAACATGATGGAGAAGAAGCTCGCCACCAGCCCGGCGAGGCCGGCGTAGTTGACGATGTTCGCCATCACGCTGTCCTGCCCGGCGACCGTGCGGATCGCCTCCGGCAGCGGGTTGTCCGAGGTGCTCATCGCCTCCGCGCCCGCGGCGCCGGGCACCAGGACGAGCATCAGCGCCCCCGAGACCAGCAGGAAGGCCATGGCCACGATGATCCCGCGCGGCATGTCCCGGCGGGGGTCGGCGGTCTCCTCGGCGGCCAGCGGCACGCCCTCGATCGCCAGGAAGAACCAGATGCCGTAGACGAGCGCCGCCATCGCCCCGGCCCAGCCCATGGGCAGGAACGCGCTGGCCCCCACTGCGTCGTCCGGGACGATGTCGAAGAGGTTCGCGGTGTCGAAGTGCGGTACGAGCGCGACGACGGTCACCCCGAGCGCGAGGACCGCGACCACCGTGATGCCGAACATCAGCTTGAGCGCCTCGCCGACCCCGTACATGTGGATGCCCATGAACACGAGGTAGGTGACCAGGTAGACGGGCCAGGAGTTGGTGATCCCGAACAGGCCGAGGGCCTCGATGTAGCCGCCGATGAAGGTCGCGATCGCCGCCGGGGCCACGGCGTACTCGATGAGCACGGCCATCCCGGTGGCGAAGCCGCCCAGCGGGCCGAGGGCGCGGCGGGCGAAGCCGTAGCCGGCGCCCGCCGTGGGCAGCGTGGAGGAGAGCTCGGCGAGGCCGAACACCATGCAGGTGTACATCAGGCCCATGAGTACGAAGGCGATCAGCAGCCCGCCCCACCCGCCCTGGGACAGCCCGATGTTCCAGCCGGAGAAGTCCCCGGAGATGACGTAGGCGATGCCCAGGCCCGCCAGCAGGACCCAGCCCGCCGCCCCGGACCGGAGCTGGCGGTGCTGGAAGTACTCGTCGGTGCGCGTCGGCTGTGCTGGGGAGTCGGGCATGGGACGATCCCTCCGGATTCCGCAAAGGTCTGAAAACAGACATATGGCGTCAGTGCTGACAGTCTGTGGGGTCGGCCGGGGGCCGTCAAGACCCTGCGGGCCGCGACCGCCCGCCGCCAGGGGCCGGGCACCGGCCGGCCGGCGCGGCCGTGGCACGATGGGCGCAGGACCGAGCGCGAGGAGGTGCACGACCGTGAGCGACCCCGTCCAGCACCCGCTGATCCGGCCCGTCCGGCAGGGCAACGCCTTCGAGGAGGCCGTCGAGCGGATCCTGGACTCGATCCGGCTCGGCCTGTTCCGCCGGGGCGAGCGGCTGCCGCCGGAGCGGGAGACGGCCGCCCTGCTGGGCATCTCGCGCGCCACGCTGCGGGAGGCCCTGCGCGAGCTCCAGGCGGCGGGCGTGCTCGAGGTGGTGCGCGGCCGGTACGGGGGGACCTTCGTCACCGGGCGGACCGCCCTGCCGGACGAGGACCTCCCCCGCGTGGACCCCGCGGAGGTCGAGGACGTGATCGTCTTCCGCGCCGTGGTGGAGCCCGCGGCGGCCGAGCTCGCCGCCCGGGCCGCGCTGAGTGCTGCGGCACGCAGCCATCTGCGGGCCTGCCTCCGTCAGGTCGAGGAGAGCCCCCCGGAGGACTACCGCCCCGCCGACGCGCGGTTCCACATCGCCGTGGCCGAGCTCGGCGGCTGCCCCAGCCTGGTCCGGGCGGTCGCGGAGATCCGCTCGCGGGCGAGCGACCTGCTGGACCGCATCCCGGTGCTGCCGGTCAACCTGGAGCACTCCGACCGCCAGCACCGCGAGATCGCGGACGCCGTCCTCACCGGCGACGCGCCCGCCGCCCGGGCCGCGGCCCTGGCCCATCTGGAGGGCACCGCGGCGCTGCTGCGGGGCTTCCTCGGCCACGGAGCCGGGGAAGCCGCCTCGGCCCCGGGCGAGGCCGGGGACCGGGGCGGCGCCGGGGCCTGAGCCGCCTCAGCCGCCGGCGTCGGACATCCCGCCGCCCTGCTCCGTGCCCTCGGCCCGGCGCCGGCGGTAGGCCGTCATGTTGGTGCGGTTGGCGCAGCGCTGGCTGCAGAAGCGCTTGGAGCGGTTGCGGGAGAGGTCCAGGAGCACTCCTTCGCAGTCCTCGGCCTCGCACACCCGCAGCCGGTCGGTCTCGTCCGAACGGATCACGTCCACCAGGGCGAAGGCCGACTCCAGGCGCAGCCGGGTGGCCAGGGGCGCGTGGGACGGAGAGGCGTGCAGGTGCCAGTCCTTGCCGTCGTGCCGCGCGAGCTGCGGGGCCACGTCCTCGGTGTCCAGGACGGCGTTGACCGCCGCCACCATGGCGTCCCGCTCCAGGGCCCAGATGCGGCGCAGGTCGTGCCGCACCCGCAGCACGTCGGACAGCTCCTGCTCGTCGCGGTCGAAGCGCCCCGACCAGCCGTGCTCCGCGAGGAGGACCCGCAGCTGCTCGGTGTCCTCCAGCTCCTCCTCCCCGGAGCGGGAGGCGCCGGGAGCGGTGTTGAGCAGCGCCACGTCGAACTCGAGGACGTCCTCGGTGTCATAGGCAAAATGCACTTGACTACTTATCCTTTCCACGCCTAGCGTGAGTGGCGTAGCGATATTAGACCATTACGCGACATCGGTCGCGAGAAGGAGCCCCTCATGGCCGGCGGAGTCTACATCCTGGTGCTGCTCGTCCTCCTCGCCACCGTGGGGCGACTGTCCGTGCCGCGGCGGGAGCGCACGGCACTGCGCACCTGGACGCTGCGGGACGTCTACTACAACGTCCGGCGCGGGCTGGCCGTGCTCGGCGCGCACGGGCCGTCCTACCCGGCCCTGCACGAGACTGCCCGGCCGGCGGCGCAGCGGCGGCGCTGATCCCGCGGACCGCGCGGTCGACGACGGACGGCGGGGGCACGGCACCGCACCCCGCAGGCTCGCTCAGCCGTCGAAGTGGGTGCTGGTCGGCCCCTGGGACACGGTGGCGACCAGATCGGCGGCCAGGTCGCGCAGCTTCACGTTGCGGTGGCTGGAGGCGGCCCGGAGGATCTGCACGGCCCGCTCCTGGCTGCAGCGGTTCTGGGCCATCACGATGCCCACGGCCAGGTCGATGGTGGTGCGGGACTCCATCGCCGCCCGCAGGTCGGTCTCGGTGTCGCGGTGGCGGGCCAGGCGCACGGCCAGCGCCAGCGACGCCGACACCGAGGCCACCTGGCGGGTGACGACCTCGATGGTGGCCGCGTCGAAGGTCCCGGGCCGCTCGGCGTAGACGTTGAGCCCGGCGGCCGCCTCTCCCCCGAGCTCCAGGGGCACGCCCAGGGCGGCGCCGATCCCGGCCGCGGCCGCGGCCTTCCCGTAGTCCGGCCAGCGGGGGTCGGCGCCGGTGTCCTCCACGTGCACCACCCGGTGCTCGCGGGCGGCGGCCAGGCAGGGCCCGTCGCCGTAGTGGTACTGGATCTCGTCCAGGGCCTCGGCCCGCGGGCTGGAGGAGGCCACCGTGGCCGAGCGCCGCGGCCGCAGCAGCGTCACCGCGCACCACACCTCGTCCCCGTCGGTGGACAGGGCCTGGGCCATGGTCGCGGTGAACTCGTCGAGGAACGCGGTGATGTCCTCGGACTCCAGCAGCAGCTCCTGCAAGCGGGCCACCGGCACCCCGCTCGGGTCGCGCTCGGTCATGGGGTCCCCTTGTCGTCGGTACAGGTGCCGGATCGGCAGCCGCCCCGGAGGTCCGGGGCGGTCTGGCTCCATCGTGCCAGGAATCCGGGCCGGTGCGGACGGCCGGCGGGTGCGCCCGCGGCGGGGCGCACCCGCCGACCGGGACCCTGCGCGGCGGCTCAGACGAAGAGGGCGGTGACCTTGAGGGCGGTCTGGGTGATCCCGTAGAGCAGCGGGACCCCGACGAGGACCCAGCCGAGTGCCAGTCGTGCACGGCTCATGTCATGCCTCCTTCGCGAGGATCTTCGGGTCGGACGAGGCGGTGTCGGGCTCGTGGTAGCGGGCGTCCACGGGCTTGACCAGGAGGTTGGCGACGAAGCCCACGACCAGCAGTGCGACCATGGTCAGCAGCGCGGGCTGGTAGGCCTGCGCGGTGAGCTCCCCGGGGGTGCCCTGGGCGTCGAGGAACGCGTTCACGATGAGGGGCCCGGCGATGCCGGCGGCGGACCAGGCCGTGAGCAGCCGGCCGTGGATGGCCCCGACCTGGAACGTCCCGAAGAGGTCCCGCAGATAGGCAGGCACCGTGGCGAAGCCGCCGCCGTAGAAGGAGATGATGACGAAGGCCAGCAGCACGAACAGGAGCGTGGAGCTCGACCCGAACAGGGCCAGCACGGTGTAGAGGACCGCTCCCACGCCCAGGTAGATCATGTAGATCCGCTTGCGCCCCACGACGTCCGAGGTGGTCGACCACACGAAGCGCCCGCCCATGTTGCCGATGGACAGCAGCCCGACGAAGCCGCCGGCCACCCCGGCGGTCACGAGGGACGCGCCGTCCGCCTGGCGGAAGAAGTCCTGGATCATGGGGGCGGCCTGCTCGAGGATGCCGATGCCGGCCGTGACGTTGCAGAACAGCACGATCCACACCAGCCAGAACTGCCGGGTCCGGATCGCGTTGTTCGCGGAGACGTGGTTCTTGGTGACGAGCGCCTTCGTCTCGACCGTGGACGGGTCGAAGCCCTCGGGCTTCCAGCCGTCGGCGGGGACCTTGATGGTGAACGCCCCGAAGAGCATGTAGGCGAGGTAGACGACGGCGAGGGTCAGGAAGAGCTTGCCCACGGCGTCGCCGCTCGCGACCCACCCCTGACCGCCGGACTCCGGGTCGTAGGCGTTGAGCAGCGCCGCGGAGAGCGGGCTGGCAATCAGCGCGCCGCCGCCGAAGCCCATGATCGCCATGCCCGTGGCCAGTCCCGGGCGGTCCGGGAACCACTTGATCAGCGTGGAGACCGGAGAGATGTAGCCGATGCCCAGGCCGATCCCGCCGATCACGCCGTAGCCGAGATAGACCAGCCACAGCTTCTCGGTGAAGATCCCGGCCGCACCCACCAGGAACCCGCCGGACCACAGCAGGGCGGCGGTGAACATCGCCTTGCGGGGCCCGTTGGTGTCCACCCACGTGCCGAAGACGGCCGCGGACAGGCCCAGCATGACGATCGCGATGGAGAAGATGATGCCGATCTCCGTGAGGCTCGCGTCGAAGTGCTCCACCAGTGCGGTCTTGTACACGCTCGTGGCGTAGGCCTGGCCGATGCACAGGTGCACCGCCAGGGCCGCCGGAGGAATGAGCCAGCGGTTGAAGCCGGGGGGTGCCACCGTGTGCTCTCGATCCAGCCAGCCCATGACTCGACTCCTTCCTTGCTGCGGACGTGCCGTGACGGGGCGGACCCGGGGCGGCCCGGGGGCACGGGACCGGGCGCACCCGCCACGGCGCACGAGGGTGAATCATGTCACATCAAGGACACGGATGAAAAGCACCCTGTCGACCAGCGGGTCGGCCCACCCGCGTCACCGCCCCCGCAGGGTCCGCCACACGCGTCGCCAGAACGCGGCGAAGCCCCGCTCCGCGACGGTGCGCTCCAGCTGCTCGAGCCGGGCCGACTGCGCGCGGACGAGGTCGAGGAGCTCGCGGGCGAGGGCCTCGGAGCCGTCCAGGCGCGCGTGCAGCCCCTCCGCCTGCGTGCGGAGCTCCTGGCTCAGGTGGAGCGGCAGGCCGATGCCGTTCTCGGCGGTCCACTGCCTGAGGTGTCGCTCGCGCACGAGCAGCTCGTCCCGGCGGCGCAGCTCCGCACCCGGCGCCCCTCCCTGCCGGGCCCGCACGGGACGCAGCGGGCCCTCGACGAGACCCACGGTGAAGGTCTCGAGGAAGCGCAGGCGGAACTCCCAGTCTGCGGCGGCGGACAGGGTCTCGTCGTAGTCGCCGAGCACCCCGTGCACCGCGCGCCGGTACACGAACACCCCGGACGCCGGGCGCTCACCGCCGAGCGCGCCGGTGAGGGTGGGGGCGGCGGGCACCGGCGACGCGGCGTCCGGGCCGCGCCCGGGGACCACCACTCCGTCGTCCGTGGCCAGCGGGTCCTCGAGCCGGGCCACGGCCCGCTGCAGGACCGTGGGGGACCACTCGTCGTGGCCGTCCCGGAGCACCACGAGCTCCGAGTCCCCCGCGCGCAGCCCGCGGTTGGCCGCGGCCCCCGGGGTCAGGCCACGACGGTGGTGCAGGACCGCCGCCCGACCCGCGAGCTCCGCCCGCCGCGCGGTGAGGAGCTCGTCGACATCGGCGGGATCGTCCCCGCCGTCCAGCACGACCAGCTGCCAGTCGGTGAAGGTCTGCGCCAGGAGGCCGTCGAGGGCGCGGGCCAGCTGCGCGGAGCGTCCGCGGCTCCGGAGCACGACGGCGACCGTGGGACGTGCGGGCGGCACCGCGGGGACGACGTACCGGCGCCGGAGGGCGCGCACCACCGGGGCCCCGACCCCGCGCGGCGCGACGACCGCGGCGGGCGGCGGCTGGGGCCGCCCGCCGCGGAGGGCCTCGGCCACCGTGTCCCACCAGCGCTCGCCCGCGGCGCGCAGGGCCGGCACCGCGTCGACCAGGGCCGAGCGGACCGCCGCCCGGTGCTCGACGGCCTCCGAGGCCCACTGCTGGACGGCGGCGCGGGTGTCCCACGCCGCGTCACCGGGGGTGAGCAGCGCGGCCAGCGGCACCGCGTGCCCGGCCAGCCCCCACCGGTGCAGCACCGCGTCCATGCGCTCAACGGCATATGTATCCGTGCCCACGGGGAGGACGTCGGCCCCGCCGGCGAGCCCGAGGGCGACCGCGCGGGGGCAGGTGGTCACGAGGTGCTGGGCCGCGCCCACCAGCGCCGCCGCCGCTCCCGGCGCCGACGGGTGCCGCCGGACGTCTCGCGGCAGGTGCGCGGCGACGGCCGCGGCGAAGTCCGCGTCCTCCGCACGGCACGGCAGGACGGCGACCGCGCCCGGCACCCGATGCACCAGGGCGTCGAGCAGGGCGGCGAGCACCGGGGCGGCCTCCTCCGGACCGATCGGCCCGGCGGGGCGCTCGAGGGCCGCGACGATCGCGGGCGGCGCCTGGTCCGGTGCCTGATGGGGCGCCTCCTCGTGCGTCCGGCCCGGGACCCGGTCCGGGGCGTCCGCATCGACAGGGACGGGAGCAGGGGCGGAGCCCGGTGCGACGGCAGGATCCGGGAGGTCGAGGGTGTCGTCCCGGCCGAGGTGCAGGCCGGGGTGCTCCGGGCAGAGCCGGCGGGCCAGGGCCACGGAGGGCTCGTCCCGCAGCCCCACGAGCGAGGCCGCGGCCAGCAGCTCGCGCAGGACCTCCGCCGGAGCGTCGCGGACGTCGAGGGCCAGGCCGCTGACCACGACCGGCCGGCCGTGCCGCACCGCGGCCCGCGCCGCCTCGAGCCAGCCGGCGAGGAGCTCCCGGTCGGCCGGGTGCTCGGTGCCGATCAGCAGAAGCCCCGCTGTGGCCGGCGGCGCCTCCTCCGAAGGACTCAGCGCGGTGGGGCCCTCCGCCTCCGTCTCCGTGGGCGGCCGCGGGACACCCGGCTGCGCGAGCACCGCCTCGATCCCGCGCGCCGCGAGCTGCTGGAGCAGGCGGTCCGGCCCGCCCTCCTGACGGAGGTGCGGCTCCAGGCCGCCGGTGCTGCTCAGGACGTCGATGCGCATGACAGGACAGGCCTTTCCTCCGGCGGCTGGTGCACCACCATTCTCCCAGGCAGTCCCTCACCGGGGCGGCCACGACGGGGTCCGGACACGGACTGTCCCTCGTACGGTGTACGGAGTTGCAGGTCCGTACGAATCTGCCTTGTCCGCGTGCGAGCGGGTCCGTCATCGTGGAGGAACCACAGAGCACCGTCTCCGCCGGCAGCGACCACGTCCAGGACCGTCGCCCGGGTCGCTCTCCACCGAATCCCTGTACATGCCTGATCCGGCATACGAAGGAGAGCGGCGGGAGGGCGCTCCGGGTCGTCGACCGCCCGTCGCCGCTCCGGGCCGGACCGGCCCCGGAGACCCCGCGCACCCCGTCGCGGGAGAAGTCGAGGAGTTCCCACCATGTTGACCGCCGCCGTCGTCAGCCCCCAGCCCATGACCCGCATCGCGATGCAGCGGGAGTCCCTGGAGCACCCCGAGCACGGGGTGCGGATCGGCGCCGTGGCGGGGACGGTCCCGGAGTTCCTGGCCCAGAACGCGGCGGAAGCCGCCGTGGTGCTCCTGAGCCTCAACACCCAGGACGGCCGCAGCCTGGTGCAGAACATCACCGACCTCGTCGCGCACGAGCACACCGTGGTGGTCCTCACGCCGCCGGACGAGCTCGTCCGCGTCCGCTCGGCCTTCACGTGCGGGGCCTCGGGCGCGGTGGGCAAGTGCGAGCCGATCAAGGCGGTCTTCCGGACCATGCGGCTGGCCAAGCAGCTGGGCCACTTCGTGAGCGACGGCCTCCAGGCCTCCCTCGCGGAGCTGCCCAGCCGGGCCCCGGCCAAGCTGTCCGCCCGGGAGCGCGAGGTGCTCTCGCTCTACGTGGACGGCCTCCAGGAGCAGGAGGTGGCCACCCGGCTCCGGATCGCGGAGTCCACGGTCGAGGAGCACCTCAAGCGGATCCGGCGCAAGTACGCCCTCGTGGAGCGCCCGGCGCGCACCAAGCTCGAGTTGTACAAGAGGGCCATCGAGGACGGCATCATCCCGCCCGTCCTGCCGCTCGCCTAAGGTCCGCCGCACTGGGACGGACACCTCCGCGGCGGGCCGGAGCCGGGCGGGGCCACCGTGACCGGCCTGTTGCGCGCCGGCCGTTGTGCCTCCCCACGACCCGTTCCTAGACTGGGAGCGGCACCATCGTGCGCGGTCCGCGTCCTGCACCGGACCCGCGTTCCCGGCCCGGCCCACGCGCACGACCAGGGCGGCCCGGACCGGCGTCGTCGGCGGTGGCGTGCGCGCCGCCGATCGCAGAGGTTCGTCCGGGGGCGAACGCCTCCGCACACAGGAAGCCAGTCCGATGGGGATCGTGGACCGTGGGGAACATGACGACGAGGTCGCGCGGGCGCTCGAGGCGCTGCGGACCCGACTGACCGGCACACTGGTCGAGCCCGACGATCCGCTCTACGACGAGGCGCGGCGGGTCTGGAACGGCATGATCGACGTGCGGCCGCGCGCCGTTGCCCGGGCGGGCTCCGTGGCGGACATCGACCCGGTGCTGGCCACGGCCCAGCACACGGGCCTGCCGCTGGCCGTGCGCGGTGGAGGGCACAACGTGGCCGGGCACGGCACGGTGGAGGGCGGTCTGGTCCTGGACCTGAGCGCGCTGCGCCGGGTGGACGTGGACCCCGGGACCCGGCACGTGACGGTGGAGCCGGGCGCCACCCTCGCCGACGTCGACCGCGCCACCGCCCCGCACGGACTGGCCGTGCCCCTCGGCGTGGTGAGCGCCACCGGCGTCGCCGGCCTGACGGTGGGCGGCGGCGTGGGCTGGCTGACCCGCAGCAACGGTCTCACCCTCGACAACCTCGTCGGCGCCGAGGTGGTCACCGGGACCCGGGAGCACCTGCACGTCGACGCGGAGCGCAACCCGGACCTGTTCTGGGGCATCCGCGGCGGGGGCGGGAACTTCGGCGTGCTGACCTCCTTCACCTTCCTCGCCCGGCGGCTGCCGCCGTCCGTGCTCGGCGGGAACCTGTTCTACCGACGGCCCCAGTGGCGGACCGCGCTGCAGGCCTACGCCCGCTGGACCGCGGACCTGCCGGACGAGATGAACAGCATCATCTCGATCCTGCGCCTGCCGCCCGGCTTCGGCATGGGCGACGAGCCGTTCCTGATCGTCGGCTTCGCCTGGATGTCGCCCGACCACGAGGACGGCCTGCGCCTGGTCGAGCGCCTGCGCGCGGACGCGCCGCCCGACGAGGAGGAGGTCGGCCCGGTGCAGTGGCCCGAGTGGCAGTCGGCCATGGACGAGCTCTTCCCCCGGGGCGCACGCGGCTACTGGAAGAACGCCTCCTTCTCCCGCATGGACGACGAGGTGATCGACGCCCTGCTCGGCTTCGCCACCGAGGTCACCTGGTTCGGCACCGGCATCGACATCCACCACATGGAGGGCTTCTTCGGCCGGGTGCCCGCCGGGGCGACGGCCTTCCCCAACCGGTCGTCGCGGTACTGGCTCAACGTCTACGGCTACTGGCAGGACCCGGCCGAGGACGCCCGCCTGACCGCCTTCGCCCGGAGGGCCCACGCCGCCATGGCGCCGTTCGCCGAGCTCGGCCAGTACGTGAACTTCCTCGGCGCCGAGCAGGGCCCCGTCACCCCCGAGGCGGCCCGGCAGGCCTACGGGGAGCGGACGCACCGGCGACTCGTGGAGCTGAAGGACCGCTACGACCCGGGCAACATCTTCCGCCTCAACCACAACATCGTGCCGAGCGCCGCCTGACGAGCCCGGCGGAGGAGGGCAGACCCGTGGGACAGCACGTTCGCGCCGGAGAGCTCGAGATCTGGACGGAGCAGGTGGGCAGCGGACCCGACGTCCTGCTGATCGGAGGGCTGGGCGACACCGTCGAGTCCTGGCAGTTCCAGTTGGACGGGCTGGCCGACCGGTACCGGCTCACCGCCTTCGACAACCGCGGGGCGGGACGCACCGCCATGCCCGGCGGCCCCGTGTCGGTGGCGGCCATGGCCGACGACGCCGCCGGGGTGCTCCGGGCCCTCGGCGTCCCCGCCGCCCACGTGGCGGGCTTCTCCGGGGGCAGCATCATCGCGCAGGAGCTGGCGCTGCGCCACCCGGAGCTGGTCCGGAGCCTCGTGCTGCAGAGCACCTGGTCGGTCCCGGACCCCTACCTCCGGTCCTGGGGTCGCTTCGTCCGCTGGCTGGTCGGGGCCGCCCCCGGGGAGCGCGAGTTCCTGGAGTGGTTCTTCCTGTTCATCTACACGCCGCGGGCGCACAACGACGGCACCGTGAGCCGGTTCGTCGACGAGGTGCTCGCCTTCCCGTACCCGCAGCCGGCGGAGAACGTGCAGCGCCACCTGGATGCGTTCCTCCGCCACGAGACCACCGACCGTCTGCCCCGGATCGCGGTCCCGACATACGTCCTGGCCGGTGGTCTGGACGTCACGGCCCGGCCCGAGCTCTGCCGAGCCGTCGCGGACCTCATCCCCGGCGCCCGGTTCCAGGTGCTCGAGGAGGAGTCCCATCAGCCCTTCCAGGAGGCCCCGGAGCAGTGGAACGCGCTGGTCGACGCCTTCTGGCGGGAGCTCGACGCGCCGGACGCCCCGAACCCCGGCTGAGGACGCGGCTCAGGCGGCCCCGAGCAGCCGCAGCACGGCCGCCGCAGCCGCGCCCAGGACGACGACCAGCAGGAACGGCGCCCGCAGCATCAGGGCGACCCCCGCGACCAGCAGGGCCCCGAGCCGGGCGTCGAGCACCAGCGCCTGGCCGGAGCCGAAGGCGTTCATCACCACGAGGGCGGCGAGCAGGCCCACCGTGACGGTGCCCGCCATCCGTCCCACCCGGGGGTCGTCCAGCACCCGGTCCGGCACGAGGTAGCCCACGAGCTTGAGCCCGTAGGCCAGCGCGCACGCCGCGAGGACCCAGAACCACATGCTCATGCCCCGGCCTCCGTCCGGCCGGGCGCGGCCGCGCCGGCCCCCCGGCGGCGGGAGCGGCCGAGGAGCGCGGCGACCACCGCGGCCACCAGGATCGGCAGCCCCGGCGGCAGCACCGGGATGGTCAGCGCCGTGACGAGGGCGCAGACCACCGCGACGGCCACGGGCTCCCGGGCGCTGAGCCGGGGCCACAGCAGCCCGAGGAAGGCCGCCACGGCGGCGCCGTCCAGACCCCAGCGGGCGGGATCGCCGAGGGCGTTGCCGAGCAGGGCGCCGACCACGGTGAACAGGTTCCAGAGCAGGAACACCCCGACCCCCGCGGTCCAGAACCCCCGTCTCTCCTCGACGGGGTGGGTCTGGGAGGACGCCGCCGCGTTGGACTCGTCGATGGTCACGTGCGCGGCGAGCAGCCGGAGCCCGCCGCGGGGGCGGACCAGGGCGTTCATGCTCATGCCGTAGACGGCGTTGCGCACCCCGAGCAGGGTCGCGGCGCCCAGCGCGGAGGCCCCGGTCCCGCCGCCGGAGACCACCCCGATGAACGCGAACTGGGACCCGCCCGTGAACATGAGCGCGGACAGCGCCACCGTCTGCCAGAAGCTCAGGCCCGCCGCCACGGACAGCGCGCCGAAGGAGATCCCGTACAGCCCGGTGGCCACGGACAGGGACAGCCCGATCCGCACCGCCGGGGAGCTCCGCCAGCCGATGGGGACGGTGTGGCTCACGGGGTGACCCCCGAGGCCTCCTGGGGCTCCGGCGCGGTGCGGCGACCCTGTGCGGCGTCCAGGGCGTCCATCGCCTGGACGAGGGCCAGGTGGGCGAAGGTCTGCGGGAAGTTGCCCGTCATCCGCCGCCGGTCGGGCGACCACTCGGTGGACAGCAGGCCGAGGTCGTTGGCGCGGGAGAGGACCAGGTCCACGAGCTTGCGGGCGCTGTCGGTGCGCCCGGAGCGAGCGTACTGGGCCGCCAGCCACAGGGACGCGCCGAGGTGCGGATTGTCCTGGCCCGAGAACCCGTCCACGCCGATCACCCCGGCGTAGGCGTCGGGGTCCTCGGGGTCCACGGGCCCCAGGACGTTGCGGTAGCGGTGGATCAGCCCGCACGGGTGCCGCAGCTCCTCCTCGATCCGCCGCACGGTGCCCAGCATCCGTTCGTCGTCGTGGGCCACGAAGCCCACCTGCGGCAGCTGCAGCAGGGAGGCGTCCACGGCCTTCGACCCGTAGTACTGCACGAAGGAGCCGACCTCCGGGTCGTAGCCGCTCGTCCAGATCTCCTCCGCCAGGGCGTCCCGCAGCTGCTCCCACACCGGCGCGTCCCCGGGCAGCCCGTGCAGGCGCACCGCGTCCACGCCCGACTGCAGGGCCGCCCACATGAGCACCCGGGAGTGCGTGTAGTACTGCCGCTCGCCGCGCATCTCCCACAGGCCCTGGTCCTTGACCTCGTAGTTCTCCACCACCGAGCGCAGCATCGCCTGCTGGAGCGGCCAGGAGAGGTGGTCCTCCACCGCCCCGCGCCGGCGCAGCTTCTCGAACACGACCATGACGTGACCCACGGCGTCCGTCTGGTGCTGGCCCGCCGCGCCGTTGCCCTCGCGGACCGGGCGGGAGCGCTCGTAGCCGGGCAGGTCCAGCTGGTGCTCGCGGCCGCGGCGCTCCCCGGCGACGCCGTAGATGTTCTGCAGGTCGTGGGGGTCCCCGGCCACGGCCCGCAGCAGCCAGTTGCGCAGCTGCACGGCCTCCCGGTCGTGGTCGTGGTCGAGCATGATCTCCAGGGCCATCGCCGCGTCCCGCAGCCAGGAGAAGCGGTGGTCCCAGTTGCGCTCGCCGCCCACCACGTCCGGCAGCGAGGTGGTGGGCGCGGCCACCAGCCCACCCGTCTCCTGGTGCATCAGGGCCCGCACCACGAGCAGCGAGCGCCGGACCACGTCCGAGCGCCGGGCCACGGCGTGGCCGCGGACCGGGACGATGTGCACCGGCTCGTCCTGCTCGGCGGCGGGCGGGGTGTAGAGCCCGGACCAGTCCTGCCACAGCTCCACGGTGCGGGTGAGCTGCTCGTTGACGTCCACCGGCGCCGGCGGGGTGCGGTGGGACGGGAAGTGGGTCAGGACGAAGTCCCGGGCCTGGCCGGCGGAGACCGTGAAGGTCCCGCGGTGGCGGCGCACGTCGTCGTCGGAGGACTCGGGCAGGGGCTCGCCGCGCAGCACGAGCGCGTCCGGCCCGGCCATGGCCACGAGCATGGGCGGGGCGGGGTCCCCGCCCTCGGGGTCCTCCTCCCCCTCGAAGCGGCTGACCCAGGGCACCACGGCGCCGTAGCCGAAGCGGACCCGCAGCTCCTGGTACATCTGGACCTCCCCGGTGAGGCCCTCCACGCGGCGGATGAGATCCGTGCGGGAGGTCAGCGGGAGGAAGTCGGTGACGCGCACGGAACCGGAGTCCGTCACCCACACGGTCTGCAGCACGAAGGTGTTCTCCACGTAGAACCGCTCCGCGACCTGGGCCCCGCTCTCCTCCTCGTCGAGCACCTCCCCGCCGGCCTCGTCGGCGACCGTGCAGGAGGGGGCGAGCAGCCAGCGCCCGTGGTCGGCCTCGCCCAGCAGGGCACCGAAGAACGAGGGGGAGTCGAAGCGCGGGGCGCACAGCCAGTCGACCGAGCCGGTGCGGGAGACGAGCGGACCCGTGCGCATGTTCGAGAGCAGGGCGTAGTCCTCGATCAGTGAAGCCATGCCTCAAGATTGGCACATCGCCGCGGTGCTCCCGGCCCATCCCTTGAACCATACCCCCAAGGGGTATACAGTGTCGGCAGGACGACCGAGGAGGACCCATGACCCAGACCCTGCCGCCGCACGGGTACACCCAGGACAAGGACGCGTACCTCAAGCGCCTGCGGCGCATCGAGGGCCAGGTCCGCGGCATCCACCGGATGGTCGAGGAGGACAAGTACTGCATCGACGTCCTCACCCAGATCTCCGCGATCCAGTCGGCGCTCAAGGCCGTGAGCCTCGGTCTGCTGGACGAGCACCTCAGCCACTGCGTCGTGGGCGCCGTCGAGGCCGCCCAGGAGTCCGGGGACGTCGCCAGCGTGGACGACAAGCTCCAGGAGGCGTCCGCGGCCATCGCGCGCCTGCTCAAGAGCTGACCCGCCCCGCGCGCGCTCCCCGACCCGCACCCACCGAAACCCCAGAGGAGACCACCGTGCAGACCACCGCGCAGACCACCGTCAACGTGTCCGGAATGACCTGCGGGCACTGCGTCATGTCCGTCACCGAGGAGCTGACCGAGCTGGACGGCGTCCAGTCCGTCGACGTCGACCTGGTCGCCGGGGGCGTGTCCCCCGTCGTCGTCACCGCCTCCCGCGAGCTGACGTCCGAGGAGATCGCCGCCGCCGTCGAGGAAGCGGGGTACTCGGTTGCCTGAGACCCGCACGCGCGCGGCGGTGCCCGGCCGGGCGGCCGGGCCCCTGCGCACCCTCGAGCTGGAGATCACCGGCATGACGTGCTCCTCGTGCGTGAGCCGGGTCGAGAAGAAGCTCGGCAGGCTCGACGGCGTGGACGCCTCCGTGAACCTCGCCCTGGAGACCGCCACGGTCCACGCCCCGGAGGGCGTGACCGACGAGCAGATCCTCGGGACGGTCGAGAACGCCGGCTACGGGGCCGTCATCAGGACGGCGCCCCACCGAGGGCCCGACGACGACGGGAGCGGCGGCGGGTCCGTCTCCGCGATGGAGCGGGTCTCCGGCCGGGAGGCCTCCTCGCTGCGCTCCCCCGACTCCCTGCGCCGGCGTCTGGTCGTGGCCGGCGCCTTCTCCGTGCCGGTGCTCGTGATCTCGATGCTGCCCGGCTTCCAGTTCCCGCACTGGGGCTGGGTGGCCGCGCTGCTGAGCCTGCCGGTGGTGACCTGGGCCGCCTGGCCGTTCCACCGCTCGGCCGCCCTCAACGCCCGGCACCTCACCTCCACCATGGACACCCTCGTGTCCCTGGGCGTGTCCGCCGCGTACCTGTTCTCGCTGTGGAACCTGCTGCGCGACCCGGCCATGACGGCCGGGGCGATGCTCGGCCACACCATGGACATGAGCGGGCACCAGCTGTACTTCGAGACCGGCGCCCTCGTGACCGCCTTCCTCCTGCTGGGCCGCTACCTCGAGGCCCGGGCGAAGGCCCGCTCCGGGGAGGCGCTGCGCGCGCTGCTCGAACTGGGCGCCAAGGACGCCGTCGTCCTGCGGGACGGCGTCGAGACGAGCGTGCCGGCCGAGCAGCTGCGGCCCGGGGACCGGATCGTGGTGCGCCCCGGGGAGAAGATCGCCACCGACGGCGTGGTCCTCGAGGGCCGCTCCGCCGTGGACACCTCCCTGCTCACCGGCGAGTCCCTGCCGGTCGAGGTGGGCGTCGGCGACACCGTGACCGGGGCGACGATCAACACGAACGGCCGGCTGCTGGTCGAGGCGACCCGCGTGGGCGCCGACACGACCCTGGCCCAGATGGGCCGTGCGGTCGCCCGGGCACAGACGAGCAAGGCGCCCGTGGCCCGGCTCGCCGACCGGATCTCCGGGGTCTTCGTCCCGGTCGTGCTCGTGCTCGCCCTGCTCACGCTGGTGGGCTGGCTGGTGCTCACCGGCGACGTCGACGCCGCGTTCGTGGCGGCGGTCTCCGTCCTCGTCATCGCCTGCCCGTGCGCCCTCGGCCTGGCCACGCCCACGGCCCTGCTCACCGGCACCGGCCGCGGCGCGCAGCTGGGGATCCTCATCAAGGGCGCTGAGGTGCTCGAGGACACCCGCACCGTGGACACCGTGGTGCTGGACAAGACCGGCACGGTGACCAGCGGCCGGCTCTCCGTGGCCGCGGTGATCCCCGTGGGCGCCTACTCCCGGGACCAGGTGCTCGACCTCGCCGCCTCGGTGGAGCAGCACTCCGAGCACCCGATCGCCCGGGCCGTGGCCGAGGCCACCCCGCACCGGTTCCCGCTCTCCGGATTCGTCTCGGCCCCCGGCGGCGGCGTCCGCGCGCACGTGGCCGACGGGATGCACTCCCGCTCGGTGGTGGTCGGGCGCACCACCTGGCTCGCCGAGAACGGCGTGCGCCTCGACACCGCCCAGCTGGACGCGCTGCGGCGCGCCCAGGAGGGCGGGTTCACCACGATCCTCGTGGCCGTCGACGGGGCCCTGGCCGGATTCGTGGACCTGCGCGACACCGTGAAGGACGACGCCAGGCAGGCGATCGCGCGGCTCCAGGGCCTGGGGCTGCGGCCCCTGCTCCTGACCGGCGACAACGAGCCGGTGGCCCGCGCGGTCGCGGCCGAGGCCGGCATCCCCGCCGGGGACGTCGTCGCGGACGTCAGCCCGGAGGGCAAGGTCGCGGTGGTCCGCGACCTGCAGGACGAGGGGCGTGTGGTCGCCATGGTGGGCGACGGCGTCAACGACGCCGCCGCGCTGGCCCAGGCCGACCTCGGGATCGCGATGGGCTCCGGCACGGACGCGGCCATCGAGGCCGCGGACATCACCATCGTGCGCAGCGACGTGGGGTCGGTGCCCACCGCCATCGCGCTGTCCCGCCGGACCCTGTCGATCATCAAGTCCAACCTGTTCTGGGCCTTCGCCTACAACACGGTGGCCATCCCGGTGGCGGCCGCCGGACTGCTCAACCCGGTGATCGCGGGCGCCGCCATGGCCTTCAGCTCCGTGTTCGTGGTGCTGAACTCCCTGCGGCTGCGCGGCTTCGGCCGCTGAGCCGGGCACGGGCCCGAACACGCGGACGCCCCGGGAGGACATCGGTCCTCCCGGGGCGTCGCCGTGTGCGCACTCCGCGGGTCAGGCGTCGCTGCTGCCCGGGGTGGCCACGCTGTCCTCGTCCTCCTCGAGGACCGGCAGGTCGCTCTTCTGCCCCTCCTGGGGAGCGTTCGAGTAGCTGCCCTCCGGATCGGCGTCCGGGGTGTCCGCCATCCGCTGCTCGACCTTCTGCTCGAACTCCTCGTCGCCCTCGGTGGGCGGCTCCGGCTGCTGGCTCATGCTGCTTCCCGTCTCTGCGTCTGGAGCGGGGGCGCGGGTCGGCCCGGCTGCTCAGGTGGTGCCCAATCTACTGAGCGGGCGGACGGCGGCCAAGGCCCGGAGCGGGGGCCCGAGGCCGGCCGCCGGGGCTCAGGGGCGGGGGGCTCCGTCGTCGCCGCCCGTGCGCTCGCCCGTGCCCCCGGCCGTGTCCCCGCCGGTGTCCGGGGCCGGGTCCTCGGCGGGGCGTCGGCCGAGCAGGTCCTCGCCGCGGGTGTCGGGACGGACGCGCTGGCCGAACTCGGCCTCGCCGGGCGGCTGTGCGGCGGCCTCGCGGCGGGCGCGCGCCTCGGCGTAGAGCTTGGCCGAGGAGCGGTTGACGCCGGTGCCCTCCCCGAGATGGGGGTCGTTGGGCTTCTCGACGATCATGAGCGTGGCGCTGACCACCAGGGCCACGATGAACACGATGCCGGCCGCGGTGAAGGCCAGGTCCAGCCGCAGCTGGTTCTCGGTCCCGCCGCTGGCGAGGACCGCGACGCCGCCGAAGGTCACGGCCGCGAGCACGGCGGACAGGATCAGGGGGCCCTTGACGTCGGCCCGGAAGCCGCCTCGCGAGCCCTTGCGCTGTGCCACTCGTCCTCCTCGTGAACCGGTGTCGTCGGCAGGTCGGGGCCTGCTGTGCGGTTGACCAGTCTACGCCGTTCCGGCAGGGGCCCGGCCCTGCCGGTCCTCGTGCCGCAGGCTCAGCGCGGCGAGCAGGTGGGTGACGCCGATGACCACCGCGGCGGCGCCCACCACGCCGAAGAGGGCCTTGGCGCCGAGATCGGCCACCAGCACGAGGCCCGTGGCGGCGAGGACCGTGACGAGCCCGGCGATGGTCCAGTCCCGGCCCAGCGGGAAGGTGGTGCGGGACGACAGCCCGAGCGCGAGCTCGGTGAGCCCGGCGACACCCATGACGAGCCCGGCGTAGAGCACGAGGCCGCCGGGGCTGTCCGCGCCGAGGACCGTGAGCACCCCGCCCACGGCGTAGAGCAGGCCGTAGGACTGCGGGCCCTGCCGGCTGCGGCCCAGGTCCACGTGCTCGTTGCCGTTGAGCCGCAGCTGCAGCAGGATGCTCGCCGCGCCCGTCAGCAGGAGGTAGAGGCCCACGCCCCAGACCACCACGCCCATCGACGGCTCCTGCCAGAAGATGGTCACGGCGGCGAAGCACAGGGCCACGAGCGCGCGCAGCAGCGTGGGCGCGAACAGGTCGCGGTGGATGCCGGTGCTCGGTTCGGGGTTCACGGTGAGGCCTTTCGGGGACGGCGCGGCGGGCAGGGCCCCGGTGCGGCGGCGCGGGCGGGGCGGCCCGGGCGGGGCCCGCGGGCCACGGCACAGTCTAGCGAGCGGCCCCGGCTGCCCGTCCGGGCGCCGGTCCGGGCGCCGTGAGCACCCGGGCCAGCACCGCGAGGGCGTCCGGCAGGGCGTCGCCCTCCGGGGCGGCGCCGGTGGCGCCGAAGCCCACCACGACGCCGCGGCGCCCACCGCGCACGCCCTCCGCCCAGTAGGAGCCCAGCGCGGCGACCCGCACGCCCGCCGCCGCGGCGCGGGCCACGACGTCCTGCTCCTCGAAGGCCACCTCCCCGGTGAACTCCAGGACCGCGTGCAGCCCGCCGTCCATGGGCACGGCCCGCACCCCGCGGACCCCGGCGAGCGCCGCGCCGAGCAGGTCCCGCCGGCGCCGGTACTCCCGCCGCATCCGGGCGGTGTGCCGGCGCAGCCCGCCGTCGGCGAGGAAGCGGGCCATCGCGTCCTGGGCCACCGCCGAGGCGGGGTTGCCGAGGTCGGTGCGCAGCCGCAGCAGCTCCTCCCGCAGGGCCGGCGGGGCGACCAGGTAGCCGACCCCCAGCCCCGGCGCGAGGACCTTGGTGAAGGAGCCGAGCGTGGCCACGTGCCCGCCGCTCCCGAGCCGCCGGCCCGGGGCGGGCGGGCGCGCCACGGCGCCGGGCCCGTGGTCGAGGGCGGACAGCGCGGGGAGCGGCTCGCCGACGTAGCGCAGCTCCGAGTCGTAGTCGTCCTCCACGATCAGGGCGTCGTGGGCGCGGGCCCAGTCGAGCAGCTCGAGGCGGCGGGCCGCGGGCATCGAGGCCCCGAGGGGGTACTGGTGGCTGGGGGTCACCACCACGGCGTCGGGGGCCCGGTCGATCTCCCAGTCCCCCGACCACGCCCCCGACCACGCGCCGGACGGCAGCCGGGCGGGGTCGAGGCCGTGGTCGTCGATCGGCACGGGCAGCACCCGGTGGCCGAGCCGTTCCGGCACCCGGCGCAGGGAGGGGTATCCGGGGTCCTCCACGGCCACGCGTAGCGGGCGGCCGGCGAGGCCGCCCAGGGCGGCCAGCAGCAGCTGCAGCCCGTCCCGCGCCCCGGCCGTGACGAAGAGGTCCTGCGGGTCCCGGACCACGCCGCGCATCAGCCGCAGGTGCTCGGCGATCTGCTCGCGCAGCGGCTCCGCCCCCTGGGCCGGGGGCGCGGCCGCCCCCGCGGCGGCGGCCGCGGCGTCCCGCCACGCGGCCCGCCAGCCGGGGGTGGCCAGCCGCGCGGTGTCGGGGCGCCCGGGGGTGAGGTCGATCATGGGCCGGTCCCGGGCCCGCCGCGGCGGCGGCGCCGTCGGCCGGGACCCGGACCGGTCGTCCGGGCGGGGTTCCGCCCGCTCGACGCGGGAGCGGGCGAGGTCGGGATGGACGACGGTGGCCCCGTTGGTCGCGTGCAGATAGCCCTCGCCGTGCAGCTGGTCGTAGGCGGTCACCACGGATCCCCGCGAGACGCCCAGCCGGGCGGCGAGCCCCCGCGTGGAGGGCAGCGGGTCCCCGGGGCGCAGCACGCCGGAGACCACCAGCTCCCGCAGCTGCTGGACGAGCTGGGCGGGCAGCGGGGCAGGGTCGGCGCGGTCGACGCGCACGGGCAGGTCGACGTCGTGGGAGTGGCGCACGGGCACCTCGGGTCCTGGTCGGGGCCGGGCGGAGCCGGACCGCAAGTGGTCCAACGAATTCTACCGTCGGTGGACCTGTTGGTGGACCACTCAGGGGCGGAGGATGGTCGTATGACCGATCTGCAGACCACTCCTGCCCAGAACTCCGCCCGGACCACCTCCCCCGCGGACGCCACCCCGCTCACCGGCTCCCCGCTGGTCAAGCGCGGCCTCGCCGACATGCTCAAGGGCGGCGTCATCATGGACGTCGTCACCGCCGAGCAGGCCCGCATCGCCGAGGACGCCGGCGCCGTGGCCGTCATGGCCCTCGAGCGGGTGCCCGCCGACATCCGCGCCCAGGGCGGCGTGGCCCGCATGTCCGACCCGGACCTGATCGAGGGCATCCAGGCCTCCGTGTCGATCCCCGTGATGGCCAAGGTCCGCATCGGCCACTTCGTGGAGGCCCAGGTCCTGGAGCACCTGAAGGTCGACTACATCGACGAGTCCGAGGTCCTCTCCCCCGCCGACTACGTCAACCACATCGACAAGCAGCGCTTCACCGTCCCGTTCGTGTGCGGTGCCACCAACCTGGGCGAGGCTCTGCGCCGGCTCGCCGAGGGCGCCGCCATGATCCGCTCCAAGGGAGAGGCCGGCACCGGGGACGTCTCCGAGGCCACCAAGCACATCCGCACCATCCGCGGCCAGATCGCGGAGCTGCAGGCCCTGTACGCGGTCTCCCCCGACGCCCTCTACGTGAAGGCCAAGGAGCTCGCCGCCCCGTACGACATCGTCCTCGAGGTCGCCCGCACCGGAAAGCTGCCGGTCGTGCTGTTCACCGCCGGGGGTGTGGCCACGCCCGCGGACGCCGCCATGATGATGCAGCTCGGGGCCGACGGGGTGTTCGTGGGCTCGGGCATCTTCAAGTCCGGCAACCCCGCCGCCCGGGCGCAGGCGATCGTGAAGGCCACCGCCTACTACGACGACCCCGAGAAGATCGCCGAGGCCTCCCGCGGGCTCGGCGAGGCGATGGTCGGGATCAACGTGGGCGACCTCCCCGCCCCGCACCGGCTCGCGGAGCGCGGCTGGTGAGCTCCGCGCCCCGGGTCGGGGTCCTCGCCCTGCAGGGCGGGGTCGCCGAGCACGCCGCGATGCTCCGGGAGCTCGGCGCGGAGGCCGTGCTCGTGAAGACGGCCGAGCAGCTCTCCGGGCTGGACGCGATCGTGCTGCCCGGCGGGGAGTCCTCCACCATGGACCGGCTGCTGCGCCTGTTCGGGCTGCGCGACCCGCTGCGCGAGGCCGTGCTCGGCGGGCTGCCGACCCTGGGCACGTGCGCCGGGCTGATCCTGCTCTCCTCCGGCATCGAGGACCCGGCCCCCGGCCAGCGCACCCTCGAGGTCCTGGACGTCACCGTGGCCCGCAACGCCTTCGGCTCCCAGACGGCCTCCGAGGAGGACGTACTGACCTGGGGCGACGACGGGGCCACCGTGCGCGCGGCCTTCATCCGCGCCCCCGTGGTGACCCGCGCGGGCGAGGGCGTCACGGTGCTGGCCCGGCACCGCGGCGAGGTGGTCGCGGTGGCGAGCGGCAGCGTCGTGGGCATCTCCTTCCACCCCGAGCTGACCGGTGAGACCGCCGTGCACCGGCACCTGCTCTCCCTCGTCGCCGCACGGCAGGCCCTGCCCGCCTGACGGGAGCCGGCGCGGCGCCGCCCACGGGACGGTGCCGCGCCGGCGGGCGCCCGGTCAGTAGCTGCCGGAGGCCCCGCCGCCCGTGAAGCCGCCGCCCCCGCCGAAGGAGGACCCGCCCGCGCCGCCGCCGTCCGTGCCGCTGCCCGAACCGCCAGAGTACAGTCCCGGGTTGGTCAGGTAGAGCGGCAGCCACACGGCGGGGTTCGTCACGGCGTCGTCCTTGCGGTGGTGGTGGCGGTACGTCCGGTACGCCTTCTGCTGCTCCTCGGTGAGCCGCAGGTCCGGGTCCCGCTGCCGGGCCGCCCGCAGCTCCTCGTCGGCGATCCGCCGCCGGCGGCGCAGGTCCGCGGCGATCCACCAGGCGACGAGCACACCGACCAGGCCGAATCCGCCGGCGACCCCGCCGAACAGCGCCCAGTCGAAGGGCTCCTGCGGGGGCTCCTCGCCCCGCGCGTAGACGTAGACCTGCTCCACGGCCTCGGCCAGGCCCTCCGCATAGTGCCCGTCCGCGAAGGCGGGCTCGAGCACGTCCTCCACGACCCGCTCCGCCTCGTCGTCCGTGAACTGCTCCCGCACCCCGTCCGCCGACTCGATCCGCAGCTCCCGGTCCCCGGTGGCCGCGAGCACGAGCACGCCGTTGTCCGCCCCGGCGTCGCCCACCTCCCACGCGGTGGCGATCTCGCGGGCGCGGTCCTCGATCGGCCCGCCCGTCTCCTCCACCGTGAGCACGGCGACCCGCGCGGCGTCCGTGGCCGCGTTGTGCTCCTGGATCAGGGCGTCGAGCTCCCGCTCCTGCGCGTCCGTGAGGACGCCGGCGGCGTCCAGGACGTCGGAGTCGACGGGCGGTGCAGGAACTCCCGGCGCCGGGGCGGAGCACGCGGTGAGGACGGCGCCGCCCAGAGCGACCGCGGCCAGTGTCCGTCGGCGCACGGCTCCTCCTTCCCGGCCCCGGCGGTCCGGGGCTCGTCCCCAGCGTCGCAGACCGCGGCCGCGAGCGGATCCGCCTGCCGGGCGAGCTTCGGCGCCGCGGGGACGGGCACGCTCCGCCTGCGGGCGGACGGCGCCCGGACGGACTCAGCCCTTCCGGCGGGTGGGGACCACCATCACCGGGCTGCGGCCCTCGTAGAGCACGGCCTGGGAGACGGAGCCCATGAGCAGGCCCCGGAAACCGCCGTAGCCGCGGCTGCCGACCACCACGAGGTCCGCCGTCCGCCCCGCCCGCACCAGCTGGTCCGCGGGCGAGCCCGAGAAGACGTACGTCTCGACGTCCAGTCCCGGGTGGTCCTCCCGCACGCCCGCGGCGACCTGGTCCACCAGGGCCTGGGCGGGCTCGGTGAGCTGCTCGCGCACCGCCCGGTCCAGCTCCGCGGAGCCCGTGGGCACGCTCGCGGCCTCCGGCACCACCGTGACCAGCGTGAGCCCGGTGCCGTGCCGCGCGGCGTACCGTGCGGCCGCGACGACCGCCGGGTTGTCCCGCCCCAGTCGGTCCACGCCGACGAGCACCCGGCCCCTGAACGGACCCTCGGCGCCGCGGTCGGCCCGCGGGTCCCAGCGCTCCGGGAGCACGACCACCGGGCACCGGGCGTGCGCCGAGGCCGCCGCCGAGACCGAGCCCAGGCGTCCGCGCACCCCGCGGCGGCCGCGGCGACCGAGCACCAGCGCCGCGGCGTGCTCGGACTCCTGCACCAGCACGCCCGCCGCGTCACCGCGCTCGGCGACGCCGACGGCCGGGACGCCGGCCTCCCGGGCCCTCGCGACGGCGGTGCCGGCGACCTGGTCGGCCTCCGCCTCGATCGCCTCCAGGAACGGCCCGTACAGGCTGGGATCCACGGCCACGGGCCGCCCCATGGAGACCACCACCCTCAGCTCGGACCCGAGGGACCGCGCCTCCTGGATGGCCCAGTCGAGGGCACGGTCGCTGTTCTCGGAGCCGTCGTAGCCGACGACGATCTGCTCTGCCATGGGTGGCTGCTTCCTGTTCTCGCGGCGCGCACCCCCGGAGGAGTCGCTCAGGCGGGGTGGGCCGGCACGATCATGACCGGTCCGGCGGCGTTCTCCAGCACGGCCTGGGAGACCGAGCCGAGCAGCAGCCCGCGGAACCCGCCGATGCCGCGGGAGCCGACCACGACCAGGTCCGCGGAGTGCGTGGCGTTCATCAGGATGCGTCCTGGGCGGCCGACGAAGATGTGGTGCTCCACGGTGAGGCCGGGGTGCTCGGACGCGATCTCCCGCGAGATCTCCTCGAGCTTGCGCTCGGCCTCGCGGAAGTACCGGGCCTGGTTGAACTCGTCCTGGAACCAGGAGGGCGTGCCGGACAGGGCCCCGTTGACGGAGACCAGGGCCAGGGGCTTGCCGTGCTCCTCGGCGTACTGCACGGCCTGCCACAGCGCCGGGTTGCGCGAGCCGAGGGCGTCGAGACCGACGACCACCCGCCCCGAGAAGTCGATCTCCTCCGCCTTGACCGGCCCCTGGTCCTCCAGCGCGTAGTCGGTGCCGCCGCGGCTGCGCTCGCCGTGCTTCTTCTCCGCCGGTTCCGGGACGACCACGACCGGGCACTTGGCGTGCGCGGCGACCGCCGCGGACACCGAGCCGAGCCGGCCGCGCAGGGCCCCGCCGCGGCCGCGCTTGCCCATGACGACGAGCGAGGCGCTGCCGGACTGCTCCACGACGGCCTTGGCCGCGTCCCCGGCGGCCTCGACGGTCTCCACGGGCAGCCCCGCGTCCTCCACGACCCGCCGGGCCTCGGCGAGGTGCTCCGCGTTCTCCTTGGTCACCGCCTCGGTGAAGCGCTGCTCGAGCCCGGGGTCGCCCACCCCGATGACCGGATAGGCGCCGACCAGGCGGACCGAGAAGTCGTGCGCCCGGGCCTCCTCGACCGCCCGGTCGAGGGCGTGCCGGGCCTGGTCCGACCCGTCGATCCCGACGAGCACGACGTCGTGCCCGGCAGCGGGCTGGTTCTGCGTGCGGGAGTCGTTGTCCATGGGCGCAATTTTAGGTGATCCACCGCACATCCCGCCGTGGGTTCCCGGTTGTTACCGCGCGTTCCGGAGCAGCCAGGCGTCACCGCGGGTCCGCAGTCCGAGGGTCAGCGCCCGGGCTCCCAGATAGCCTCCTGCGTAGGCGATCCACAGCCACACGAGCCCGCCGGTGCCCGAGCCGCCGGAGCCGGCCACGAGGGCCAGCAGCGGGGCGTAGACGGCGAGGTTGAGCACCCCGGCCACGGCGAGGTAGCGGGCGTCCCCGGCCCCGATGAGCACCCCGTCGAGGACGAAGACGTAGGCGGCCAGCGGCTGGCCCGCCGCGACCACGAGCAGGGCCGCCGCGAACAGGGCCTGCACGGCCGGGTCCGGGCTGAGCAGGAAGCCCAGACGCGTCCCGAGCACGGCCACGGCCAGACCGGTCACCACCCCGAAGCCGAGGCCCCAGAGCACCAGCCGGCGCATCAGGTCGCGGATCGCCTGCCGCTCGGCCGGCTCCGCCAGGTCCCGGGCGCCCATGTCCCGGCCCAGCAGCGCCTGCGCGGCGATGGCCAGGGCGTCGAGGGCGAAGGCCAGGAAGCTGAACACCGTCATCACGAGCTGGTGGGCGGCGAGGTTCTGGGCGCCCTGGGCCGTGACCACCAGGACGGTCGCGAGGATGGCCACCCGCAGGGACACCGTGCGGAGCATCAGCCAGGACCCCACGGCCAGGTGGGAGCGCAGCCGGGCCCACGAGGTCGCCGGCCCCACCCCGTGCCGGCGGGCCAGCCGGTGCACGATCCGCAGGTAGGCCAGGGCCATGGCCCACTGCACGGCGCTCGTGCCGATCGCGGCGCCGGCCACGCCCAGGCCGGCGCCGTGCACCAGCACGAGGTTGAGCACCGCGTTGGCCGCGGCCCCGATCCCCGCGATGAGCAGCGGGGTCCTCGTGTCCTGGAGCCCGCGGAGTACGCCGGTGGCCGCGAGCACGAGGAGCATGCCGGTCAGCCCGGGCAGGGACCAGTGCAGGTAGGCGACCGCGTGCTCCAGGACCTCACCGCGGGCACCCATCCGCTCCAGCAGGGGCCGCCCGAGCACCCAGCCCGCCGCGGAGAGCAGGACGCCGAGCCCGGCGGCCACCCAGAGCCCGTCCCGGCCCACCGCCACGGCCTCGGGGAGCCGGCCGGCGCCGAGGTGCCGGGCCACCGCGGGCGTGGTGCTGTAGGCCAGGAAGACCATCAGCCCCACGACCGTCTGGACCAGGGCGGCGGCCACGCCCACCCCGGCCAGCTGCGGGGTGCCCAGGTGCCCGACGATCGCCGAGTCCGCCAGCAGGAACAGCGGCTCGGCCACGAGCGCGCCGAAGGCGGGCACCGCGAGGGCCAGGATCTGCCGGTTGAGCCCGCGCGGGCGTGCGGTGGTGGTCACCGGACCAGGGTACCGACGCCCCCGCACCCGCCGGTGCGGCCGGCCGTCCCCCCGGAGCCGCTCACAGCCCCCGGAGGCGGTCCATCTCGCGGCGGTCCTTCTTGGTGGGACGTCCGGCGCCCCGGTCCCGGCGCGGCACGGCCGCGTGCAGGGCGGGGGGAGGGGGCGGGCTGTGGTCCACGTAGGCGGCCGCGGCCACGGGAGCGCCGACGCGCTTGGTCAGCAGCTGCACCACCTCCAGGACCTGCTCGTGGCCGGGACGCCGCACGGTCACCCGCTGGCCGGGCCGCACGGGCTGGGCCGCCTTGACCGAGGTGCCGTCGATCTTGACGTGGCCCGCCCGGCACGCGGCCGTGGCGGCGGACCGGGTCTTGAACACGCGCACCGCCCACAGCCACGCGTCCACGCGCACGCTCGCCGGTGCGGCCGTCATCGGTGTGCCCCCGCGGCGAGGATGTCGTCCGTCCGAGTCATGAGCCCATTGTGCCGAAGACCGGGCTCCGGTGCGGACCCGGCCGCCGGTCCGCGTGGACAGCAGTGGGGACAGCTGATGTGCTACCGACCAGTGGTGCGCAACACACCGGCAACCCCGGACGCCCTACACTGAGGCACATTCAGCAGTGGCTCCCTCTCCGGCACGACGCCGCGCCGGGGGCGGACGAGCCAGCACCTCCCGAGGGAAGGAAAGATCCATGAAGAGCAGGTTCCACGGGGCAGCGACCCTGTCCGTGCTGGCCGTCTCCGCGCTGGCGCTGAGCGCGTGCTCGGACACGGGCGGGGGCGAGCAGGCCGGCGGCGAGGCGACCGGCGGGGAGATCAGCCTGATCAACGAGGGCACGCTGACGGTGTGCTCGGACATCCCCTACCGCCCCTTCGAGTACACCGAGAACGGGGAGACCGTCGGCTTCGACATCGACCTGGTCAACAACATCGCCGAGGACATGGGGGTGGAGACGGAGTTCATCCGCACCGCCTTCGAGGGCATCCAGTCGGGTGTGGCCCTGGACTCGGACCAGTGCGACCTCGCCGCCTCCGGGATGACCATCACCGAGGAGCGCGAGTCGGTCATGGACTTCTCCGAGCCCTACCTCGACGACAACCTCGCCCTGCTGGTGGCCCCGGACGCCGACATCGACTCCCTGGCCGACGTCGAGGGCAAGCGCGTGGGCGTGCAGCAGGCCACCACGGGCGAGACCCAGGCCCAGGAGAACAACGCCGAGGTCGTGCAGTACGAGGACTCCGCCCTGATGATCCAGGGGCTCAACACCGGCGACGTCGAGGCCGTGATCGGCAACATCTCCGTGATGGGCCCGGCCATCACCGACAACCCGGAGCTGCGCCTGGTCGAGGAGATCGAGACCGGCGAGCAGCTGGGCCTGGCCGTGAAGACCGGCAACACCGCCCTGCTCGAGCAGGTCAACGAGTCGCTGGCCACCATGGAGGAGAACGGCACCCTCGAGGAGCTCGAGGGCAAGTGGCTGGGCACCGGGGAGGCCGCCGGCTCGGCGAGCCCGGAGCCGTCCGCGAGCTGATCCGCCCCGCGCCCACCCGGGTGTGACCACCACCACGGACGCCGTGGCCCGCCGACCGCGGGCCACGGCGCTCCCGTCCGTAGGCTGGGACCGGGCGGGCGGCGTCGTCGGCCCCGTGCGTTCCGACACGCCCCACGACCACGACAGGGGATGCGCCCGTGACGACCGCCTCCGGCCTGGACCTGCAGCACCTCCACCCTGGCGTCCGCCCGCAGGACGACCTGCACCGGCACGTCAACGGCGGCTGGATCGACGCCCACGAGCTGCCCGCGGACCGCGCCTCCGACGGCGCGTCCGCGCTCCTGACCGAGCTCAACGCCCGGAGGGTGCACGAGATCGTCCGGGCGGCCCCGGCCGGGTCCCCGATGGCGGTCCTGCACCGCTCCTTCCTCGACGAGGGCGCCGTCGAGCGCCGCGGCCGGGACGCCCTGGACCCCGACCTCGAGCTGCTCGGCGCCGCGCGCGGCAAGGATCAGCTCGCCGGGGCCTCGGCGGCCCTGCAGCGCACCGGGGTGGACGGCCTGCTGTCCTTCTTCGTGGAGAACGACTCCGGGGACTCCTCCCGCTACTCCTTCTTCCTGTGCCAGGACGGACTGTCCCTGCCCACGCGGTCCCACTACACCGACGCCGTGCACGGGCCGCTGCGCGCGGTGTTCACCGGCCACGTCGCGGCGATGCTCGAGCTCGCGGGCCTGCCGGCGCGGTGGGGCGTGACCGGCGAGCAGGCCGCCGGCACGGTGCTGGCCATGGAGACGCAGCTGGCCGCCGCGCACTGGGACACCGTCGCCGCGCGGGACGTGGCGCAGATGCACAACCCCGTGGACGTGCCCGGCCTGGTGGCCATGGCCCCCGGCTTCCCCTGGGCGGCGTGGCTGGCGGGCATCGCCCCGCAGCGGGGCGCGAGCGCCTTCGACCGGATCATCGTGCGCCAGCCCTCCTTCACGTCCCGGCTCGGCGAGCTCTGGGCGGAGTGGTCGGAGCAGCAGATCCGGATCTGGCAGTCGTGGCGGATCGTGTCCCGGCGCGCCCCGTTCCTGCCCCAACCCTTCGTGGCGGAGAACTTCCGCTTCTACAGCACCGCCCTGTCCGGGATCACCCGCCCCCGGGAGCGGTGGAAGCGCGCCGAGTTCCTGGTCACCCGGGTCCTGGGCGACGACGTGGCCCGGGCCTACGTGGACCGCTGGTTCCCGCCCGCGCACCGGGCCCGGGTGGAGCAGCTCGTGGAGCACCTGCTGGCCGCCTACCGGGAGCGGATCGGCCGGCTCGAGTGGATGTCGGAGGCCACCCGGGCCCGGGCCCTGGAGAAGCTGTCCACGTTCACCGTCAAGGTCGGCTGTCCCAGCACCTGGCGGGACTACTCGGGCCTGGACCTGGACCCCACGGACCTGCTCGGCAACGTCCGCGCCGGCCTGGCCCTGGAGCACGACCGCGCCGTGCGGAAGATCGGCACGCCCGTGGACCGCGGCGAGTGGCTGCTCCACCCGCACTGGGTCAACGCCTACTTCCACCCCGTGCTCAACGAGGTGGTCTTCCCCGCCGGGATCCTGCAGCCGCCCTACTTCGACGCCGACGCCGACGACGCCGTGTGCTACGGCGCGATCGGGTCCGTGATCGGCCACGAGATCGGCCACGGCTTCGACGACCAGGGCGCCCGGTACGACGCCCACGGGCACCTCGTGGACTGGTGGACCGACGAGGACCGCGCCGAGTTCGCCCGGCGCACCGCGGCGCTCGTGGCCCAGTACGACGGCTTCACCCCGCGCGGCCTCTCCGCCGAGCACCACGTCGACGGCGCCTTCACCGTGGGCGAGAACATCGGGGACCTCGGCGGCCTGGAGATCGCCCTGGTGGCCTACCGGATGGCGCTCGCGGAGCAGGGCCTGGACCTGGCCACGGCGCCGGTGCTGGACGGGCTCACGGGCGCCGAGCGGTTCTTCTACGCCTACGCCGGGCTGTGGCGCTCCACCGCCCGGGAGCAGGAGCTGATCAACCGCCTGGCGGGCGACCCGCACGCCCCGGACGAGTTCCGCTGCAACGGCGTGGTCCGCAACATGGACGCCTTCCACGAGACCTTCCGCACCCGCCCCGGCGACGCCCTGTGGCTCCCCCCGGAGGCCCGCGTCACCGTCTGGTGACCGCCCCCTCCCCTTCCCCTTTCCCCCTTGCCCGCGAGATGGCACGTGGGTGGCGGCGACCGCAGCGTGCTGGGTCGCCGCCACGTGCCGTCTCGCGGGCAGGAGAACCGGGAGGGCCGGGCGGGTCAGGCGGGCAGGGGTGGGGTGCGCGGGGGGACGGTGCGGCGGGCGCCGGTGGCCTCGAACGCCGCGGCGAGGCGCAGCAGGGCGGTGTCGTCCCACGCGCGGCCCGCCAGGGTGAGGCCCACGGGCATGCCGGTGTCGGCCATCGTGCCCATCGGCACCGTGACGGTCGGGATCCCCAGGTGCCGGGGCACGAGGTTGCCGTTGGCCACCCACACGCCGTTGCGCCAGGCCAGGTCCGCGGAGACCGGGTCGACATCGGCGTCGGCGGGCCCGACGTCCGCGACGGCGGGGAAGACCACGGCGTCCAGGCCCAGCTCGTCCATCCACTGCTCCAGGTCGACGCGGCGGGTCTCCTCGAGCCCGCGCACCCCCTCCGCCAGGTGCGGGATCCGCGTCAGCACGGGCACGCCGTGCTCGCGCACGAAGTCCGGGTAGTCGGCGATGTCGTCGTCGAACCCGTCGTAGCGGTCGGGCAGGGCGCCGGCCGGGTGCGGGAAGATCCGGGAACCGTCCACGTCGGCCAGCCGGTGCAGGGCGGGGTCCCCGTTGGCCTCGAGGAAGTCGTGCCATGCCCAGGCCGAGAGGTCCACGATCTCCCGGTGCAGGTACTCCGCGCTCACCAGTCCGCGGGTGGCGAGGGTGGGCGCTCCGGGCCGGTCGCCCTCGTAGTTGCTCACCACCGGGAAGTCGACCTCGACCACCGTGGCGCCGGCGGCCTCGAGGTCGTGCCGGGCCGCCTCCCACAGCGCGATCACGGAGGGGCGGGTCTCGATGCGCCGGCCGGTCGGGCCGCCGATGCCCGGGGACTCGGCGGTGCCGGCCCCGGGGTCGGCGTTGACGTACATCCGCGGCACGCCCAGCCGCCGTCCCGCCAGGACGCCGGCGGCCGCGGCGGCGTCGGGCACCGCCAGGGCCGGGTAGGAGGCCGGCCGCACCGCCGAGGCGGCCGGGATCTCGATCCAGGGCTGCACGCGCCAGAAGTCTCCGCGGGTCTCGGGGTCGTCGGCGACCACCACGTCGAGGACCTCGAGCAGGTCGGCCACGGTGCGGGTGTGGGGGACGACGACGTCCATGGTGGGCACCAGCGGCCAGTTGCCGCGCACCGAGATCACCCCGCGCGAAGGGGTGTAGGCGCACAGGGCGTTGTTGGACGCCGGGGCGCGGCCCGAGGACCAGGTCTCCTCGCCGAGCCCGAACGCGGCGAAGCTCGCGGCCGTGGCCGTCCCGGAGCCGTTGGAGGAGCCGGACCCGAAGGCCGCGGTGAGGTAGGCCCCGTTGTAGGGGCTCTCGGCCCGGCCGTAGACGCCGCGCTGCATGCCGCCGTTGGCCATCGGGGGCATGTTGGTCAGCCCGAGCAGCACCGCACCGCCGGCCCGCAGCCGCTCGATCGTGAAGGCGTCGCGCTGGGCCACGAGGTGCTCGAACGCGGGCGAGCCGGCCGCCACGGTGAGGCCGCGGACCTGGTAGCTGTCCTTGGCGGTGTACGGGATCCCGTCCAGGGGGCCGAGCACCTCCCCGCGGGCCCGGCGCGCGTCGGAGGCGCGGGCCTCCTCCAGCGCCGCGGGGTTGTCCACGACGACGGCGTTGAGCTCCGGGCCGCCGCGGTCGTAGGCCGCGATGCGGGCCAGGTAGGCGGTGACCAGCTCCTCGCTGGTGGTGCGCCCGGCCTCCAGTGCCGCGCGCAGCTGCGCGATGCCCGCCTCCACGACGTCGACCCCGCGGCCGGTCCTGCCGCCGGGCCTGCCGTCGGCCGGGGTGCCGGGCCGGTCGTCCGGGCCGCCGGAGGTGCTCATCGGGTGCCCTCCCCGTCCGTGGCGGCGCCGCGGGGCGCCGGCTGCTGCTGGGTGATGCAGTGGATGCCGCCGCCGAACGCGAAGATGTCGCGGGCGTCGACCAGCTCCACCGCCCGGTCCGGATAGGCCTCGGCGAGGATCTCCGCGGCGAGGGCGTCGTGCGGGTCGTCGAAGGCGCACAGCACGACCACGCCGTTGGCGACGTAGTGGTTGATGTAGGAGAAGTCCACGAATCCGTCGCCGGCGTCGAGCACGGTGGGCGCGGGGACGTCGACGACGCGCAGCCGGCGCCCGCGGGCGTCGGTGGCGGCCTCGAGCACCGCACGGATCTGCCGGGACACCTCGAAGTCGGGGTGGGCGGGGTCGTCCTGCCGGTGCACCAGGACGGTCCCCGGCCCGGCGAAGGCGGCGACGATGTCCACGTGGCCGCGGGTGCCGAACTCGTCGTAGTCGCGGGTGAGCCCGCGCGGCAGCCAGATCGCCCGGGACGTGCCCAGCCGGGCGTGGACCTCCGCCTCCACCTGCTCCTTCGTGGCGCCGGGGTTGCGGCCGGGGTCCAGCTGCACGGTCTCGGTGAGCAGCACGGTCCCCTCGCCGTCGACGTGGAACCCGCCGCCCTCGTTGACCAGGGTGCTGGCCCGCACCGCGGCCCCGGCGCGCTCGGCCACGAAACGGCCCAGGTGCTGGTCGTGGCCCCAGGCGGCCCACTCCTGGGCGCCCCAGCCGTTGAACACCCAGTCCACGGCGACCACGTCCCCGGCCGGGTCGTGGGCGAAGGTGGGCCCGGAGTCGCGCAGCCACGCGTCGTCGAGCGGAGCCGTCACCACGTCGACGCCCTCCCCCAGCGCGGCGCGGGCGGCGTCCGCGTCGGCGGGCGCGGCCACCACGGTGACGGGCTCGTGACGGGCGATCGTGCGGGCCACGGCCGCCCAGGCCCGCCGGGCACGGTCGAGGGTCTCGCTGCCGGCGGGGCCGAAGGTGTCGTTGGGGGGCGGGAAGGCCATCCAGGTGCGGTCGTGGGGACCCCACTCGGCGGGCATCACGGTGGTCGCCGCAGCGGCCGTGGCAGCAGGGTCGGCGGGGCGGGTGGCAGGGTTCATGGTCGTCGTTCCTCGGGTCGTCGGGCGGACAGGGGGCGGGGGCGCGCCGCTCACGGCGCGGCGGGCTCGGCGGTGGACGCGAAGGCGACGCGGCCGGCCACGACGGTCAGCCGCGTGCGGTTGCTCAGCAGCTGCGCGGCCTCGGCGGCGAAGGGGTCCGCGTCGAGAACGGCGAAATCGGCGAGGTGGCCCGCGACGATCCGCCCCTCCTGGTCCTCGGCGCGGCAGGAGAAGGCGGCGTCGCGGGTGGCGTGGCACAGGGCGTCGGCCAGGTCCAGGGCGTAGCGGGGCAGGTTGGCGGGCAGCGAGGGATCCAGCGCGGATCGGCGGGTCGTGGCCACGTACAGATTGGGCAGCGGCTGGTGGGGCGCGGTCGGCGCATCCGTGCTGATCGCCAGGGTGGCACCGGCGGCGAGGAACTCCGTCCACGGGTAGGCGCGCTCGGCGCGGTGGTCGTCCAGCACGGCCCGCCAGTTGTCCTGGATGGCCGGGTCGGCGTGGACGGGCTGCACGGAGGCCACCACGTCCAGGGCGGCGAGCCGCCGCACGTTGGCCTGGGTGACCGTCTCCAGGTGCTCGATCCGGTGCCGGCGGTCCTTCCGGGGGCCGTTGATCCGGTGGGCCTGCTCGAGGGCATCCAGAGCGATGTCCGAGGCCTCGTCGCCGATGGCGTGCAGGGCGACCTGCAGCCCGGCGGCGTCGGCGGCGACCACCACCGGTGTCAGCGATTCCCGGTCCCAGATGGGCCCGCAGGTGCTGCCGTCGGCGTAGGGCTCCTTCATGGCCGCGGTGCAGCTGTCGATCACGCCGTCGACGACGACCTTGATCCCGCAGATCCGCAGCCAGTCCCCGGAGAGCTCCCCGGCCAGTTGCACCGCCCGGGCGACCTGGGCGAGGTTCTCCGCCTCGGTGCCGCGGCGGTGGACGAGCCAGTGGCCCTTCACCCGCAGCGGTAGCGTTCCGCCGTGGCGTTCGGCGGCGCGCCGGAATGCGGCGAGGTCGTCGTCCTGGACGGCCATGTCCACCGCGCCCGTCACGCCGACGGCCAGGTAGTGCTCGAACGCGGACTCCAACTGGGCGTCCCGGTCGGCATCGCTGGCCGCCCGCGCCAGGGCCGGCCAGACGATCTGCTGGGCCGCAGTCTCGTGCAGCATCCCGTCGGCCGCCCCGGTGACCGGGTCCCGGCTGATCCGGCCCCCGATCGGGTCCGGCGTGGTGTCGTCGATGCCCAGTTCGGCCAGGGCGGCGCTGTTGACCCACACCGAGTGCAGGTCGTTGGCGTCGAGGTACACGGGGCGGTCCGGAACGGCGTCGTCGAGCAGCTGCCGGGTGGGCGCCGTCCCGCCGAGAGCGCTGTAGAGCCAGCCGGAGCCCAGGACCCGGGGCGCGTCCGGATGGTCGTCGACCGCCCGGCGCAGCCGCCGCTGGATCTCGGTGAGGTCCGCGGCGTCGCGCAGCGCCACCTTCTGCAGGGACTGTCCGGTCATCAGCAGGTGGGTGTGGGCGTCGATGACGCCCGGGAGGACGAAGCCCCCGGCGAGATCGACCTCGGTGGCGCCGGGACCGGCCGCCCGCCGGGCGGAGTTCTCGGTGCCGACGTACAGGAAGCGCTCGCCCTCCACGACGAAGGCCTCGGCGTCGGCGCCGTCGGCGGTGAAGACGGTCGCGTGGGTGTAGAGGGTGCGTGCGGGCACGGAACTGCTCTCTGCTCGTGGGGAGGGGGACATCAGACGATTGCCGCCTGTGGGAACTCGGTCTCTGCAGCCCGACGGGCTGCAGTAGCTTCGGTGCGGACGGAATGGCGGGAGATGAGGGCAAAGGGGATCAGGAGTACGAACGTCATCCCGGCCAGCACCGCACCCAGGGTGGTGTAACCGGCCGCCGCCGAGATAGAGGTGCCGAACACGGGGGCGAAGGAAGACCCGATGAGGTAGACCCCCAGCACCGGAGCCGACCACTTCCCCGAGGCGTCCAGGGCCGCTGCCACGGCGATGATGTAGATGAAGGACAGCATGTAGAGGGTGTTCCAAGCGATGACCACGACCATGTACCACCCCGGGTCGGTCACGCTCCCGGCGAGCAGCTTCAACGCCCCGCCCGCCACCAGGGCCACCACCAGCGGTGCCGTACGGCCCAAGCGCGGGCCCGCAAGTCCCACCAGGGCCGAGGCGATCAGCCCCCCGAGGGTGGACAGGCTCAGCACCAGCCCCATTCCGGTCTCGTCCAGTCGGGCCTGTTCGGCACCCATCGTGGCCGCCACCGCCCACAATGAGTCCTCGCTCAGCGCCCACAAGGCGAAGCAAACCAGCAATCCAAACCCAGCGACCGTCGTCGTCCGTGAGGTCGGGGTGGCAGACACAGCGGAGGACTCCCCCGTGGCGCCCACTTCCGGGGCCGGACGGTCAGGCAGCCACCCGGTGGTGAACAGGGCCGCTAGGGCGAGGCCCGCGAGCAGTCCGAAAGCGCTGCCCATACCGGCACCCAACACTGGGATCACAAACAACACAACTGAGACGATCGCGCGGTTGGTGAAGCCGTTGATGCCCGAGGCACGGTCAGGATTGCGCAGGGCGCCGAGTGCCGCCCCACCGGCGGAGACCGCCCCACCGGCGCCCACCCCGCCGAGCACGACGCCGGCAACAACCATGGGCACGGAGGGAACGAATGCAGCCACACCGAAGCCCATGGCAGTCAGGCCCAGCCCAGCACGGGCCACGATGTACCGCCCGGACCGGGCCGACCAGCGGGAGGTCAGCAGGCAGGTTACGGCGCACACCAGAAGGGACGCCGTCATCAACGCCCCCGCTCCGGTGACGGAGAAACCGGGTTCCCCCGTGAGGGCCACGATCATGACCGGAACCAGATTGGCGGTCATGAACCCCACCACGCTGATCCCGAAGACCGACACGGCGCGTGTCGTCGTCAGGGGCACACGGCCGGCGTTCTCCGGTGCCGCTGCGTTCTGGGACATGGTCTTCCCCCTCGTGGCCGGGATGTGAGTGCCATCACCTTTAATGAAAGGCTTTCATTATTATGAAGCCCGTGTCCTGCGGCCACAAGACCTTGGTGAAAGGTTTTCAGTGAATGGTGCGGAGCACCTGCTCGCGCACACCTGCGACGAGCACGTCCAGGCCGAAGGCGAAGGCCGCCTCCGCCCGCTCCTCCACGGAGCCGAGCCCGGCGATGGCCCGGCTCAGAGCGGGGAACCGACCTTCCGGCGGCGCCCAGACGACCTCGGGCCCCGTCAGGTCGAGCGCGGAGCCCAGGGCCAGGTAGTCGATCGCGGAGATGGCCGGGACGACCGCCTGCCGTGCGAGCCCGGCCCGCTCCAGGACGACCGCCATGTCCTCGTAGATCCCGATCACCCCGAGGTCCTGGACGGTCTGGGTGATGAGCAGGGGCACCAGGCGCGGATGGGCGACCATGCAGTCCCGGTAGGTCCGCACGAGCGCCCGCAGCGCCTCCTCCCACGGCAGGTTCTCGCAGTCCACCGGAGCAGGGGTCGCGAACACCCGGCCGCGCATCAGCTCCACGATGTGCTCCCGGTTGGCGATGTGGTTGTACAGCGCCGACTGGCTGACGCCCAGGCGGCGGGCGACCTTCGGGAAGCTGAAGTCCCCTGTCTCGTCGACGAGCGCGAGGGCGGCGGTGACGATGGCGTCGACCGACAGGAGCGGCGAACGGGGACGGGCCATGGGGAACTCCTCGGACGGTGCGGGTCCTGTCGAATCTACCGAGGATCCGCCCGGCCGGTCAGCCGCGCCCACGCCGGGGCCGAGGCCCCGGGGCCACCCCCCGGGGTCCTCGGCCCCTCCGGCACCGCCGACCGGTCGGCTCAGTCGAGGACCGGCAGCTCGGTGGTCTCGAAGCGCTCCCGGAAGAAGGACGGGTTGCGCCGGTACTGGACGAGCATGACGACGATGCCGAGCAGAAGCATGCCCACCCCGAGGACGAACACCAGGCCGACCCCGCCGATCGACGACCCCGAGCCGTACTCCGGGTCCATGGAGTCGTAGGACGTCTGCACGAAGAAGACCAGCAGCAGGATCCCGCCGAGCAGCGGAGCCAGGAACTTCGTCAGGAACGCCTTCGCGGTGCGGAAGGCGTCGCGGCGGAAGTACCACACGCAGGCCAGGGCGGTGACGCCGTAGTAGAAGCAGACCATCATCCCCAGGGTGGTGATGGTGTCCCACAGGACGTTCTCGGAGACCACGCGCATCACGGCGTAGAACACCGAGGCGATGACGGCCGCCGCGATCGTGGCGTAGCCCGGGGACTGGAAGCGGGAGGTGATCCGGGCGTACTTCGCCGGCAGCGCCCCGTAGTGGCCCATGGCGAGCATGGTGCGCGCCGGGGAGATCATCGTGGACTGCAGCGACGCCGCGGAGGAGGAGAGCACCGCGAGGGACATCAGGATCGCGAACGGGCCCATGACCGGACCGGCGAGCGCCGCGAAGACGTTCTCCTGGATGTCCTCGTTGCCCAGGCCGAGCTCTGCGGCACCCACCCCCGAGTAGGACAGCACGGCGAGCGAGACGGCCATGTAGAGGGCGACGATGACGAGGATGGTGGCGATGGCCGAGCGGCCGGGCCCGGTGGCGGAGTCCTTGCTCTCCTCGTTGAGGGTGAGCACCACGTCCCAGCCCCAGTAGATGAACACGGACAGGGACACGCCCGCGGCGAACGCGGAGAAGGTCTCCACGCCGAACGGGTTGAACCACTCGGCGCGCACGGCGAGGCCGTCGAAGGCCGTGCCGCCGGCGACGTGGCCGAAGGCCGCGGCGGCGAACCACAGCAGGACGAGCAGCTGGAAGACGACCAGGACGTACTGCACCACCTTGGTGGCCTCCATGCCGCGGTAGGAGATCCAGGCCGCGACCGCCACGAACGCCAGGCAGGTGGCCACGTTGACGGGCACGTTGCGGGTGAGCTCCGCGATGGCGTCGTTGCCGGTGATCTGGGCGATCGCCAGGTAGAAGAAGTCCACCGCGATGCCGGCCAGGTTGGACAGCACCAGGATGGTCGCGGCGAGGAGTCCCCAGCTGCCCATCCACCCCACCCAGGGGCCGAAGGCCTTCGACACCCAGGTGAAGGTGGTGCCCGAGTCGGGCATGGCCCGGTTGAGCTGCCGGTAGCCGACGGCCACGAGGAGCATGGGCACGAAGCCGACCAGCAGGATCGCCGGGAGGTGGGTCCCCACCGCGGCGGCGGTGGGCCCGAGGGCGCCGGAGAGGGTGTAGGCGGGCGCGATGGTGGACACGCCGATGACCACGGAGCCGAGGAGGCCCACCGAGCCCTTGCTGAGCCCCTTCTCGTGGCCGGTCCTCTGCTCGTGGGCGAGCGGTGCGGTGCCGGTGCTCATGACGCGGCCTCCTTCTCGGTCTGGTCCGGAGCATCCTCCGGGAGGGGCCGGGGCACGACGACCATCGGCACCGGGATGTGCTTGAGCAGCCGGGCTGCGGTGGTGCCCAGGAAGGTCTGCCGTCCCTGGGCCAGGCGGGACGAGCCGATGAGCAGGATCCCGCCCGGGGCCCAGTCGACGTCCTGGGCGGCTTTCTTGAGGGTCCGCCCGGAGGCGACCCGCACGGTCACGGGCCGCGTCCGGCGGGCCTCGGCCGCCGCGGCCTCCAGGTGCTCCTCGACGCGGCGGCGGGCCTGCTCGGTGGCGTCCGGGTCCGCGGCCTGCCCCTCGAGGAAGGAGATCAGCTCCAGCTCCAGGCCGGAGCGCTCGACGGCCTCGACCGCCTCCCGGATGACCTGGTGCGCTCCGGGGCGGGTGCCCACCGCGGCGTAGAGCCGGGTGAGCGGCTGGTCCCCGGCATACCGGCGCGGAGCGAGGGCCACCGGGACCGGTGAGCTGTGCAGCAGCGAGTTCACCACGGAACCCAGGGTCGGGCGCCCGCCGCCCGTGCCGGCGCCGACCACGATCATCGCGGCCCCGAGCTCGGTGGCGGCCTCGACCAGACCGGCGGGCACGGACCGGGCCTCCCGCACGTGGGTGCGGGCCGTGACCCCCTCGGGCACCAGCGCGGCGGCCTCGCGCAGCCACTGGTGGGCCTGCCGGCGGAGCACCTCCGAGATGTCCCCCACCGGCGGGTAGACCTGCTGGTACGGGTCGTCCGTGCGCAGCACGAGGACGATCTCCAGCTCGGCGCCCACGTCGCGGGCGAGCGCGCCGCCCAGCCGCACGGCGTCGCGGCTGCGGCGGTCGCCGCTGCAGCCGACGACGTAGCGCGGCACCCCGGCGGTGCTCATCGCCCCGCGCCCGTCAGCGAACCGGCGCGGAGGATCCCGTCCGCCGCGGCCCGGCCCTGGCGCAGGGCGCCGTCGACGTGCTGGTAGCCCTCGGCGGCGAGGTCGGAGCAGGCCCAGCGGATCGGGCCGACCGGGGTGGCCTGGTGCGCGCCGTAGCGGTGCAGCCCGCCGAGGTCGTAGCTGGCGGCGTAGGCCCCGCGGGTCCACTCCTCGGAACCGAAGTCGGACTCGTAGTAGACCACCGGCTCCAGCGCCTCCTCACCGAGGTAGCGGGCGAGGGACTCGAGGATCAGCCGGCGGCGCTCCTCGGCGGGCAGGGCGAGGACCGCGTCGGCCTTCTCGTCGGAGACGAAGCCCACCAGGGTGCCCCGGGGGTCCTCGTGGTTGGTGTTGTCGTAGACCTCCTGGCAGAGCTCGTGGGCGCCGAAGCCGGTCCCGGAGAGGCCTTTGGCCCGCCAGAACGGCGTCTCGTACACCGCGTGCACCTTGATCACCAGGCCCAGGGACTGGTGCTGGTGCATCTGGTGCTGCAGCCGCGGCAGGGGCGGCTCGAAGGAGATCCGGGAGTAGAGGTTCGGCGGGACGGCCACGACCACGTCCTTCGCCCGCACGGTGAGCCGGTCGGACCAGACCGTGACCTCCGTGCCGGGCACGTGCTCGGCGTAGGTCTGCCCCTCGCCGGCCCAGCGGATGGTGCGCACCGGGGTGTCGAGGAACACGACGTCCTCCCCGAGCTCGGCGGCCATGGCCTCGGAGACGGACTGCATGCCGCCGACCACGCGGCGGTCCAGGATGAAGTCCTCGTCCACGAGGTTGGAGAAGGACCCGGCGGAGGCGGCCATCAGCACGGCCTGCAGGGTGGAGAAGGCGTGGGACGGCTTGGTGAGCATCGCCCCGGCGATGAACATGCCGATGTTGGTGCAGGCCTCCTCGTCCGCCGACTGCTGCCGCAGCCAGTGGTGGAAGGAGATCGTGTCCAGCTCCCGGGCCAGCGGGTGCGCCCACGGCTGCGCCACGCCGATCTGCTCGACCAGTCCGTCGAGGATCCCGACGAGCCGCTCCATCTCGGCGATCGTGGACTCCCCGGCGGGGAACATCGACCCGGTGTAGGTGTGGCGGACGCCGTCCGGGGCGAGGTAGACGGACTCGCCCTCGCGGTAGCGCTGGTAGGTGCCCAGGCCGAGCTCGTCGACGAGGGCCAGCAGCTCGGTCTGGTCCGGGGAGATCCACTGCCCGCCGAGCTCCAGGAAGGCGCCCTCGACGGTCCGCGACCAGGTGCGCCCGCCCACGCGGTCGCGGGCCTCCAGGACGGCCACGGTGCGCCCGGCGGCCACGAGCGCGCGGGCGGCCGTCAGCCCGGCGGGACCGGCTCCGACGACGACGACGTCGCGCTCGATCGCGGTCTCGCTCCCGAGGGTTCGTTGATCGGTCACTGTGTTCTCCTTCACGCTAAAATGAACTTGATTCATTAAGCGGGAGCGCACAGGAGCCCGTCAAGAGCCGCAACAAGAAATTCACACGGCGGGAGCGCTACTTCTTGGTCCGGCGGCTTCCGGCGTGCCAGTCCTCCTCGGTGCCGGGGCGGTCCGGGGCGGCGCCGAGCCCCCGCAGCTGCGGCTGCTCCCGGAGGCTGCGCTTGAGCTCGGCGAAGCCGGGGAAGCGGGCGAGCGCCACCACGTGGTCCCACAGCTCGAGGGCCTCGTCCTCCCCCGGCAGCCGGCTGATCACCGGGCCGAAGAAGGCCACGCCCTCCGGGGGGCCGAAGTGGATGATCGGTGTGCCCACGTCCCGGCCCGTCAGGGCCAGCGCCTCCTCGGTCTCCGCGCGCACCACCGAGTCCAGGGACTCGTCGTCGAGGGCGGCGGCGAGTCCGGCCGGGAGCCCGGCGGCCTCCAGGACCGGCGCGAGGAAGGCCGGCGTGGCCCGGCGGTCCTTCTCGGGGGTCTCCGGGCCAGGCACCGGGTCGGCGTCGAAGCTGTGCGCCCCGAGTGCCGCGTACAGCCGGCCCACGGCCTCGGGACCGTGCTCGGCGCGGGTGCGGGCGGCCACCCGCAGCAGGTGCAGGCCGGCCGTGTGGCCGGCCTCGTACTCGGGCGGGAACCATGCGTCGTAGTCCACGTGCTCGTTGAGCAGGCGCAGGGAGATGAACCGCCAGTCGACCCGGTAGTCCCTCCGGGCGGCGACCGTGCGGACCCACTTGCTGGTCAGCCAGGCGAAGGGGCAGGTGGGGTCGAAGTAGAAGTGCAGGTCGGCGTCCGTCATCGTCCACACGCTAGGAGCACCCCCGGCGACGGTCAAGGATCCGCCGGCCGCGGCGCGGCCGCCCGGCCGCGGACCTAGACTCGACCTGACCGCCCGCCCCCGGCGGCCGCCGCCGGCGGCGCCGGGCCCCGCAGCACCACCTCCAGGAGGACCCCGCCCATGGCTCCCGCCCGAACCCCTCCTCGCCGCCGCGGGCGCCCGAGCCAGCCGGTGCTCTCCGAGGAGCGGATCACCAGCGCCGCCATCAAGATCGTGGCCACCCGGGGCTACCGGCACCTCACCATGACCGAGCTGGCCCGCGAGCTGAAGGTCTCCACCTCGGCGCTGTACAACCACACGTCCTCGAAGCGCGACGTGCTGATCCGGGTCCAGGACCGGATCAACCAGGGCATCGACCGCACCGGCTTCGACTCGCTCCCGTGGGACCGGGCCCTCGAGCGCTGGGCACGGTCCTACCGGGACTGCTACGCCCAGCACACGGCGATGATCCCGATCATGGCCGTGCTGCCCGTGGCGGACTCCCCGCACACCCTGGAGATGTACGAGGCCGTGGCCCGGGGGCTCGCGGACGCCGGCTGGGCGCGCGGCGACATCGCCGACGTGATCGTCTCGGTCGAGTCCCTGGTCTTCGGCGCCGCCTACGACGCCACCGCGCCGGCCGACATCTTCGACCCCGGGGAGCGCTCGGACCTGGCCCCGGTGTTCACGGACGCCGTGCGGGCCCGCCCCGCGGACGCGGCGGCGGCGGCCGACGAGGCGTTCGACGTGGCGCTGCGCGCCATGCTGGACGGCCTGCGCCTGCGCCTGGCGGCCGGGCGGGGCTGACCCGCCCGGCCCGATCAGGCGTCCAGGGCGTGCATGACGTGCTTGACCTGGGTGTACTCCTCCACCGAGTAGAGGGAGAGGTCCTTGCCGTAGCCGGAGTTCTTGAACCCGCCGTGCGGCATCTCGGAGGTCAGCATGACGTGGGTGTTGACCCACACGCAGCCGAACTCGAGGTCGCGGGACACCCGCATGGCCGTGCCGTGGTCGGTGGTCCACACGCTCGAGGCCAGCGCGTAGTCCACGTCGTTGGCGAGCTCGAGCGCCTCCTCCTCGGTGCTGAAGGGCTGCACGGTGAGCACCGGGCCGAACGTCTCCTCCTGCACGAGGGCGTCGTCCTGGTGCACCCCGGTCACCACGGTGGGCTCGAAGAAGTAGCCGGGGGCTCCCTCGACCGGCTTCCCGCCGGCGACCACGGTCGCGTGCCCGGGCAGGTCGGCGAGCTTGCGGCAGACGTCCTCGAAGTGCCGGACGTTGTTGAGCGGGCCGTAGAAGTTCTTGGACTCGTCCGGGTCCCCGGTCACGATGTCCCGGGCGGCCGCGGCCAGCAGCCGCACGAACTCGTCGTGGGCGCTGTCCTGGACCAGGATGCGGGTCACCGCGGTGCAGTCCTGGCCGGCGTTGAACGTGCCGAACTCGACGAGGGCCTTGGCGGCGGCGGGCAGGTCGGCGTCCGCGAACACGACGGCGGGCGCCTTGCCGCCCAGCTCGAGGTGGCCGCGGGTGAGGTTCTGCGCCGCGGCCAGGGCCACGGCACGGCCGGCGCGCACGGAGCCGGTGATGGAGACCATGGAGGGCGTGCGGTGGGCGGTCATGAGCGCCCCCGTGGAGCCGTCCCCCAGGAGGATGTTCACCACGCCTGCGGGGAAGATGCCGTCGATGAGCCGGGCCAGCACGAGGGTGGACTCGGGAGTGGTGTCCGAGGGCTTGAGGACCACGGTGTTGCCCGCGGCCAGCGCGGGGCCGAGCTTCCAGACGGCCATCAGCAGCGGGTAGTTCCAGGGGGTGACCTGCGCGACGACGCCGACCGGCTCCCGCCGCACGTAGGAGGTGTGCTCGCCCATGTACTCCGCCGCGGCCTTGCCCTCGAGGGTGCGGGCCGCACCGGCGAAGAAGCGCAGGTTGTCGGCGCCGGCGCCGACCTCCTCGTCCGCGATCATCTGGCGGGGCTGGCCGGTGTTGCGGTGCTGGGCGTCGACGAGCTCGGAGCTGTGCGCCTCGAGCGCGTCCGCGAGCCGGAGCAGCATGAGCTGGCGCTCGCTCGGGGTGGTGCGCTTCCAGGTCCGGAAGGCCTTCTTGGCGGCGGCGAAAGCCTGGTCCACGTCCGTGGCGTCGGAGACCGGGGAGACGGCCACCGCCTTCCCGGTGGCCGGGTCGACCACGTCGATCCGGCCGGTGCCGTGGGCGTCGACGAAGGCGCCGTCGACGTAGTTCTGCAGGACGTCGCTCATGGTGGGGTCTCCTCTGTGGGCGGGAACACGGTGCCGCCCACTCTAAATGATCGGCTTTCATTTTCGTAGGCTCCGGAGTGACCGGCAGCACAACTCTAGCGCCGCTCCGGCGGGCAGGAATCCCCCTGGTGCGGCCTCACCAGCCCCGGCTGCCCGGGCCACCCTTGAAGGGGCCGACCACCCGCGAGGTGATCCAGCCCCCGTAGAACCCGCCCTCCTGCGGGACCACCCGTTCCCCGTCGACCAGGCACCGGTCCATCGCCCCGGGCAGCACCGCCACATGCCCCCGCAGGGGCGCGAAGCCGGGCGCCGGGGCGGGATAGGTCCACGCCGCGCGCGGGGCGCCCCGCCGCCCGCCCTGCACGTCGAACCAGGCCGCCGCGCCCTTCCACTCGCACCACGAGGATCCCTCGCAGGGGCGGAGGCTGCCCTCGGCGAAGGCGGCGCGGGGCAGGTAGTAGGTCGGCGGATGACTGGTCTCCAGCACCCGGAGGGCGGCCGTGGTGGCGGCGATGCACGTCCCGCCCAGCCACACCTCCACCCGCTCCGGGGTGGGCTCGACCCGGGGCGGACGCGGATAGTCCCACACGGACTCCTGGCCGGGACCCGGGATCCGGGGCCGAGGTCTGCTCATGCGCGCTCCGTCCGGACGCCCCGCCCGTCTCGGCCGACCGGCCGGCCACGGGACGTCACAATGTGCTGAGGGGTGCATCACTATGCTACGGCGCGTGACGGCACCCTGGAAGTGCTTGCCGCGGAAATAATATGATCTCCGGGTGCTTATCTCAGGTCTCCTCATCGGCGCCGCCCTCGGGTTCGTCCTCCAGCGCGGCCGTTTCTGCGTCACCGGCGCGTTCCGCGACGTCTGGATCGCGAAGAACACGTGGTGGCTGTCCGCCCTGTTCGTGGCCATCGCGGTCCAGTCGGTCGGCGTGTGGGTGCTCGACGCCCTCGGCGTGATCACCCTCTCCTCCACCGGCTTCGCGTGGCTGGCCACGGTCCTCGGCGGCTTCGTCTTCGGCTTCGGCATCGTCCTCGCCGGCGGCTGCGCCACCGGCACGTACTACCGGGCGGCCGAGGGCCTCGTCGGCTCCTGGTTCGCCCTGCTCTTCTACGCCCTGTTCGCGGCGATCTCCAAGTACGGCCCGCTCGCCGGGACCACGCAGGCGCTGCGCGGGATCACGACCGAGAACGGCACGATCCACGAGACCCTGCACGTCTCCCCGTGGATCCTCGTCGCCCTGCTGGTCGCGGTCGCGGCGCTCTGGGCACGCCACCACCTCACCAAGCCCCGGATGAAGGTCGCCACCCTCCCGCCGGAGCGGACAGGCCTCAACCACCTGCTGTTCGAGAAGGCCTGGAACCCGTTCGCGACCGCCGTGGTGATCGGCCTCATCGCGCTCGTGGCCTGGCCCGCCAGCTGGGCCACCGGCCGGGAGTTCGGCCTCGGCATCACGGGCCCCTCCGCCAACATCGCCAACTACCTCACCACCGGTGACCTCGAGTTGGTCGACTGGGGCGTGCTCCTGGTGGTCGGCATCCTCGTCGGGTCGTTCGTCGCGGCCGCGGGATCCGGGGAGTTCAAGCTCCGCGTCCCCGACGCGCAGACCATCGTCCGGTCCATCGCCGGCGGCGCCCTGATGGGCATCGGCGCGGCGTGGGCCGGCGGCTGCACCATCGGCAACGGGCTCGTCGAGACCTCGATGTTCTCGTGGCAGGGCTGGATCGGCCTGGGCGCCATGATCCTCGGCACCGGGGCCGCCGCCAAGATCTTCATCGCCCCCCGCAAGAAGTCCGCCGCCCCGGGCCGCGTCCCGGCCGGCGTCTGAACCCCACCGACACCGACCCCCAGGAGGCACTCCTCATGGCACAGCACATCCTCGAGACCGACGGTCTCGTCTGCCCGTTCCCCGTCGTCGAGGCGAAGGCCGCGATGGCCGAGATGCCCGCCGGCGACGAGCTCGTCATCAACTTCGACTGCACGCAGGGCACCGAGGCCATCCCGCGCTGGGCGGCCGAGAACGGCTACCCGGTCACGCAGTTCTCCAAGCGCGGCGCGGCCGAATGGTCGATCACCGTGCAGAAGGCCTGACCCCCGGGCACCCCACGACGGACCCCCGCGGCCGAGCTGATCGGCCGCGGGGGTCCGTCCTTGCAGTGCGTGACCGCCCGGAATGCCCGGGGCCCGAGCAGCGTTCCCCCGGCATGGCGGTGATGCGGACCACGATCCTTCCCCTGGCGCTGGCTGTCCTGCTCCTGGTCGCCGCGTGCACGCCCAGGGCCTCCGGCGGAGCCGGACCACCGACCTCGGGGCCGACCGAGGGGGCGGGCACGGGGTTCACGCTTCCGGCCGAAGGGCTCGTGCTCCAGGTCGTGCACACCGGCGGCTTCCTCACCCCGCAGCTGCTGGCCGCCCGGCTGCCGCTCGTCAGCGTGTACGCCGACGGGCGGGTCATCACGCAGGGCCCGCAGATCGAGATCTTCCCGCCTCCGGCCCTGCCGAACCTGCAGGTGCAGCACGTCGACGCGGAGGCCGTGTCCGTCCTGGTCGACCGTGCGCTCCGGGCGGGGGTCGCCGGCTCCGCGGACCTGGGCCGCCCGCCGGTGGCAGATCTCCCCACGACCCGCTTCACCGTGGTGACGCGGGAGGAGACCCATGTGCGGGAGGTCTACGCACTGGGTGCCGAGGGCCCGCCCGGCCCGCCGGGCGGTGACCAGCCGGGCAGCGCCCCGCCCGGCGGACCGGGCAGCGGCCTCACCCCGGAGCAGCAGACGGCCCGGGCGGAGCTGCAGGACCTGCTCCGCGCGCTCGTCGACCCGGCGTCGGTGCTGCCCGCCGAGGCCGTCGGAGAGCAGGAGCAGTACCTCCCTGCGGCGGTCGCCGGCATCGTCACGGAATGGACGGACCCGCAGACCGGCCTGGACACCGAGCCCGTGCCGTGGCCCGGTCCGCCGCTGCCCGGAGCACCGTTCGAGCCGCGACTGGGACTGAGCTGCGTGCTCGCCGACGGGGAGCAGGCCCAGGAGGTCCTGGCGGCGGCGCGCTCGGCCAGCACCGCCACCCCCTGGCTCTCCGAGGACGGCCGGCGCTGGTCCGTGGCCCTGCGCCCGCTGCTGCCCCACGAGAAGGACTGCGCGGACCTGGCGCAGCGGTGACTGCGCACCCGGAGCCCGCCCCGTGAGCCCAGGGTCTCTCCGGTCCCGCCCCGCTAGGCTCGGGAGGACGATGCACCGCTTCCCCGGAAGGAGCCACCCGTGAGCCTCCGCTCGGCCCTGCTGGCGCTGCTCTCCTCGGGCCCGCTGACGGGCTACGACGTGGTCAAGCAGTTCAGCACCTCGGTGGGCCACGTCTGGCACGCCCCCGACTCGCAGATCTACCCCGAGCTGCGGAAGATGCATGCGGAGGGGCTGCTCTCTAGCCGCCCGGTCCCGTGGGGGTCCCGCGGGTCCACCAAGACCGAGTACTCGATCACTCCCGAGGGCGAGCGCGCCCTGCGGGAGTGGCAGGACACCCCGCTCAGCTACGTCAGGGCGCGTGATCCCGCCCAGCTGAAGGCCGCCTACTTCGAATGGGCCTCCCCCGGGGCGGCGGCCGCGCAGCTGCGCGCGCACCTCGAGCACTACCGGCAGCAGCGAGCCCAGGCCCTCGAGCAGATCCGGGCGTTGGAGGACCGCACGAACCCCACCCTCGCCCGGCGCCTGGCGGCCAACCCGGAGGACCAGTGGGAGCGGATCACCCGGTTCAAGGTCTTCGCCTACGAGGGGCAGGTGGCCCGCGCCGAGCAGGAGATCGCGTGGGCCGAGCGCGGCCTGCGGCTGCTCGCGGAACTGGGCGAGCCGGACGACCCCGGCACGCCGGAGGCGCCCTGACACCGGCCCGGGACGCGGGTGCGTAGGCTGGCCGCAGCCCCACTCCCGGCCGAAGGACCCGCCATGACCCGCGCGCCGCTGCCCCGTCTTCTCGCCCCCGTCCTGTGCGCCGGGCTGCTCCTGGCGGGCTGCGCCCAGGACACCGGCCCGGGGGCGGCGGCCACGCCCGCCGCGGGCGGGAGCTCGTCGTCGTCCGTCCCTTCCCCGACCCCCTCCCCCACTCCCACCCCCACCCCCGAGGAGCCCGCCGAGCTGATCGGCGGGGGCACCGAGGTGTTCCCCGGGCGCCGGATGGTGGCGCTCTACGGCCACCCCGGCACCCCCGGCCTGGGGGCGCTCGGCGAGCAGGGCCCCCGGGAGTCCGTCACCCGCGCGAAGGAGCTGGCCGCGCAGTACGAGCCCTTCAGCGAGGAGCCGGTGGTCCCGGCGTTCGAGATCATCGCGACCACGGCGTCGGCAGAGCCCGGCGAGGACGGGGACCACTCCCGGGAGTCGACGGTGGAGGACCTGCGCCCGTACGTGGACGCCGCGGCGGAGCACGACGTCTACGTGGTGCTCGACCTCCAGCCCGGGCACCAGGACTTCCTGAGCCAGGCGCAGCAGTACGAGGAGCTGCTGCGCCTGCCCAACGTCGGACTGGCCCTGGACCCGGAGTGGCGGCTCGCCCCGGGGCAGGTGCACATGGTCCAGATCGGCTCGGTGGACGCGGCCGAGATCAACGCGACGACGGCGTGGCTGGCGGACCTCACCGCCCGCCACGACCTGCCGCAGAAGGTCGTGCTGCTGCACCAGTTCGCGGACTCGATGATCACGGACCGGCACCTGGTGGACGCCTCGCGCCCGGAGCTCGCGCTCGTGCTGCACGCCGACGGCCACGGCACCCCGGACCTGAAGATGGGGACGTGGGCGCGGCTGCAGCAGGGGCTGCCCCCGGGGATCCGGATGGCCTGGAAGAACTTCTACGACGAGGACACCCCCACCTTCACCCCGGAGCAGACGTTCGCGATCGAGCCGCGGCCCTGGTTCGTCTCATACCAGTGACCCCTCGGCCCCCGGGGAGCTCCTGCCTACGATGAGGAGGGCGGACGGGCAGCCCGCCGGTCCGCCGATCGAGGAGGACCCCATGAAGGCGCTCGTCTACCACGGACCGGGGCACAAGGCGTGGGAGGACGTCCCCGCCCCCACGATCCAGGACCCGACCGACGTGATCGCGAAGGTCGACACGACGACCATCTGCGGCACCGACCTGCACATCCTCAAGGGCGACGTCCCGGCGGTGACCGACGGCCGGATCCTGGGTCACGAGGCGATCGGCACGATCACCGAGGTCGGCGCCGCCGTGACCGGCCTGGCGGTCGGCGACCGGATCATCATCCCCGCCGTCACCAACTGCGGGAAGTGCTCCTACTGCAGGAACAACCAGCCCTCCCACTGCCAGACGCTCGGGGGCGTGGGCTGGGTCTTCGGCCACCTCGTCGACGGCACGCAGGCCGAGTACGTGCGCGTCCCGTTCGCCGAGACCTCCGTGCACCAGGTCCCCGAGGGCCTCGACGACGAGGACGTCCTGTTCCTCACCGACGCCCTGCCCACGGGCTTCGAGATCGGCATCCTCAACGGCAGCACGAAGCCCGGGGACACGGTGGCGATCGTCGGGGCGGGCCCGGTGGGCCTGGGCGCGGTGATGACCGCCAACCTCTGCGGCGCGGGACGGGTGATCACCGTGGACCTGGACGAGAACCGGATGGACAAGGCGCTCGAGCTCGGCGCCACCGACAAGGTCGAGGCGGGGGACCCGGACGCCGTCGAACGGATCAGGGCGCTGTCCCCGGACGGGCTCGGCGTGGACGTGGCCATCGAGGCCGTCGGGATCCCGCAGACGTTCCGGACGTGCCTGGACGTCGTGCGGCCCTACGGGACCGTGGCCAACGCCGGGGTGCACGGCAAGCCGGTCGAGCTGCCGCTGGACCGGCTGTGGATCTCCAACGTCCGGATCACCACGGGCCTCGTCGACTGCCGGACCGTGGGCAGCCTGCTCAACATGGTCCGCTCCGGCCGGCTCGACGCGAAGGCGATGGCCACGCACCGCTTCACGATGTCCCAGATGGAGGAGGCCTACGACCTGTTCGGCAACGCCGCGCAGCACCGGGCGGTGAAGGTCGTCATCCGCGCCGACTGAACGGTTGCTAGCGTGTGGCCGTGCGGACCGACAGACTCCAGAGCCCCCGGCAGCGGAAGACCATCGACCGGCTGGCCCGCTGGCTCACGCGCGCCCACGGAGCGGACCCGGGGTGGGACGCCCTGGTGCTGGACGTCCTCAGCGTGGGCCGGGACCTGCGCCTGCAGGTGCGGGAGGTCCGCGGCGGCACCACGTCCCACCACCCCGTGGACGTCGCCGGGCGCGGCGCCCCACGGCGGCTGGTCCGCGCCCTCCAGGACGACTACGCCGACCTCGTGGACGGGACCTGGCTCTCGGCCACCCTGCTCGTCACGGTCTCCGAGCGGCGCTGGGCCCGGCCCGGGGTGGAGCTGGTCCTGAACTACGCCGACGAGCCCCGTCTCCCGGCGCACGCCCCGCACCCGGTCGCGGCCGAGGACTGGCGGCGGCACCTGGCCCGCTACCGGCGGATGGACCGGAAGATCCCCGGCTGGCTGCGGCAGCGCCTGGCCGAGGCCGGCCTCGACGTGCCCGAGCGCTGAGCCGGGCCGTTCGCCGTGCGGGAACATCCGGCCCGCCGCCCCGGATGCTGTTCCTTCAGCATGCTGAGGGGTCTACGCTGGGGGCATCTGTTCACCGACGGAAGGAGATTCCATGGGACTCGGAGACAAGATCAGCAACGCCGCGGAAAAGGCGGGCGGTGCTGCCAAGGAAAAGGTCGGCGACGCCACCGACAACCGCGACCTTCAGGCCGAGGGCCAGGCGGACAAGCTGTCCGGCAGCGCCAAGCAGGCCGGCGAGAACGTCAAGGACGCGGGCAAGAACTTCAAGGACGGCGTCTGAGTAGTACGGTTCAGCCGTCGAACCACCAGGAGGGCCCCGGTGTCGTGCGCGACACCGGGGCCCTCCGCCGTCCGGGCTCAGCCGCGCGGGTCGTCCCGCCCGGACTCCACCCCGGCGAGCTCCTCCTGGGCCCCGTGCCCGGTGCGCGCCCGGGTGCGGGCGTCCACGACCAGGAGGACGAGGACGACGACGCACCCGGCCGCGGCGGCGAGCAGCTGCAGCCACCAGTCCCCCTCGGGAGCGAGCAGGGTGCGGTCCTCGAGCTGCCACGGCCACAGGGTGCGCAGAGCACCGAGCATCAGGCCGGTCAGCGCCAGCATGGTCACCCGGTGGTGGTGGTCCAGCAGCCACTGCAGGCCCTTCACGATCACCACCATGCCGAGGGCTGCGCCCAGCAGGAACAGGGACAGGTAGCCGAGGTCGAGCTCGTCCACGGCACGCAGGGTCGGCTGGTAGAGCCCGATGGTCAGCAGCAGGAAGGACCCGGAGAGGCCGGGCAGCAGCAGCGCGGACACGGCGACCATGGCCGCCAGGACCACGAGCACGGGCGTGGGGGTCACCGTGGTGGGCGGCACGGAGACCAGCACGAACGCCAGGACGGTCGCGGCGGCCACGACCGCCGCGTCCCGGGCGCGCAGGGCCCCGCCGGCCAGGCGCAGGGGCACGCCGACGGAGGCCAGGACCATGCCGAAGAACAGCGCGCGCATGGTGACCGGGTACTCCTCCACGAGGTGGCTCATCGGCCCGGCCACGGTCAGCAGGGCCGCGACCATGCCGATCGCCACGGGCAGCACGATCCGCCACTCGACCCGGGCCAGGTGGTGCCTCGCTCCGGCGGCGCGCTCGGGGCCCAGCAGGAGACGCTTTCCCGCGGAGACCACGTGGCCGGCCGAGTTGATGAGCTCGTCGTAGATGCCCACCACCAGGGCCACGGTGCCTCCGCTGACGCCGGGGACGGTCTCGACCACCCCGATCAGTGCGCCGCGCACCACGTTGGCCGGGAGGCTGCGGCGGACGGACCCTCCGGTGTTCGGCGCCCCGCCGGGGGCGGCACCGGGGGAACGGTCGGCACCGGCCTGCGCGGTGGACGGGACGCCGGAGGGCGTCGAGGGCTGGTCCGGGACGGGGGAAGCGGGCACGGGGGCTCCTGGGCGAGGGGACGGCATGGGCTCCTGCCAGGCTACCGGGGCCGGCCGGGCGTGCCGCGGCGGGGCCGCCCGTAGACTGGCCCGACCCTTCGTGCCCTCGACCCAGGAGCCCTCCCATGAGTCCCGACCACGTCGGTTTCGCCCTCGTCCTGCTCGCAGCGCTGTTCCTGGTGGGGAAGTGGCTGCGGGTCAAGGTCCGGTGGATCCAGAAGGTCTTCCTGCCCAGCTCCATCATCGTGGGCTTCCTCGCCCTCCTGGCGGGCCCCCAGGTGCTCGGCCGGGTCGGGGAGGCGGCGGGCGTCGGCTGGCTCGCGGACGGCGGGCTGTTCACCCCGCAGATCCTCGAGGTCTGGTCCGCGCTGCCCGGTCTGCTGATCAGCGTGGTCTTCGCGACCCTCTTCCTCGGCGCCACGATCCCCGGACCCCGGCGCGTGGCCAAGCTCGCGGGCCCGCAGCTGTCCGTGGGCCTGGCCTTCGGCTCCGGGCAGTACGTGGTGGGGCTGCTGCTGGTGGTGCTGGTGCTCACCCCGCTGTTCGGCATCTCCCCCATGGCCGGGGCGCTCATCGAGATCGGTTTCGAGGGCGGCCACGGCACGGCCGCCGGCATGCGCGGCGTCATGGAGGAGGTGGGCTTCGCCGACGGCGCGGACCTGGCCCTCGGCATGGCCACGATCGGCCTCGTGGGCGGGATCGTGATCGGCATCGCGGTGATCAACTGGGGCGTGCGGACCGGGCGCACCCGGGTGCTCCAGGGCGATGTCGAGCAGTCCGTGGAGGAGCAGAAGGGTCTCTACCGCCGCGACGAGAACATCCCCGCGGCCATGATGACCTCCCGTCCGGCGTCCATCGAGCCGCTGACGCTGCACGTGGCCGTCGTGGGCGTCGCGATCCTCATCGGCTACCTCATGCTCACCGCCCTGCAGTGGATCGAGCAGGCCCTGTGGGCGGACACCGTGGAGCTGCTCGCCTTCGTGCCGCTCTTCCCCCTGGCCATGCTGGGCGGGGTGGTGGTGCAGCTGGTCATGGACCGGCGCGGCATCGGCCACCTGCTGGACCACCAGATGATGCTGCGCATCCAGGGGCTCGCCCTCGACTTCCTGATCCTCGCCGCGATCGCCACCCTGTCCCTCACCGCGATCGCCGCGAACTGGGAGGCCTTCCTGGTCCTCTCCCTCGCCGGCGTGGTGTTCTGCACCGGCTTCCTGCTCTACTTCGTGCCCAAGGTCATTCCCGACTACTGGCTCGAGCGCGGCATCGGGGACTTCGGGCAGTCCATGGGGGTGACGGCCACCGGCCTGATCCTCATGCGCATCGCCGACCCGCACGACGAGAGCCCGGCCATGGAGGCCTTCGGCTACAAGCAGCTGTTCTTCGAGCCGTTCTTCGGCGGCGGCCTGGTCACGGCCGCCTCGGTGCCGCTGATCTACCAGTTCGGCCCGTGGCCGCTGCTCGTGGTCATGTCGGTGGTGTTCGTGGCCGCCCTCGGCGGCGGCATCGTCCACCGCCGCCGGCTCGTGGCGCGCGGGGACGCCCGCCCCCTGTCCGTCCGGGCGTAACCCGGTCCCCGTCCGTGGCAGGGTCCCCGGCGGGGTGGCAGACTCGGTCTCCACCGCCCGTCGAGGGGATCCGGCCATGACCACCGCGCTGCTCGCCACCGACCACGGACCGATGCCCGCCCACGTGGCGGTGCCCGCCGCTGAGCCGCCCTGGCCCGGTGTGGTCGTGGTGCACGACTTCACCGGGATGAGCCGGGACCTGCGCCACCAGGCGGACTGGCTGGCGGAGGAGGGCTTCCTCGCCGTGGCCCCCGACCTCTTCCACCGGGGTGGCCGGCTGCGCTGCCTGCGCACGGTGCTGAAGGACCTCGGCGCCCGCCGCGGGCGCACGTTCGACGACGTGGAGGCGGCCCGCCGCTGGCTCGCCGCCCGCCCCGACTGCACCGGGCGGATCGGCGTCATCGGCTTCTGCATGGGCGGCGGCTACGCCCTCGCACTGGCCGCGGAGCACGGCTTCGCGGCCTCCAGCACGAACTACGGCGGCTGTCCCGAGGGAGCGGAGCAGTGGCTGCCGCGGGCCTGCCCGATCGTGGGCAGCTACGGCGGCGCGGACGGCTCGCCCCTGGGCGCGGACGCCGGGCGCCGCCTGGAGGGCATCCTCACCGAGACCGGGGTGGAGCACGACATCAGGATCTACCCCGGGGTGGGCCACGGCTTCATGAACGACCACGACCCCGCCGACCTCACCCTCCTGCTGAGGGTGCTGGGCCGGTTCAGCCGCACCGCCTACGACGATCCCGCCACCCAGGACGCCCGGCGGCGGATCACGGCCTTCTTCGACCGGCACCTGCGGGAGGACGCCCCGGCGCCGGGGTGACCCGGCGCCGCTCAGCCGCGGCGCCGTTCAGCCCCGGCGCCGACGGGCGGACGTGCCCGGGCGGAAGCGGGCCGGGACCCCGCCGGCCCCGGTGGCGAGATCGGCGGCCATCGCCCCGAGCAGCGGCGCGAACTTCCCCCCGTGCCCCGAGCAGGGCGAGACCACGGTGATCCCGCCGGCGGAGTCCAGCACGAACTCCTCGTCCGGGGTGCTGGTGAACAGGCACGTGGCCTCGGCGTAGGGCTCGGGGACCAGTCCCGGCAGGCGGGCCCGCACGTGGGCCACCACCCGGGCGCGGTGGGCGGGGTCGACCACGCCGTCCTGCACGGCCGCCGAGCGCAGGAGCCGCCCGCCGTGGTACTCGGCGACCTTCTGGCCGCGGCAGCCGGCGTCCCGCCCGCCGGGCAGGGAGTAGACCGGCTTCCCCCCGTCCTCGTGGATCGTGGTGGGCCAGGGCTGCCCCGGGTCCCGGTACGGGAAGTGGAAGGCGTTCTCCTGCCGCACGCTCAGCCGCGGCAGGCCTGCCAGGAACGCCGGCGGCAGGGGCAGCTCCCCCAGCAGGTCGGGCAGGTGGCCGCCCGCGGCGACCACCACGTGCCCGGCGTCGAGCGTCTCCCCGCGGGGGCCGGAGACCGTGAACCCGGCGCCGGTCCGGACGATCCCCCGGACCGGCCAGGCGGTGCGCAGCTGCGCCCCGGCCGCCGCCGCGAGCTCCACCATGGCCTCGACGGTCGCCTGGGCGTCCAGCACCCCGGCCCCCGGCTGGTACAGGACCGGGGTCTCGACGGTCAGCTGCGGCCACCGGGAGCGGGCCCGGGTCGGGCCGAGCAGCTCGTGCGCCACGCCGGCCGCCTCGAGGACACGGGCCAGGCGCTCGGGCTCCCGCCCCCGGCCGTGGTCCACGCCGCCGACCCGGTCGATCAGCCGGCGCCCCGACCCGCGCTCCAGCTGGGCCCACCACGGCTCGGAGCGGACGACGAGCTCCGCGTAGAAGGGATCCGCGTAGGCGTAGCGGAAGATCCGGGCGGACCCGTGCGAGGAGCCCCGCGGGCCGGCCGGGACGTCACGCTCCACGAGCACGACCTCCTCGCCGCGCTCGGCCAGCTGCCAGGCGGTGGCGGCGCCCATCAAGCCGGCGCCGACCACCACGTACCGGGCCGAGGTCATGGGCTGGTCCTTTCACCGTGCCGGACGAGGAGACGTGGCGGGCCGGCGTGCCGCGGTGCGGGCGTCCCGGCCCGGACGCCCGCCAGGGACGTCGCGCCGGTCCGCGCCGGGAGCGCGGGACGACCGTGACAGTCTGACCGCCGGCCGCCTGCGCGGGCAACCGCGCCGGTGCGCTCCCGCCAGGGGTGCGGCCGGCGACGACGCACCGGGCCGACGCACCGCGCCGGGCACCGCCGCGGACGCCCCGCCCGGGAAGCGGGACCGGCAGGATGGGTCCATGAGCATCCTCATCGGCCTGGACATCGGCGGCACCAAGACCCACGGCCTGCGCGCCGAGGGCGGCACGGTGGCGCAGGAGGCGTTCGGCGGCAGCGCGAACGTGCAGAACGTCAGCCGTGACGCGGCGGCCTCCGTGCTGGCGCAGGTCCTCGCCGAGCTGGGGGCCCCGGACGCGGACGTCGTGGTGGCGGGCGCCGGCGGGGTGGACACCGCGGCCGACGCGGAGGCGCTGCGCGGGCTGATCGCCCCGCACGCGGGCCGGGCCCGCGTCGTCGTGGTGCACGACACCCGGCTCGTGCTGGCCGCCGGAGGCTGCCGCACGGGGATCGCGGTCATCGCCGGCACGGGCTCCGCTGCGTGGGGGACCGCGCCCGGCGGGCGGGAAGCCCGCGCCGGGGGCTGGGGCCACCTGCTCGGCGACGAGGGCAGCGGCTACTGGATGGGCCGGGAGCTGGTGCGCCGAGCGCTCGCCCGGCACGACGACGGGCAGGCCCCCGACGCCCTGGACCGGGCGGTCCTCGACCGCTGCGGCCTCGCACAGCCCGGCGGACTCATCGAACGCTTCCACACGCTCCCCGAGCGCGGGTTCTGGGCGGGCCTCTCCCGGGTGGCGTTCGAGGCGGCCGCGCAGGACGAGGACGCGATGCGGCTGGTGGACCGCACCGCGGACGCCCTGGCGGAGCTCGCCGCGACCGTGTCCCGGCGCCTGGCGCTGTCCGGGCCGGTGGTGGTCGGCGGCGGCCTCGCGGTGCACCAGCCGCTGCTGCGGGAGCGACTCCGGGAGGCCGCCGCGCGGCGGGGGCTCGGTGAGGTGCGGGTGCTCGACCGCGCACCCGTGCACGGCACGCTGCGCCTGGCGGACCGGCCGTGAGCGGGGACGGCGGCGGGGCCCTACCCTGAACGGGTGACCACCCTCTCCCCTGCCCGCCGCCCCGGCCTGCGCCCGACCGCCTACGTGCTGGCGGCCGTCGTCTCCGTCCAGTTCGGCGGTGCCCTCGCCGCGGTCCTCGTCCCGCTGATCGGCGCCTCCGCCACGGTGACGATGCGCCTGCTCCTCAGCGCCGTGATCATGCTGCTCGTCATCCGGCCGCGGCTGCGCGGACGCAGCCGCGAGGCCTGGCGCGCCGGACTGCTGTTCGGGGCCGCGCTGGCCGGGATGAACTTCGCGTTCTACCAGTCCCTGGCCACGCTGCCGCTGGGCGTGGCGGTGACCGTGGAGTTCCTGGGCCCGCTCGCGCTCTCGGCGGTGCTCTCCCGCCGCGGCCGGGACGTGCTCGCCGTGCTCGCAGCGCTGGCCGGGGTCGTGCTGATCTCCCAGGCGCTCACGGTGCCGTGGGCGGAGCTCGACCTCGTGGGCATCGCCTGGGCGGCGCTGGCAGGGGTGGGCTGGGCGGCCTACATCCTGGGCAGCCGCTCCGCGGGCCGGCACTTCGACCAGCTGGACGGCCTCGCCGTGGCGCTGGTCGTGGCCGCGGTCCTGGTCACCCCCGTGGGCGTCGCCACCGCCCACGCCCCGGCCCTGACGTGGGGCGTGCTCGCCGGCGGGGTGGGGATCGCCCTGATGTCCTCGGTGGTGCCCTACTCGCTCGAGCTCCTGGCCCTGCGGTCCATCCCGCCGAAGGTCTTCGGGATCCTCCTCAGCCTGGAGCCCGCCGTCGCGGCGCTGGCGGGGCTGCTGGTGCTCAGCCAGGGGCTCACCGTCCTGCAGCTGCTGGGCATGGGCCTGGTCGTGGCGGCCAGCGCCGTGGTCATGGTGGGCAGCGGGACACCCGAGGCCCCCGCGGTGACCGGGCCCGTCGAGCTGGCCCGGCCGCGCGCCGAATGATCAGCCCCCTGTGCAAACAGGGGGTTCCCGTGATGGGATGGGGTCATGGAAGCCAACGAGATCATGGACCGCATCCGTTCCGCCCGCGACCACGCCCTGGAGCAGGAGCGCGAGGAACGCCAGAACATCGCCGACGCGGACACCGCGGACAAGCAGGGCGCCGCGAGCGTGCGCCTGGCCACCCGGCAGGCGGTGCGCGAGGCCTTCGACGACATCCTCGGGGAGAGCACCGATCCCGCGCAGGACGGCTGAGCCCACGCGACGGCACCTGAGAGCCTCCGGAGGACCACGATGAGCCGGGTGGCCGTGGTGGGCGCGGGCATCGTCGGCCTCGCCACCGCCCACGCCCTGCGCGCCCGGGGCGCCGACGTCACCCTGTACGAGTCCGGCCCGCCCGGCGGCGGCCAGTCCGCCGGGCAGTCCCGGATCTTCCGGCACGCCCACGACGACCCCCGGCTGGTGGCGCTGGTCGCCCGCAGCCGGGCTCTGTGGCGGGCCTGGGAGCAGGAGTTCGGCGTGGAGCTGATCTCCCCGGACGGGGCCGTGGCCATCGGGGACGGCGTGGCCGAGAAGCTGCGCACCCTGGAGGCCTTCCCGGACATCCCCGTCCGGCGGCTCGAGCCCGCGGAGCTGCGCGAGCGACTGCCGCTGCTGGCCGCCTGGGACGGGCCGGCCATGCTCGACGCCGAGGGCGGGGCGATCCGCACCCTGGCCGCCGTGGGCGCCCTCGCGGACCGGCTGCGGGAGTCGATGCTGCACGAGCACGTGCTCTCGGTGCGGCGCACCGGCCCCGGCCGGGTGGAGGTGCGCACCGGCACCACCTGCGAGGACCACGACCACGTGGTCCTGTGCGCCGGGCGGGGCACCGCCCCGCTGGCGCACGGGGCCGGTCTCCGGCTGCCGGTCGCCCTGGGCGCCCACGTCCGGCTGACCTTCGCCGTGCCGGACCCGCCGGGGGCGGCCGGGCTGCCCACGTTCCAGGACAGCAGCGGCGCGTTCGGGGAGACGGGGGTCTACGCCGCGCCGTACCCGGACGGCCGGCACTACTCCGTGGGCCTCAGCGCCGACACGGACGCCCGCGCGGACGGCAGCCTGGCCGACCCCGGGCAGCTCGCCGCGTTCGCCGAACGCACGGTCGGCTATGTGCGGCGGGCCCTGCCCGGGCTCGACCCGTCCCCGGTGGACCACGTGCACTGCTGGGTCACCCGCCTGCCCTGGGGCGACGACGGCGTGGGCGTGTGGTCCGAGGACGGGCTCACCGCCCTGGCCGGGCACAACCTGTTCAAGCAGGCCCCCGCGCTGGGCGAGGCGCTGGCCGAGACCGCCCTGAGCGGCACGGCCCCCGGGGACCTGCACCACGCGCAGCGGTTGGGCCGTTCCACCGGCTGAGGCCCGCCGGCCTCACGAGACCGTGCCGGACGCCCCGATCGGCGGGGCCGGATCAGCAGGACCCGGAGCCGGCTCGTCGCGGGCCAGGGCGGCGAAGAGCTCCTCCGCCGCCGCCGAGGGCACCACACGGTTGGGATCGTAGAGGTCCGGTTCCCACGGCATCGTCGCGATGCTGATGTTCTCCCGCGGAACGCGCGCCAGGCCGGCCCCGAGCCGGACGAGGGTCCGGCGATCGGCGAGGTCGGTGTCGGCGCGCACCGAAGACGTCACGGCGTCCGCCAAGGAGTACGCCCGGCCGGGATGCGTGACCAGCCTCCGTTCCCGGACCCGGTCCACGATCGTGTACATCACCGTCTGCTGGTTGCCCATCCGCCCGATGTCGCTGCCCTCCGGGAAGCTGTCCCGCGTCCGCGCCCACGCCAGGGCCTGCTGCCCGTCGAGCACCTGCTCACCGGCCGGCAGGTCCAGCTCCGCCTTCGGGTCGAACATGGCCTCGGGCAGGTCCACGGGCAGACCGTCCAGCGCGTCGACGACGCGGGCGAAGCCCTCGAAGCGCAGCTCGAGGAAGTGGTCGAGCCGCACCCCGCTCAGTGCCTCCACCGCCGACACGAGGCAGCCAGGGCCGGCGCCCAGCGCACCGTTGACCATGCCGTAGTAGCCGGAGAACGCGTAGCCGAGGTCCTCGGTGCACGCGGGCAGGTCCAGCACGGTGTCGCGCGGGATCTGCACGGCGTCGATCCGGGAGCGGTCCTCGCTCAGGTGGACCAGGACCATGGAGTCAGCACGGTCCCCCATCCCCGGGTCGTCGTCCCGGGCGTCCGAGCCGACGACGAGGAGGTTGACCCCGCCCCCGCCGACCGCGGCGACGTCCTCCCGCACCAGGTCCACCGTGTCGATGTTCCCGGCCAGCCGGGCGAAGCGCACGGCCGTGGCCGAGACCGTGGCCGCCACCAGCAGGACGAGCGCGACGGCGAGCGCCACGGCCAGCCGCCACCGGTGCAGCGGCGCCGGGGCGGACGGCTGGGAACGAGGAAAGGTCGGCATGCGGCTCCTGCGTCGGCTCGGGCATGGCGTCGGGGCGCACCAGGAGGGCACCGTACGTCAGCCCCGAACTGTAGGACAGCCCTCTGGGTGCCGGCTGGACGCGCCGGAACGGGCAGGCCGAACCCGAGCAGAGATAATGGCATCGGCGTCCGAGCCGGCCCGGCCCGGACGCGCACAGCACAGATGCGTCAAGGACCAAGGATCGAGCAGAAGAGGTGACCGTGCCGAGAGTCCTGGGGAGCACGGTCGACGACCAGACGAGGTGCACCCACTACCGCACGGCGCTGGACGTCGTCGCGATCAGGTTCTGGTGCTGCCAGGAGTACTATCCCTGCCACCTGTGCCACGCGGAGAGCGCGGGGCACCCGGCCGTGCCGTGGCCGGCCGCCGAGCGCGACGCCGCGGCCGTCCTCTGCGGGGTCTGCGCCCACGAGCTGACCGTGCGCGAGTACCGGGACGCGGACGGCTGCCCGCGCTGCGGTGCGCGCTTCAACCCGGGATGCCGGCTGCACGCCTCCCTGTACTTCGAGGACTGATCCGCACCGTGCCGATCCCCCGCCCCGCCCCCTCCGTCCCCGGCCGCCCGCGCCGCCGGGGAGAGCGCTCCGCGCCCCCGGGCCCCTCCGGCCCCCACCCGGGGCTGCGGCTCACGGACGTCACCGTCACCCGGGAGGGCCGGGACGTCCTCCGGGACGTGGACCTGACCCTCGACGAGCACCGCATCGCCGTGATCGGGCTCAACGGCTCGGGCAAGAGCACCCTCGTGCGCCTGCTCAACGCCCTGGTGCTGCCCTCCCGCGGAACGGTGCAGGTGGGCGGGGTGAGCACCGCCCGGGACGCCAAGCGGATCCGGCGCCAGGTGGGGTTCGTGTTCCAGCACCCGGAGAACCAGATCGTGATGCCCCTGGTGGGCGAGGACATCGCCTTCGGCGTGCAGAACCTCGGGCTGCGCGGCGCCGAGCTCACCGACCGGGTGGACGCGGTCCTGCATCGCCTGGACATCGCCCACCTGCGGGACCGCGAGTCCTACACGCTCTCCGGCGGGGAGAAGCAGATGGTCGCCCTGGCCGCGGTGCTGGTGATGGAACCCTCCACCGTCGTCTTCGACGAGCCCACCACCATGCTCGACCGGCGCAACCGCCGCCGGCTCCAGGCCACGATCGACGGCCTGGACCAGCGGGCGATCGTGGTGACCCACGACCTGGACATGGTCGAGGCCTACGACCGCGCCCTCGTGGTCCACGAGGGCCGCATCGCCTTCGACGGCGATCCCGGCCGGGCGCTCGAGTTCTACTGCCGGATCAGCGACTCGTGACCGGCGCCCGCCCCGCCGGGCCGCTGGCCGCCGTGCCGGCCGGGCCCAAGTTCGCGCTGCTCTTCCTCGCCAGCATCGCCCTGTACGCGGTGCCCGGGCTCGCGGCGCAGATCGGCTTCTTCGTCCTCGCGGCGGCGGCGGTGCTGCTGACTCGCACACCGCTGCTGCGGCTGGCGCGCATGCTGGCCGGGCTGTTCCTCGTCGTGGGGGTCGTCGCCGTCACCCTGGTGCTGACCACCGGCTGGGAGGCCGCCGCGGTCTCGGCCCTGCGGCTGCTCAGCCTCTGCTTCCTCGCCTACGCCGTCACCCTGAGCACCGCGTTCAGCGAGATGCTGGCCCTGTTCGAGGCGCTGCTGCGCCCGGCCCGGCGCCTGGGCCTGAACCCGGCCCAGATCAGTCTGGCCCTGTCCATGACGATCCGGTTCATCCCCGAGATCCGCACCCAGTACCTCGCGATCCGCGAAGCGCAGTTCGCCCGCGGCCTGCACCACCGCCCGGTGGCCGTACTGGTGCCCCTGCTGGTGCGCACGCTGGAGTCCGCCCAGGACATCTCCGCCGCGATCGACGCCCGGTGCTACGACTCCGCCCCGCCGCAGCCGCGCCCCGCTCCTCCCCTGTCCGACTGAGCTCCCGTCCCGCCCACCCGAAGGATCCCCATGGCCGCCGAGAACCCGCAGACCACCCAGAACACCGTCCTCGTGGCGGTGTTCGCCGCCCTGATCGCCGCCCTGGGCCTGGTGCCGCCCATCACCGTGGGCATCGTTCCCGTGCCCATCACCCTGCAGACCCTCGGCGTGATGCTCGCCGGCGCGCTGCTCGGCCCGGTCCGCGGCATGCTCTCGGTGGTCGTGCTGGAGGTCCTCGTGCTCGCCGGGCTGCCGCTGCTGGCCGGCGGCCGGGGCGGGCTCGGGGTGTTCCTGGGGCCGACCGGCGGCTACGTGCTCGGCTGGATCCCGGCCGCCCTGGTCATCGGTCTCCTGGTGCAGCACTGGGCGCTGCGGCAGGCCCGGCCCGCGGCCCGGTTCGCCGCCGTCCTGCTCAGCACGGTCATGGGCGGGATCGGCGTCGTCTACGCCTTCGGCGTGCCCTGGACGGCCGTGGTCGCCGGGCTGCCGCTGTCCACGTCCCTGCTGGGCTCGCTCGTGTTCGTCCCCGGCGACCTGCTCAAGGCGGTCGTGGCCACCGCCGTGGCCCTCAACGTCCACCGCAGCTACCGCCGCCTGCTCGGCGGCGTGCCGGCCGCGGCGCGGTGAGCGCGCGGGAATGAGCGCGCGGACAGGTGCGGAGGCCGCGACGCGAGGGCGCCCCGTGGCGGCGCCACGGCGCGCGGAGCGGTGCCCGCGGTGGCTCAGGTCTGCTTGGGAATGATGATCCACAGCGCGATGTAGACCAGCTCCCCCACGCCCACGAGGCCGAAGACGATGAAGCCGAGGCGCACCAGGAACTTCGGGAGACCGAAGCGGTTCGCCAGCGCCGCGCAGACGCCGGCGAGGAGCTTGCCGTTGCGGGGACGGACCAGTGTGGTAGCCATGCCCGGAGTCTACGCTCGCACCGCCGGACACGCCCGGGCCGGAGCCGTCCGCTCCGGCCCGGCCGAGCGGCCGGCGGAGCGGACGGCGGAGGCGTCAGAGGTCGACGACGCCCTTGTCGCCCTTGACGGTGTCCCCGGTGACCTTGGCCTTGACCAAGTTGGCCACCTGGGTGACCTTGCCCCCGCCGGGGGTGTCCCAGTACTCGGCGGAACGGCCGGTGACCTCGATGAGGACGTTGTCCGGGTTCTCGGGCCCGCCCTCCAGCCACGAGCCGGTGAAGCTGTCCCACAGCTCCTTGAGCTTGTCCACGTCGTTGAGCACCAGCGCGGTCCCGGTGAGCGAGACCCAGGCGCCCTCGCCGGCGTAGGCGACGTTGACGGAGGGCCGCTGCTGGAGGTCCTGCACCTGGTCCGAGGTGCGCTCGGCGATGAAGTACACGGTGCCGTCGAAGTCCACGTCCTGCGTGGCCATCGGCTTGGAGATGAGGTTGCCGTGCTCGTCGGCGTGGGTGAGCATGGCGATGCGGGTCTTCCGGATGAGCTCGCGCACCTTGGCGGCGCCGTCGTGCTGATCGGTCATGGGGATGCCCTTCTCTCGTCGACCACCGCGGTTCCGCGGCGCGAACGGCCAGTCTACGAACCCCGGGCGGATCGCACGAGGGGCCGCCCCTGCGGGGAGCGACGGAGTAGGTTGGGCAGGGAGACCGCACCGATGCCCGCACCTGCCCGGAAGGACCCTCCCATGCCCCAGCTCTCCGCCGTCGCCCTCGTCTGCACCCTGACCCCGTCACCGGCCCCGTCCAGCAGCGAGCTGATGGCACGCCACGTGCTGGAGGCGCTCGAGCAGCACGGGGTGACCACCTCCTCCGTGCGGGTGGTCGACCACGACGTGAAGCCGGGGGTCCAGGTGGACATGGGTTCCGGGGACGAGTGGCCGGCCCTGCGGCAGCAGGTCCTGGACGCGGACATCCTGGTGCTCGCCACCCCCATCTGGATGGGCCACCCCTGCAGCGTCGCCCAGCGGGTGATCGAGCGCCTCGACGCCGACCTCGCCGAGACCGACGACCAGGGCCGGCCGATCATGTACGACAAGACCGCGATCGTGGCCGTGGTCGGCAACGAGGACGGCGCGCACAAGACGATCGCCGACATGACGCAGGCCCTCAGCGACGTCGGGTTCACCGTCCCGGCCCAGGCCGGGACCTACTGGGTGGGCGAGGCCATGCACACCGTGGACTACCAGGACCTGGACGAGGTGCCGGAAAAGGTCGCGGCCACCACGGCCGGGGCCGCCCGCAACGCCGCCCACCTGGCGCGCCTGCTGCGCGCCGAGCCCTATCCGGCCGACGACAGCGGCAGCGGCCGGTCCGGCCGGTAGCCCTCAGCCGCGGCCGGTCCCGGCCGCCGCCCCCCGCGCCAGCAGGCCGCACACGGCGTCGACCCACTCGTCCGTCACGGGCTGCCGGAGCATGACGACCCGGTGCAGCGCGGCGCCCACCAGGGCGTCCGCCACCTCGGCGGCGGTGGTGCCCGGTCCCCACTCCCCGCGGTCCCGAGCCCGGCGGACCAGGGCGTCCAGCGGCTGCTCCGTGGCGGCCAGACGCCGGGCGACGACCGCCTCCACCTCGCCGGAGAGCCCGTCCGCCAGGGCCACGAGCAGCAGGGCCCGGCCGCCCGGGGTGGCCAGGTGCCGCGCCAGCGGCCCGAGCACGGAGGCGAGGTCCGTGCGCAACCGGCCCGTGTCCGCCGGCGCCCCGAGGGCGTCCAGCTGGTGCTCCAGGGCGGCGACGACGAGCGATCCGCGGTCCGGCCAGCGCCGGTACACGGAGGTCCGGTGGACGCCCGCCCGCCGCGCGACCCGGTCGACGCTCAGCGCGTGCGGTCCGGCCACGGCCAGCTCCTCGAGCGTGGCGGCCAGCACCACGCCGTCGATGGGCACGGCGGGACGTCCCGCCCGGCCGGGAGACCGTGCCGGGCGGGGCTCGGGGGCGGAGCCGGTGACGGACATGCCCCCATTGTCGCCCGCCGCGCCCGCCCCCGGACGCCGGCCGCCCCGGGAACCCGCGCCGTCGGCTCGAGACATCTGGGGTGAGCACCTCCCTTAATGCAACAATGTGTTGCATTAAGGGAGGTGCTCATGGACGTGCTCATCGTCGCCGTCGACACCCGCGGTGGTGTCCAGCCCTACACCGCGCTCGCCGCGGGCCTGCGGGCCCGGGGCCACCCCACCGTCGTCGCGGCGCCCGAGGACCTCACCTGGCTCCCGGAGCAGCACGGCGTCCCGGCCCTCGCCCTGCCCGGGAGCATGCAGGAGGCCGCCGCGCGCCTGCCCTCCAGCGAGGGGATGCGCGGTCTGGTGCCGCGCGGGATGCAGGAGGAGGTGAGCCGCCAGGCCGCCGTGCGGACCGCCGCGCTCCTGGAGGCCGCCCCGGAGGCCGACGTGGTCCTGGCGGGCATCGGCGGCGCCCCCATCGCCCGTGCGGTCGCCGAACGGACCGGGGCACGGTTCCTCTCGGCGCACCTGCATCCGCTGGGTCCCGTCACCGGCGCGTTCCCCGGAGTTCTGGCCCCGCACGTGCCCCGGTGGTCGGGGCGGGCCGGCAACCGCCTGGCCCACCGGATCACCGCCCTCGCGGCGGCCGCCCCCACGCGCCCGGCCGAGCGCGCCGCACGGACGGCCGCCGGCCTCGCGGAGAGATCCGCCGCCCGGCCGGAGACGGGCGCCCTGTACGGCATCAGCCCCCAGGTGCTCCCCCAGCCCCCCGACTGGCCGACCGGTCACGTGCTGACCGGGTACTGGCTCCTCGACGATCCCGGGGCCGCCCTCGACCCCGAGCTCGAGGCGTTCCTGGCCGACGGGCCGCCCCCGGTGGTGGTCGGCTTCGGGAGCATGTCCAGCGCCGACGCCCGCCGGACCTCGGCGACGGTCACGGCCGCCCTGCGCGCCACGGGCTCCCGCGGGGTGCTGCTGACCGGGTGGGGCGGACTCGCCCTCGACGGCGACCCCGGTCCGGGAATCCTGGTGCGCACCGCCGTCCCGCACGACCTCCTGCTGCCGCGGGCGGCGGTCGTGGTGCACCACGCGGGGGCCGGGACCACGGCGGCGGGACTGCGCGCGGGCATCCCCCACGTCACGGTTCCCTACGGGGTCGACCAGCCGTTCTGGGCGGCACGGGTCCACGAGCTCGGCGCGGGAGCCGCCCCCGTCCCCCGGAGACGGCTGACGACCGAGCGCCTGGTCGAGGCGCTCGACCGGTGCCTGCGGGACGGGTCGCTGCGGGAGCGGGCGCGGCGGCTGGGCGCCGCGATCCGCGCGGAGGACGGTGTGGGCACGGCCGTGAGCCGCCTGGAGACCTGGGCCGCGCTCGATCCGCGGCAGTGATCAGTCCTCGGGCGGGACCTCGGACGCGGGCGGGACCACGCTGTTCCTGGCGGCGCTCACCGGCGCGTTGACGGGGCAGGCCGCCTGCCCGGACAGGCGGTGCAGCACGGCCAGGGCGGCCACCACCAGCGCCAGGACGCCGACCCCCGGCAGGACGGAGCCCGCCACCACCAGCACCGCCCCGACGGCGCCGAGCAGCGCGCTGCGGCGCTCCGCGGACTCGAGGGCCCGGGCCACGGTGACGGCGGCGACGTCGTCGTCCTCGGGGAGCGGGGTGCCGCCGGCGACCGGCACCACGTAGGAGGCCACGAGCGCGCCCGTGAGCAGCGAGACGCCGATCCAGGCGGGGCGCCACCCCACGGCCGGGTCCTCCCGGCCGAGGAGGAGCCCGGGCACGGGGGCGCAGAGCAGGCCCAGGAGCGCGGCGGCGACGAGCCCTGCGAGCGCTGCGACCCCCCACTGGCGGACCCCCCACAGTCGGAGGGCCTGGGCGGCGGGACGGAGGCGCTGCGTCATGGGCGGGGTGCCTTTCGATCGGACGGGGTGGTGCCCCCACTGTGTCGTGGATCGCGGCCCGGCACCAGGCGGGGGACCAGCCGGACGAGGACCACCATCCCCACCAGCTCCACCAGGGTCTGGGCCACGACGACGAACGGTGTCAGCGCCAGCCGCTCCGGCAGCGCCAGGGCCAGGGGGAGCACCACGAGGGAGTTGCGGGTGGCACCGCCGAACACCAGCGCCCGGGAGGCCGCCACGTCCAGGCCCGCGATCCGGGCGGCCAGGAGCCCGAGCGGGACCATGGCCACGAGGAAGCCGATGTAGAGGGGCACCACGGTCACGAGCTCGGCCAGCTGCTCCCCCACCCCGCGCACCTGCGAGGCGATCACCGTGAACAGCGTCAGCGCCATCAGCGGCACCGTCGCCGCGGCCGTGGCCGTGACGACCCGGCGCGCCGCGGCGGAGCCCGGCGCCGCCCGCTGCACCGCCGCGGCCGCGGCGAGGGGCAGGACGATGAGCAGCACGAACGCCTCCACGAAGGGCCCCAGCTCCACGAGGGCGACCGCCTCGGGGCCGGCGAGGACCAGCAGCCAGGCGGGCAGCAGGAGCATCTGGCCCAGCATCAGCAGCGGGGCGGCGGCCAGCAGCCGGTCGGCGGCGCCGCCGGCGAGACCAGTGAAGACGATGACGTAGTCCACGCACGGAGCCAGCAGCACCAGCAGCACCCCGATCAGCACGGCCTCGTGGTCGGCGACCGCCCGGGAGAGGAGGAGCACCACGACCGGCACCACGGCGAAGTTCACCACCAGCACGGCCGCCAGGAAGCGCAGGTCGGTGAAGGCCCGGCCGATCGCGGCGAACGGGACGGCCAGGAACGTGGCGAAGAGCAGCAGTCCCAGCACCGGGGTGACGGCCGGGGCGAGCGCGGGCGCACCGGGCACCGCCCAGCCGACGAGGACCGCGGCGGCGATGGCCCCCAGGTAGACGGCCACCTGGTGGCGTTCGACCCACGGGGCGGGTGCTGTGCTGCTCACCCGTCCAGCGTAGGCGCCCGCGTCCGGGTGCGGCCCCGGGGCCGCGGGCCTCGTTCAGCGCGCGGGGGTCTCCGCCGCGGAGCCGGACGGTGCGTCGCGGACCGGGGCGGTGCTGCGGCGCACGACGACGCGGGTGGGCAGTTTCTGCGCCGGGTCGGGGTCCTCCCCGCGCAGCAGCGCCAGCAGCAGCCGTGCGGCCTGCAGCCCCTGGTCCCGGACCGGCTGGCGGACGGTGGTGAGGTCGACTAGCTCCGCGAGAGGGTGGTCGTCGATGCCGATGACGGAGATGTCCTCGGGCACCCGCAGTCCGGCGCGGCGGACGGTGCGCATCGCGCCCAGGGCCATCTCGTCGGAGTGGGCCAGCACGGCGGTGGGGAGCTCGCGGACGCTGAGCAGCTTCTCCATGGCCTCGGCGGCCGGCACCCCGCCCCAGTCGGTGGTCACGACGAGCTCCTCGTCGACCGGGACACCGGCGTGGGCCATGGCCGCGTAGAAGCCCCGCGTGCGCCCCCGGTGGGCCGGCTGATCGGCGCGGTCGGGGTCGACGGCGGTGATCATGGCGATCCGCCGGTGACCCAGGCGCAGCAGGTGGTCGGTGGCCTGCCGCACGGCGGCGGCGTCGTCGATGGAGACGTAGGGATAGGTCGCGTCCTGGCCGCCGGCGGCGACGATGGTGACGCCCATGAGCTCCAGGCGGCGCCGCTCGTGGTCGGTGACCGGCACCGCGACCACCACGACCGCGTCGACCTTGCGGCGGGCGGGCAGGCGCTCGAAGAACGCGTGGCGGCCCTCGGGATCCCCGACGTGGTAGAGCAGCACGTCGTGACCGGCCTCCCGCAGGATCTCCTCGAGGCCGCCGACCATCTCCCCGAAGTACCAGCGGTCCAGGTGGGGCACGACCAGGGCGACGCTGCGGGTGGCTCCGGTGGCCAGGCGCGAGGCCTCCGGGGAGGCGACGTACTCCAAGCGGCGGGCGACCTCGGTGACACGCTCCCTGGTGGCCGCGGCCACGCCGTAGGCACTGTTGAGCGCCCGTGAGGCGGTGGCCAGGGAGACGCCGGCCTCACGGGCCACGTCCGCCAGGCCGACGGTTCTCGAGGAGGTCATGGCCTCAGTGTAGATCCTTCGGAAACGCTTCCCAAACAACGTTCCGACATCACGACGAACAATGCTCCCTCCGCACAGAATCCACGCAAAACTGTGCGCCCTATGGGGTTGACATTGTTTCTCTATGACCTGAATCATATTCGGAAGCGCTTCCGAAAAGGGGGCGACACCCTTTCCGGAGGAGGAAGTTCCATGACCGATCGTCTGGTCACCCAGGATTCTGCCCGTCTGACACGCACGAGGCTGCGTGTGCTGGGAGCAGGTGCTTGCGCAGTGTTCGCCCTGGCCGCTTGCGCGCCTCCCGGTGGGGGCTCGGCTCCGGCGGCTCCCGAGGCGGCGCCTACGGATGTGTCCACCGAGCTGGGCGAGGAGCCCATCGAGCTGACCCTCTACGACGGTGCCGGGCTCAAGGCCAAGGACGAGGCGCTGATCGCGGCGTTCGAGCAGAAGCACCCGAACGTGACCATCACCGGCCGCTATGACCCCGATGACGTGCAGGCCCAGAACGCCCCGCGGGTGCTGGCCTCGGACGACCCGCCGGACATCGCCCGGGTGATCGCCCTGTCGGATGTGGCCGGGGACGGGCTGCTGACCAACCTGGACGCCTACGCCGACGCCTACACCTGGGACGAGCTGCCGGAGGGTCAGCTGGCCCAGTACCGGGTGAACGAGGACGGGGTGCGCGGGGAGGGCTCGCAGTACACGATGGCCGACGGCTTCACCGTCACCGGCTTCTACTACAACAAGGAGCTGGCCGAGCAGCTGGGCATGTCCACCCCGCCGCAGACCATGGAGGAGCTGGAGGAACTTCTGGCTCAGGCCGAGGAGGCCGGCATGGTGCCGATCATGGCCGGCAACCAGACCGGCCAGGTCATGACCAGCACGCAGATGATGCTCAACCACGCCCTGGGCGCGGAGTCGGTCAACGAGTGGATCTTCCACGCCCCCGAGGCCACCATCGACACCCCGGAGGCCGCCGAGGCCCTGGCCACGATCCAGGACTGGGCCGAGGCCGGGTACTACCCGGAGGACACCAACGGCACCGACGCCACCGCGGCGTTGGGGCGCTTCGCCAACGGTGAGGCCCTGTTCTACGCCTCCGGCAACTGGGACGCCGCCGCCCTGGACGAGCAGATGGGCGACAACGTCGGGTTCTTCCTGCCTCCCGCCCCCGAGGGCCAGGAGCCGGCGACGATGTCGGACCCGGCCTCGAACTTCGCCATCCCGGCCGGTTCGGACGCCAAGGACGCCGCCGCGGCGTTCCTGGACTTCCTGCGTTCCGAGGAGGCCCGTCAGGTGGTCGCCGATGCCGGTTTCGCCCCCTCCGGCGAAGGGGAGGTCCCGGCCACGGAGGAGGGCTCGGTCAGGGCCCAGATCCAGGAGGCCTTCGCCCAGCTGGTGGAGGCCGACGGGCAGGTGCAGTTCGTGCAGAACGCCACCAACGGGCTGACCACCACCTGGAACTCCGAGGCCCAGCGCCTCGTCGACGGGGCCACCACCCCGGAGGACATGCTGGACGCGGTCCAGTCCAAGTACGAGGACGAGCTGGGACGATGAGCTCCCTCGACGGTTCCAGCGGCCTCCTGCAGGGCCTGACCCGGCCCGCCCCGGCGGCGCCCGCCGGTCAGGAGCGGACCCCCGAGCGGGCACCGCGCCCCCGGCGGCGGAGGAAGAACTGGGCCGGATGGCTGTTCGCGGCCCCGGCAGCACTGATGTACGCGGTGTTCGTGCTGCGGCCGCTGGCCGCCTCGATCCAGTACTCCTTCTACGACTGGGACGGCATCACACCGGCCACGTTCGTGGGGCTGGAGAACTATGTGCGGGTCTTCACCGACCCGCAGCTGCTGTCCTCGATCTGGCACGCCTTCTTCCTGATCATCTTCTTCACCGTTGTCCCCGTCACGGTGGCGCTGCTGGTGGCCGGGCTGATCCGGGAGCTGCGCAGCAAGGGCCTGGGCAGACTGGCCCAGACGCTGCTGTTCATCCCCTACGTCATCCCGGCCGCGGCCGCGGCGATCGCCTGGAGCTGGATGTACGCCACCACCGGTGCGGTCAACCAGCTGCTGTCGGTCGTCGGGCTCGAAGCTGTGACCCGCGCCTGGTTCGGGGACCCGGCCTGGGCGCTGCCTGCGGTGGGTCTGATCGGGACCTGGATCAACCTCGGGTTCTGCACCATCCTGCTGATGTCGGGCATCGGCAAGATCGACACCTCCCTCTACGAGGCGGCCAAGCTCGACGGGGCCGGGTTCTTCCAGACCTTCCGGGCGATCACCCTGCCCGGGCTGCGCCAGGAGATCGGGGTGTGCGTGACCATCACCATCATCGCCGCCCTGGCCAGCTTCGACATCGTGTTCATGTCCACCCAGGGCGGACCCGGGTACTCCACCATGGTGCCCGGTGTGCAGGTGTACCAGCTGGGCTTCACCGAGTCCCGCATCGGCCTCGCCTCCGCCCTGGCGCTGGTCCTCAGCGCCCTGGTGCTGGCCGTGATCCTGCCCCTCCAGAAGCTCTTCCGGGAGAAGTGAGCATGAGAACCTCCAAAAGCACCCAGATCCCCGGAGTGGCCCTGCTGCTGCTGGCCATGGCCTTCTCCGTCTTCCCGCTGCTGAGCATGTTCTTCACCGCCCTGCAGCCCCAGGGGTCCGTGCCGCTGGGGCTGAGCTGGCCGGCGGACCCGCAGTGGCACAACTTCATCGACGCCTGGAACGTCGCCGACATCACCACCCTGGCCGGTTCCAGCTTCCTGCTCGTGCTGGGCGTGGTGCCCCTCGGGGTGCTGCTGGCGACCATGGCCGGCTACGCCCTGGGCCAGCTGCGCATCCCCGGTGGGTCGATCCTCTTCGTGCTGCTGCTGCTGGGGCTGACCCTGCCGTTCGAGGTCACGATCGTCCCGCTGTACTACCAGATCCGCGAGATGGGCCTGCTCAACACCCGCCTGGGGCTGATCCTGCCGCTGATCGGGCTGAACATGCCCTTCGCCGTGTTCTGGATGCGCGCCCACTTCCTCAACGCACCCGCCGAGCTCTCCGAGGCCGCCAGCATGGACGGGGCCAGCACCTGGCAGTCCTTCCGGGCCATCCACCTGCCCTTGGCCCTGCCCGCGGTCGCCTCCCTGGGGCTGCTGATGTTCATCTCCACCTGGAACCAGTTCCTGCTGGCCATCGTGCTGATGGACGACCCGGCCAAGCGCACCATGGCCGGTGCCCTGCAGAACTTCGTCGGCCAGTACTCCACCGACGTGGTCCTGCTCAACGCCGGGTCCCTGCTCATCATGGCCCCGATGATCCTGGTGTTCCTCTTCTTCCAGCGCCACATCGTCAAGGCCATGCTCGCCGGCTCGGTCAAGGGCTGAGCCGGTGCGGACCGCCGGCGACCACCGCGGCCGGTCCGCACCCGCACCTGCCCGCCGCCGCACCTTCCCCCTCTTCCACGGACGGAGTCCCGATGTCCTCTTCCCTCGCCCCGCTCCCGGCCGCCCCCGATCCGGACTGGTGGCGGACGGCGGTCGTCTACCAGGTCTACCCCCGGTCCTTCGCCGACTCCGACGGTGACGGTCTCGGGGACCTGGGCGGGCTGCTCTCCCGCCTGCCGTACCTCGCCGAGCTGGGGGTGGACGCGATCTGGCTCAGCCCCTTCTACCCCTCCCCGCTGGCCGACGGCGGCTACGACATCAGCGACTACCGCGACGTCGACCCGCGGCTGGGCACCCTCGACGACTTCGACCGGGTGGTGGCCGGCGCCCACGGGCTGGGCATCAGGATCATCGTCGACATCGTCCCCAACCACACCTCCGACCAGCACCCCTGGTTCCAGGAGGCCCTCGCCGCACCGGCGGGCTCCCCCGCCCGCGGGCGCTACATCTTCCGGGACGGCACCGGCGACGACGGCGCCTGCCCGCCCGCGAACTGGGTCTCGCACTTCGGCGGGCCCGCCTGGGAGCGGGTGGACGACGGTCAGTGGTACTGCCACCTCTTCGCCAAGGAGCAGCCGGACCTGAACTGGGACCACCCCGAGGTGCGCCGGTACTTCGAGGACACCCTGCGGTTCTGGGCCGACCGCGGGGTGGACGGATTCCGCGTCGACGTGGCCCACTCCCTGGCGAAGGACCTCTCCCACCCGCTGCGCGACCAGCCGACCCTGGACCGCATGCTCCCGCTGGACGGCACCGACCCGCTCTACGACCGGGAGGAGGTGCACACGATCTACCAGGAGTGGCGGGAGGTCTTCAACGAGTACGACCCCCCGCGGATGGCGGTGGCCGAGACGTGGCACCCGGCCAACGAGCGGACCTGGCTCTACGCCCGCCCCACCGAGCTCGGGCAGGTCTTCGACTTCTCCCTGCTGAAGTCCCGGTGGGACCGGGACCAGTTCGTGGACGTGATCGACCAGGCCTTCGCCGGCCACACGGGAGCCGGCGGCGGCCTCACCTGGGTGCTGTCCAACCACGACGTCCCCCGTCACGCCTCCCGCCTGGCCCTGCCCGAGGACACCGACCCGGACGCGTGGCTGCTCGCCGACGGGCGCCACCCCGTGCTCGACTCCCGGCTGGGACTGGACCGGGCGCGGGCGGCCACCCTCATGATGCTGGCCCTGCCGGGCTCGCCCTACCTCTACCAGGGCGAGGAGCTCGGCCTGCCCGAGGTGCCCGACATCCCCCACGAGCACCTGCAGGACCCCGTCTGGCACCGCACCGGCCACAGGCTCAAGGGCCGCGACGGCGCCCGCGTCCCGCTGCCCTGGACCCGGTCCGGCGGCTCCTTCGGCTTCGGCGAGGGCGGCGCGTGGCTGCCCCAGCCGGAGCACTTCGGGGAGCTGTCGGTCGAGGCCCAGGACGGGGTGGACGGCTCGACCCTCGAGCTGTACCGGCGTGCGCTGCGGATCCGGCGGGCCCACCCCGGACTGGCCACCACCGACTTCGCCTGGGCGGAGGCCCCGTCCGGGTGCCTGGCCTACGGCCGGGGCGCCGGGTTCCGCTGCCTGGTCAACCTCTCCGGCGCCGAGGTCCCTCTGCCCGCCGGTGCCGAGGTGCTGCTGGCCAGCGGCCCGCTCGGCGACGGGCAGCTGCCGCCCGACCACGCCGTGTGGCTGGACGTCGGAGCCGAGGCCTGGAAGGACGACGTGTGACCTGGTCTACTCGCTGACGGGGTGGAAGACTGGTGCCGTGCCGGCCGCCCCTCCTCGGGAGACCCGGGACGGAGCACCCGGCATCCACCCGCCCGCCCCAGCAAGGGAGGTCCGATGAACTCCTCCGAGCACGACCACCACTCCACCGGCCACGACCACGGGTCCGACGCCGAAGCGGTCCCGGCGATGGATCCCACGTTCTACCGCTCCCCGACCCAGGCCATCGCGGCCCCGCGGGAGACACTGGCCTACGTGGTGGCCTTCGACCACGACGCCCAGCGCCCGGACGCGCTGAGCGTGATCGACCTCGACCCGGACTCCGACTCCTACGGCACCGTGGTCGGCTGGGAGGACATGCCCGGCACCGGGGACGAGCTGCACCACTTCGGCTGGAACGCCTGCAGCAGCTCCCTGATGCACGAAGGCCACGACATGGACGACCTGTCCCGCCGGTACCTGCTGATGCCCGGATTGCGCTCGTCCAACGTGCACGTTGCCGACACCCACCCCGACCCCCGGAATCCGCGAGTGGTCAAGACGATCACCGCCGACGAGCTGGCAGAGAAGGCCGGGTACTCCCGCCCGCACACCCTGCACTGCGGCCCGGACGGGGTGTACCTCTCCTGCCTGGGCACCGCCTCCGGGGACGGCGGACCCGGCGGCATCGCGGTGCTCGACCACAGCACCTTCGACGTGATCGGCAGGTGGGAGACCGACCGCGGCCCCCAGCACCTGGCCTACGACGCGTGGTGGCACCTGATGCACAACACGCTGATCACCAGCGAGTGGGGCACCCCGGCCATGGTGGAGAACGGCATCGTTCCCGAGCAGCTCCTCAACCAGGAGTACGGCCACGCCCTGCACTTCTGGGACCTCGCCGAAGGCCGGCACCTGCAGCGGGTGGAGCTGGGGCCCGAGCACCAGATGGCCCTCGAGCTGCGTCCGGCCCACGACCCGGAGGCGACCTGGGGGCTGGTGGACGCGGTGATCTCCACCGAGGACCTCTCGGCCTCGATCTTCCACTGGCACCGCACCGAGGCCGGGGACTGGACCGCGGAGAAGGTCATCTCCATCCCGGCCGAACCGCTCGACGCGGAGAAGCTGCCGGAGTTCCTGCGCCCGTTCGGCGCGGTGCCGCCGCTGGTCACCGACATCTCGCTGTCCGTGGACGACCGGTGGCTCTACGTCTCCTGCTGGGGCACCGGGGAGCTCAAGCAGTACGACGTCTCCGACCCGGCCCACCCGCGGGAGACCGGGTCCGTGCGCCTGGGCGGGATCGGGGACCGCGCCGCCCACCCCTCCGCCCCGGACACCTGGCTCGGCGGCGGCCCGCAGATGGTGGAGACCAGCCGCGACGGCACCCGGGTCTACGTGACCAACTCGCTCTACGGGGCCTGGGACGACCAGCTCTACCCGCACGGGATCGGCGCCTGGATGGCCAAGATCGACGCCGACACCGACACCGGCGGCCTGTCGATCGACAAGGACTTCTTCCTCGACCAGGAGGACTTCCGCGGCCTGCGCGTCCACCAGATCCGGCTGCAGGGCGGGGACGCCTCCTCCGACTCCTACTGCTACCGCACCTGACCCGCACGCTCGGCCCGCGGCGAGGAGTTCCGGGACGGTGCGGGCCGGACGGTGGGTGCGGTCACTCGTGGCGCAGGGCGGTGATGGGGTCCTTGCCCGCGGCCCGGACGGCCGGGATCGTGCCGGCCGCGAAGGCGATCGTGAGCACGGCCACGGCGATCAGTACGATCTCCGGAGCCCGGAAGACGAACAGGGACAGCCCCGGCAGCCCCGCCAGGAACCCCTCGGCCAGCCACCGGGCCACCCAGGACCCGGCCACCACCGCGGTGGTCACGCCGAGGACCGCGCCGAGGAGGCCGATGAACACCGCCTCCAGGGAGAACAGCCCGAAGACCTTCGCCCCGCTGGTGCCCAGGGCCTTCATCAGCCCGATCTCGCGGGTGCGCTCCTGCACGGACATCAGCAGCGTGTTGACGATGCCCAGGCTCGCCGCCAGCAGGGCGATCACCGCGCACGTGTTGAGGATCCAGATCACGGCGTCGATCACGGTGCGGAACATCCCGAGCTGGTCCTCGACCGTGGAGGCGACCATGCCGGCCTCCTCCAGCCGCTCCTGCACCGCGGGAGCCTGCGCGGGATCGTCCATGACGGCGCGCGCCATGATGTAGCTGGCCGCCACCTCCTCCGGCCCCCCGCTGATCTGGTAGGCGTAGAGACGTTCGTTGAAGGAGGTCGAGGGCAGCGGATTCATCGCGACCCCGGCCAGGCTGGCCTGGGTCACCCCCGAGACCGTGGCCTCGAAGGCCTGCTCCGTCCCGGCCATGTTCGTCATGACCACCTCCAGGACCTCCCCGACCGCGTCCTCCGCCGAGGCGAACCCCAGGTCGGCGACCCAGCTGTCGGGGATCGCGAGCTCGTCCGCCCCGTCCGCGGCAGTGGCTCCGGCGACCACCTGCAGGCCCTCGCCGTCGACCGGGATGCCGAGCGCGAGCTGGAACCTCGCCCCGTCGGCGCGCAGATAGGTGGGGACCACGTTGTACACCGGGTGCACCTCGGTGACACCGGGGGTGTCCTCCACGGTGGTGACGTCCTCCTCGGTGAGCCCTGCGAAGGAGACCCCGAAGCCCGTGGCGACCTGGGTGTCCTCCGGGTCGTAGGCCCGTGGGCCGGTGCCGGTGGAGAGCTCCAGCAGCGGCTGGGACTTCTGCACGTACAGCGCGTCCGTGTCGCCGAAGGCGGCCACGGTCTGGTCGATGTAGCGGTTCACCCCGGTGCCCATGCCCGAGGTCAGCGTCAGGGTCAGCGCGCCGATGAAGACCGCCACCACGGTCAGCACCGTGCGGGTCCGGCCCCGGAAGGTGCTGGCCACGGCCGAGCCGACCATGTCGGTCCACGTCACCGGGCGCCTCCGGAGACCCCGAGGGCGACCTCGTCCCGGTCGGCGGGAACGACGGCCTCGAGCGGGTCCGCCGGCACGGAAGCCGGGGCCTCCACGATCAGCCCGTCGCGCAGGTGCACCTGGCGGTCGCAGCGTGCAGCCAGCTCCGCGTCGTGGGTGACGATCACCGCGGTGATGCCCCGCTCGCGGTTGAGCTCGAAGAGGATGTCCTGGACCACGGCACCGGTGGCCGAGTCGAGGTTTCCCGTGGGCTCGTCGGCGAAGATCACGGACGGGTCGTTGACCAGTGCCCGGGCGATCGCCACCCGCTGCTTCTGGCCCCCGGACAGGTCGGTGGCCCGGCTGGCCGCCTTCTCCGCCATCTCCAGCCGCTCCAGCACCGCCAGTCCGCGGCGGCGCCGCTCCGCCCGGGGCACCCCGGCGATCTTCAGGGGCAGCACCACGTTCTCCAGCACCGTCTGCCCCGGGGTGAGGAAGAACTGCTGGAACACGAACCCGAACATCGTGTTGCGCAGGGCGTTGAGCTCCCGGACCGAGAGGGACCCGGCGTCCTGGCCCCGCACCGCCACCGACCCGGAGGTCGGCGCGTCCAGCAGGGCCAGCAGGTGCATCAGGGTGGACTTGCCCGACCCGGACTTGCCCACGATCGCCACCGACTCCCCCGCCTCGATCGCCAGGCTCACCGAGCGGAGGGCCGTGAAGGCGTGGGGGCCGTGGCCGTAGGTCTTCACCAGGTCCTCGGTCTGCAGCACCGCAGGATTCATCCGTGGCGTCCTTCCCCTGTCCGCGCAACCACCCGTGGCCATCCCGGGGACAAGATCAGGAGCAACCGGTGTGGGACGGCGTCGCACACCCACTTCATCATGTGCGAAGGCACACGGAGAGGGGAAACCGGCGAGTGTCCCCACAAGGGAGGTCCGCCGCGCCCGCCCGGCGCGCTCCCGCCGACGAGCTGCGGCCGGGGCCGCGTTCGCGCGGCGCAGACCTCCCCAACGGGGCCGCCCGGCACCGGGCACCTCGACGCCCCGCGCCCGGAGCCGGACACCGCCACGTCCGCTCCGCCCCGCCCACGGCCCCGGAGCAGCGGCCGAGGTCCCCCGCCCACGGGACGCGGGCACGGCACCGCACGGCTGCGTGACGGGCCCCAGGGGCGGTCCGGAGGTCTCAGCGCCCGTCCGGCACGCCGTGCGCGGTGCTGCGGCACACCTCGTCCCACGGCGTGGGCTCGAGGCCGAAGTGCCGGCGGGCGGCCGCGTCGTCGAGCACGTAGGGCCGGTCCCACTGGTAGGACAGGGCGCGCATCTCCCGCAGCACGGGGACGACCAGGGAGATGCCGGCCAGCGCGGGATCGCGCAGCACCCGCACCTTGACCGGCGGCCTGCCCGCAGCGCGCAGGACATCGGTCAGCGCCTGCTCCTGCGTGCGGGGAGGATTGCTGGGCACGTGCCACACCCGCCCGTGCGCGGTGTCGTCCTCGGCCGCCGCGACGAGCAGCCGCGCCACGTCGGCGGGGCTGGTGAAGGTGTGCGGCTGGTCCTTGGCGAACAGCACCGTGACCGGCCGGCCCCGCAGCGCCGCGGGCAGCACGCGCGTGATGTGCCCGTTCGAGCCGACCCCCGGACCGATGTAGTCGGATCCCCGGACCTCGACCACCCGTACCCGCCCCTCGTCGTGGGCGGTGCGGGCGGCGCGCCACATCGCCGCCCGCAGCCGGCCCTTGGCATCCGTCGCGGCGTCCGGCAACCCCTCGTGCATCGGGCCGTCGACCGGGCCGTAGGGGTACAGGTTGCCCGTCATCGCGTAGACGGCTCCCGTGCGCTCGGCGGCGGCGAGCAGCGCGGACGCCAACGGCGGCCAGACCTTTCCCCACTGGGTGTAGTCGCCGGGGTTGGCGCAGTTGTAGAGCACCCCGGCGCCCTCCGCCGCCCGGGTCAGGGCGTCCTCGTCGGAGGCGTCGAGCGCCGGCGACCGGGCGCCGGGCACGGCGGCCGAGCCCGATCGGGTCACGACGGTCACCTCGTGACCGCGGTCGACGAGCTGGTGCGCCAGTGCCCGGCCGACGGGCCCGGCACCGACGACGAGGTGGCGGTGGTCCATGGGTGTCCTCCCCGGTCGTGGCACAACAGCGCAGTGCTCCCGGACAGCAGTCTGCCCTGCTGTCCGCGCCAGGTCGACGGGGCACCCGGGGAGGACGGCACGTCGGGGCCCGGCGGCGCGTGCGGGCGGACAGGGCTTCCCGTGCGATGCGCTACCGTGGTCGCTCCAGCCAGCTCGGCCATCCACCGTCGTCCGGAAGGACAGCATCATGACCGTTGTCGTCACCGCAGTCTTCACCCCCGCCACCGGCTCCCGGGACCGTCTCGTCGAGGCCCTGCGGACGGCCGTTCCCGCGGTCCACGACGAACCGGGATGCCTGCTCTACGCGCTCCACGACGCCGCGGACGGGTCGATCGTGATGCTCGAGAAGTGGGCGTCCGAGCGCGACCTCGCGGCCCACGCCGCCGGGCCGGCGGTCGCACGCCTGAACACGCTGATCGAGGGCCTGACCGCCCAGCCCGTCGTCGTCACCACCATGGCACCGCTGCCGGCCGGGTCAGAGGAGCAGGGCACGCTCTGAGCGCACCTGGGGCCGCGCCGCCCGGTCCCGGAGCGGTGCCCCGGGACCGGCCGGCGCAGCGGACCCGACCGGGACGGCACCCCTGCGGGGCGCTTCCGCGCCTCGCGGGGTGCCGTCCCGGACCGCGCCGGGCGCAGGTCAGCCGCGGCGACGGGTGCGCACCAGGGCGACGACCCCGGCGAGCAGCCCCAGCAGCCCGGCGACCAGTCCGGCCCAGCCCAGCCCCGTGCCGACGGACCCCTGGGTGGAGGCCTCCTCGGCCGCGGTGGCGGCCCCGGCGTTGTCGTCGGTGCCGTGCCCGTGGCCGTCGGCCTCGGCGGCGGTGGTGGTCAGGGACGGTGCCGGGTGCTCGGGCTCGGCCTCCCCCTCGGCCATGGGCTGGTCCCAGGCCACGGAGCGGCCGTCGGTGTAGGACTGGGTCACCGGCAGCAGCAGGGTGGTCCCCTCCTCGGGGAGCGGGCCGACCGAGATGGTGAAGGTCTGGAACTGGCCCGGCTCGATCGCGTGCTCCTCGTCCGCCGTCCAGGTGATGGTGGCGGGCGCCTCGGTGATGGCGCCCTCCCCGATCTGCACCGGTTCCGGCAGCTGCTCCTCGGTGACCTCGGCGCTCCAGCCCTCCACGGGCTTGGTCCGCACCGAGGCGAACGGGGTGTTCTCGGGCAGGGTGAGCTCCAGCTTGTTCGTGGAGGCGGTGTCGGACTCGTTGGGCACGGAGAACGTGACCTGGGCGTAGCCCTCCGCGGCGGTGGAGGTGGAGGTGGCCGAGACGTGGGCGGCGGCGGGAGACAGTCCCAGGGCCGTCAGCCCGGCGGCGACGGCGAGGACGGACGTGCTGGTGATCAGGCGCGGGGCAGTGGTGTTCGTCATGACGATGGGCCTTTCGTGCGCGCCGCCGGGACACGGCGGCGCAGGAGGAGTCGTGGGGTCAACGGCAGGCGGGCGCCCGGGACCGCCCCGCCGGGGTCATCCCCAGCAGGTTCCCCTCGGCGCCCGCGGCACGGGCGGCCCGCGCACCCGGTCCCGCCGCAGCCCTCGCCGTCTCAGCACGGGGCGCTCCGCCGGGGGAAGGTCCCCCGGCCGGAATCCCAGGGGCAGACGGGGTGGGTGCGGCACAGCGACCAGGGGCCGCAGCCAGGCGAGCGCCCACTCCAGGGCGTTCTCCGCCGTCGAGATCGCCACGGCGGTGAGCACCACCGCCGCCAGGTGACCGGCCGGCATGGCCGCGCCGAACTCGTCCAGGCCGTGGTGGCCCATCCCGGGGACGCCCCCGGGCAGGCAGGACTGGCCGGGTGCGGGGGGCATGTGGTGGCCGTGGCCACCGGCAGGGCAGTCCGCGGGGGTCGACCAGGCGGTGAAGACCTCGTGCAGCCCGATCTGAGTGACTCCCAGGAGCACGAGCACGCGGGGCAGGCTCAGCGTCCGCCTGGCCACCCAGGCCACGGGGCCCAGCAGGCCCACGCCCAGCCCCAGCATCGGCAGGGCGGGGGGAAGAGCGCCGCCGGCAGCCAGGTGTCCGGCGGCGGCCAGGGAGACGACGACGGCGGTGACCAGCAACGACCGGAGCCAGCACGCTGCCGCGCGCCGGCTCATCGGCTGTCCTCCACTGCTGCCCCCTGCCCCGGGCCGGCACACCGCCTGAGCCCCTGGTCCGAAACCTACCGGGGGTGACGCCGCGGCGGAAACCCGGTGCGGCGTCCCCGCGCCCGTCCGGCCGACTAGGGTTCGACCCATGCAGTCGACCAGGACGGGCCGGGCCACACCGGGCCCTCGCAGCGAGGAGCGGAGGGCCCCCCGGATGGTCCTGGCCCTCCTCACCGCCCTGACCGCGATGCTGCTGACGCTCCTGGCCGCACCGGCCGCCGCGGCCCACACGGAGCAGCCGGCCACCGATCCGGCCGACGCCCGGGTCCTCGAGAAGCCGCCGCGCACGGTCACGATGTCCTTCACCGAGCCCGTCGGCGCCACGGCCGAGGACATCGAGGTGGCGGGCCCCTCCGGCGAGCCCCTCCCGGTGGACGTCCAAGCCCTCGACTCCACCGTGGCCGTCACCCCGGCCGCGCCCCTCGCGGCCGAGGGCACCCACCGGGTGACCTGGCGGGTGCCCTCGGCCGACGGGCACCCGATCTCCGGGTCCTTCACCTTCTCGATCGGCGCCCCGGCGACGCCGCCCACCGGGCACGGCGCCCCGGCGGCCGCGCACGGCGCGCTGGTGGCCCACCACGCCGCCCAGACGCTGGTCTACCTCGGGATCTTCGCCGCGGCCGGTCTGGTCGTCTTCGACCTCCTGCTGCTGGCCGCCCCGCCCGGCACGGCGCCGGGCAGCCGCCGGCGGGTCCGCGCCCTGGCCGGCCTGGGGGCCGCCGCGGCGGCGGCCGGGGCCGTGGCCTCCGTCCCGGCCACGGTGATGTGGCAGAGCGGAGCCACCCTGATAGCCCTGGCCGACCCGGGCCTGTGGCGCACCGCGATCGGCTCCGACGCCGCGGTGGCCGCGGCCATGACCGGCGTCGGCACGGTCGTGGCCGTGGGCGCCCTCCCCCGTGCCGCGGGCGACCGGGCCGCTCCGGCCGGCCGGCTGGCGCTGGGCGGGGTGGCCCTGGCCGTCGCCTCGCTGGTGGTCGTGGGCCACAGCCGCGCCGTCGCGCCGAGCTGGCTGGTGGTCACCGCCGACGCGGTGCACGTGGCCACCGGGGTCGTCTGGATCGGTGGGATCCTGGGGCTGCTCGCCGTGCTGGGACAGGCCCGGGACCTCCCGGTCCACCAGGCCACGGCCACCCTGGTGCGGTTCTCCACCGTGGCCGCCGGGACGGTGCTGGCCCTCACGGTCGCCGGTGTGATCCTGGGGTGGCGGATCCTGGGCGACGCCGAGGCCCTGGTGACCACCGGCTACGGCCGGTTGCTGCTGCTCAAGGTCCTCGTCGTCGCCGGCGTGGTCGGTGTCGCCGCCTGGAACCGCTGGAGGCTCCTCCCCCGGGTGCGCGCCCGCTCCGATCCGGCGGCCCGGGACGACCTGCGCTCGGCGCTGCACACCGAAGGAGCCCTGCTGCTGTTCGTCCTGGTGCTCACCGGAGTGCTCACCTCGCTCAGCCCCTGACCGCCCCCGCGCGGAACGGCGGCCCAGGAGAGGCCGCCGGCCCGTGACGCTGCTCAGGAGCGGGTGAGCTCCCGTCTGCGCGTGGTGACCGCCCAGATCACGAAAGCGTCGAAGGCGATGACGACGATGTTCCACAGCGGGTAGAAGGGCATCCACAGGAAGCTGACGACGATGCTCAGACCCGCGAGGACGACCGCGAGCGTGTGCGCCCACAGCGCTCCCTGGATCAGGGCGAAGCCGGTCACGGCGAGCACGACGCCGGCGATGAGGTGGGTCCAGCCCCAGCCGGTCATGTCGAAGGTGAAGATGTACTCCTCGCCGTACACGTAGAACTCGTCGTTGAAGAGCGCCACGAGACCCTGGAGCACGTGCAGGATCCCGACCAGGGCCAGGAAGACGCCGGCAGCGGCCGTCCCGGCCACCGCGCCGCGGCTGTGGTCCTGTCGGCCGGTGTCCCGGTCGAACGTGGTGGTCGCCATGACTGTTCCCTCCGGTAGGTGTCCTGCAGGCTCCCCGCAGGACGGGTTGACCATCACCACCACTGTCCGCCTCCCCCGGTCGGCCGGCATCACCCGATCGAGGTGATTCCGTGCCGGGAGACCGCGACGGCACGGAGAGCACCTGGGCGCCCTCCCGGTTCGCTCCGGCCAAGGCCCCGGCCTGCCGGGAACGCCTCCTGACCGCGGCCGCCGGAGACACGCTCAGAGCAGCCCGAGGACCGCACCACCGGTCACGAGGAGGCCGGCCGCGAACATCGCCGCGGCGACCACGATCAGACCCAGCACCGCCATCGCGGTGAGCCGCTGGAAGCGGACCGTCTCGAGCACGGTGGCACGGGCCAGGAGGAGGACGAGCAGCAGGGCCGCCGTCAGCAGCAGCATCCCGGCGAAGACCATGTCCCTGTGGCTCCTCTCCGCTCGCCGCCCGGGCGGGTCCCACGGTCCCGGGGACTGCTTCCCGGCCCCCGACGAGGCGCCGTGGGCGGCGCACTGCGTCCCGCCCACATCTTTTGGCGTACCCGCTCCGCCCGCAGAGCCCCACGCCGGCCGGCGTCCCCACCCGATCTCGGCCCTGTCCTCCCCACCTGAGCACTCCGGGCGTGCGGTTCTCAACTGTGCATGCAAAAGCGTGTTCACCGACGGACACAGAGAAACGCCCAGGTCACGACGCCCCCGGCCCGTGGCCGGGGGCGCGGCGGTACGTGCGGGCATCGGTGTCCGCGGGCCCGGACACGACGACGTGCTCGAGCTCCGCCCTGTGTCAGCGGCGCCGCTCGCCGGATCCCGCAGCAACACCCGCTGGGTGGTGCTGGTGGTGCTGGAGGAGCACGACCGCGTCGTCGAGGCTCGCCGGCCGACCCTGCGGATCCGTGACCTGCCGAGGGCGGGTCTCGGCGACGCGGACCGCCCACCGCTCCGGGTCGAGGCCCAGGTCCTCGATCTCCTCGGCAGGCGTGCGGAACCGCGGCTCGTGCCCCGGAGGCAGGTCCGCCCAGGCGGGAGCGGCGGCGTGGCCGGTGATCAGCAGGTGCCCGCCCGGTGCGACGTGGCGTGCCGCGGCCCGCAGGATCTCGGTGCGCGGCAGGGCGACCGGCGAGTGCAGGAAGCTGGCCGTGACCAGGTCGTACCGGCCGCCCTCACCCAGGGTCGAGAGATCGGCGGCGACGAACGAGATCCGCTCGGCGGGGACCCCCGCGGCACGGGCGGCCTCGGTGGCCCGCCGGATCGCGGTGCCGGAGATGTCGATGCCGGTGGCCGTCCAGCCGTGCTGGGCGAGCCAGATCGCGTCCGCGCCCTCGCCGCACCCCAGGTCCAGGGCACGGCCCGGCACCAGGTCCGCGGCGATCTCGGCGAGGACCTGGTTGACGCGCCCCGACCACATCCGCTCGGCGGAGCTGTAGCGGTCCTCCCAGTACTCGCCCGGGGCCGGCTCCGCCGCCCGGTCGGGGGCGGCGGAGCGGTCGAAGTCCTCGATGACCAGGGCCGCGTTCACAGCTCCGCCGGTGCGGGCGCCCGCGCCGATGGACATGGGGACGGTCAGGACCGGATCGGTGACGTTGCCGACCGCCCAGATGCGCTCGTTGCTGGTCCGGCCCGTCCCGTCCACGGCCAGGAACCGGCCCATCGGCGTGTCCGTCGTGGCGAGGCCGAGATGGTCGAGGAACGCGGTGTGCGGCCGCGGGGCGCCGGCCGTGAAGAGGGCGTCGACCGCGATCAGCGCGCCGTCGGCGGTGCGCACCGCGTCGACGGCCTCGGAGCCACCGAGGATCTCGACGACCGGGGAGGCCACGAGGCCGATGCCACGGGACCGCAGCCGGTTCTCGGCGGCCGCGTCCAGGGGCCCGAGTCCCGCCGTGAACACGGTCACCGTGTCGCTCCACTGCCGCACGAGCTGGGCCTGGTGCAGCCCCAGCGGTGAGGTCGTGAGCACACCGAGGTGCTGATCGGCGACCTCCCAGCCGTGGCAGTAGGGGCAGTGCAGCACGGTGCTGCCCCACCGCTCCGCCAGCCCCGGGATCACGGGCAGCTCGTCGGTCATCCCGGTCGCCACGATCACCATCCGGGCCCGCACCGACTCACCGTCGTCCAGCGTCACCTCGACCCCGGTCCCGGTCGGATCCACCCGCTGCACCGCCCCGGGGACGATCTGCACTCCGTAGGCCGAGGCCTCGGCCCGTCCGCGCTCGAGCAGCTCGGCCGGCGACACCCCCTCCATGCCGAGCACGCCGTGCATGTGCTCCGCGAACCGATTGCGGGGACTCCCCGCGTCGACCACCAGCGTGCGCCGGCGCGCCCGCCCCAGGAGCAGGGCGGCGCTCAGTCCCGCCGCACCGCCACCGATCACCATGACATCCCACTGCATCTCGTCCATGGACCGAGTCTGCGCAACAGGCCCGATCTGTGGCAAAGGTTCTTGCAGAAATGGCAAAATGGTGGCAAGCCGGCAGGACGTGAGGAGACATGGTGAGCGGGGAACTGGAGCAGGTCGGGCCGCGGCTGCGGGCGGCACGCCGCGCCCGCGGCCTGACCCTGGGGGACCTGGCGGCACAGGCCGGCATGTCCACGAGCACCCTGTCGAGGCTGGAGTCGGGGAAGCGCCAGGCCTCGCTGGAGCTGCTGGTGCCCCTGACCCGGCAGCTCGGGATCCGCATCGACGACCTCCTGCAGCCCGAGGCCCGCGATCCCAGGGTGCGCCGCCCGGTCGTTCGTCGCGACGGGCTCACCATCGCCCCCCTCGCCCCCGAAGGGGCCGCCATCCACACCTACAAGATCACCTATCCGCCCGTCGACACGCTGCCGGAGCTGCGGGTGCACGACGGGTACGAGTGGCTCTACGTGCTCACGGGCAGACTCCGGCTCCGGCTGGGCGAGCAGGACCTGGTCCTCGTCCGCGGCGAAGCCGCCGAGTTCGACACCCACGTGCCCCATGCGATGAGCGCCGCGGGCAGGCACCCCGCACAGGTGCTCAGCATCTTCAACGGTGAAGGCGTGCGCATGCACACCCACCTGGCGCAGCCATGACGGTGCTGAGGCACCGCCGGAGCCGCCCGCCGGCCCCGCGCAGGGTGCTCGGCGGACGGCTCCGGCCGGGCCCACGCCGATCTCAGGGTCCCGGCGGGCGGGCGTCGTCGCAGGTGCGGGCCCGTCCTAGGGGTTCTGCACTCTCGTCGACGGGCTGGGCGAGGACTGCGGCGACGCGCTGGTCGAGCACCCGGCCGGTGCACGCCGCTCGAGCGACGGCGTGGCCCGAGCAGCGCGCACGCGGGCCTCACCTCATGTGCCGGCAGGCGGGCTCGCTCGTGTAGGTGAGGATCACCTCGTCGTCCTCGGGACGCTCCCGGAAGGACCGGTGGGTGACGGTGGCCAGCACCGCGGTGATGACCGCCTCGTCGTCCTCGGGACGTTCCCGCTCGGCACTCCACCGGTGCGGGGAACGCCGGAGGTTCTCGACCCCGAGGTCGGCGGGCCCGGTCCAGGTCGCCCGGCTGGTGCCGTCGATCTCCTGCGGAGCCGGCCGTGCCGGTGGTGTCGTTCCGGAGTGGATGCTGGGTGCTGTGGTCATGGCGCTTCCCTACGTCGTTGTAGTGGTGTGCTGGGCCGGTGCCCCCACGCAGGCGTGAGAGGTCCGGTGGAGTGCTCCGTTTCCCGGTCTCCCGACTCCGTCACGGAGTCCGTGGAAGCACGGGGGCCCGAGGGGAACCGGCCGTGCTGCTGCACGGCGAGGACCTCGGGAGGGGCGGACGGCGCACTGGCGGGGTCTATGCGTTCGCCCGCAGCCGACCCTAGTGAACGGCAGGCCGGGCCGGAAGCGCCGCTTGAAATATGTCGGGGTGGTCTCCGGAGCCGTCAGGGTGGGCCCCTCGGTGGTGAGCACGGCCGGGGGCGGCCCCTCCTGCCCGGTGCTCCTGCCCGGTGCTCCTGCCCGGTGCTCATCTCCCGTGCTTATGTTTGGTGGGAACGGCGGAGCACGGCGCGGCGGGTCGCGTGCACGCTCGCCTCGACCGCCCGCTCCAGCGGTCCTCGCCCCAGTGCCCGGCGCCAGTGCAGGGCGAGCAGCGCTGCGACCACCAGGTGGAGGAGGTACCAGGGGAAGGACGGGTCGGTGCGGAGCCCCACGGACAGCACCACCAGGTGGGTGGTGTACAGGGTCAGGCCCATCGCGCCCATCGCCGACAGCGGTAGCGCCCATGCCCCGGACCCCCTCGAGAGCAGCAGACAGCCCCCCAGCACCAGCAGCCCCGCCCCCAGACCGGCAGCGACCGTCCCCAGCGGGCGGCCGACGTGCGGGGCAGTGACGACCAGTACTGCACCCACCGCCAGCAGCCGCAGCTGGATCCCCCTGTCGCGCAGGCGCACCCGCCCCACGCCCAGCCCGGCCAGCAGACAGGCCAGATACGGCAGAGCCGGGGAGGTACCGGTCAGCAGCAGCGGTGCGACGGCCCCCGCGGGCTCCTCCAGCACGCCGGCGACCGCAGTGGAGGAGGTGGCTGCGGGCAGCAGCGCCCGCAGGGCCGCCACCAGCAGCGGACCCACGACCCAGCAGACCGCCGCGCCGAGGAACAGGGCCCTCGCCGACAGGTGCAGGAACGGGATCGCCAGCAGACAGAGCAGCCCGTAGCAGACCAGGACCTCGCCCGCCGGGACGTCCTCGGGCAGCAGCGCCCCGGCCCCCAGGCCCACCCCGCCGACCAGCACGGCCCGCACAGCCGTCCCCAACCGGTCGGCGGCCAGCCACCGGCCCTCGTGCGGGAACCGGCCCCCGCAGCCGAGCGCCAGCCCCACCCCGGCCAGCAGGGCGACCAGCGCCGCCGCAGACCCCGGGAGGACAAGGGACACCCAGCTCGCCCCGTGGGCCCCGCGGACGGCCTGGGGCAGGACGTCGACGCAGATCAGTCCGATCAGCACCAGCCCGCGGGTCGCGTCGAGACCCGCCACCCACCCCGGGGGCCGGGGGGCGCCACCCGCGGCACCCACCGGGGCGGAACCTTCCGCTCTGGCCGTCCAGCTCATGGGCTCCCCCGATCTCCCCGGCACGCCCCGGGGCCCCGCCCCGAGCCGCATCCGATGTCCTGCCTCCGTTCAGGATCTCTGCCGCACCTTTCGCTCGCGTTGCGCAATCCTCAAGATTCCCTAAGATTCTGCGAGCCCCGCAGCGCCCGGGTGGCGAACGCGCGACGCCCCCGAGGACGGCGCTCCGGCACCCGCCGTCCGGTGCGAGACCGCGGGAATGCGCCGATGCGTGGTCCACCGGGTCGCTCGGGTGCTGCCGTGGCGCGGGACGCCGGACTGCAGGTTCCGGCCGCGGGTCTACGCTGGGCAGACCCCCTGCTGAGTGGAGTACCCCCGGAAGGACTGTGGTTGCGGCATGGACCCTCGCTCGCGCTCCGATGCGGACGCTGCTGCCGACGCGATCGGGTGTCCTGCTGACAGGCCGGCAGGGACTGCCACCCAGGGAACATCGGCCCAGAAAACATCGGCCCAGGGAACGTCGACCCAGCGCATGCGCTCAGGGCACGAGGCGCGGGGCGCGGCCGAGCCCGGTCCGGATCGGTGGCGCGTCCTGGCGGTGCTGCTCGTGGCCGTCTTCATGTCATTGGTGGGGGTGAGCATCGTCAATGTCGGCCTGCCGTCGATCCAACAGGGTCTGGGAGCCAGTCAGGCCCAGATCCAGTGGGTGCTCTCCGGGTACGCGCTCACCTTCGGGGTGGTGCTGGTGGCAGCAGGTCGAGCCGGGGACATCTTCGGCCGCGGCTTCCTGTTCATCCTCGGTGTCGTCATCTTCACCCTCGCCTCGCTGGCGGCCGGGTTCGCCGGCGACCCGGTGGTGCTCACCGTCGCCCGGTTCGTCCAGGGCCTCGGCTCGGGGTTGCTCAATCCGCAGGGTGTGGGGATGATCCAGCAGTACTTCCGCGGGCCGGAGCGGGGCAGGGCCTTCGGCATGTTCGGCAGCATGGTGGGCATCTCCGTGGGAGTCGGGCCGCTGCTCGGCGGCCTGCTCATCCACCTGGGCGGGACTGCCGACGGATGGCGCTGGATGTTCTTCGTCAACGTGCCGGTGGGCCTGCTCGCCCTGGCCCTGGCATTGGCGTGGTTCCCGCGGCCGCTGCTGAAGCTCCCCCGCGGACGCACGGCGGGAAAGGCGCTGTCCGAGCTGGACCCCGTGGGGGCCCTCCTGCTGGGGCTGGCGGTCCTGGCCCTGCTGCTGCCGTTCATCGAGGCGAGGGCCGCGGTCTCGGCCTGGTGGTGGGCGCTGCTGCCGGTCGGTGCCGCGCTCCTGCTGGTGTGGGTGCGCTGGGAGCGCCGGTACAAGGCCGGCGGGCACAGTCCGATGGTCGATCTGGCGATCTTCCGGGTCCGCAGCTTCTCCTACGGCTCGACCCTGATCGGCCTCTACTTCCTCGGCGTCACCAGTGTGTGGGTGCTCCTGGCCCTGTACATGCAACAGGGGCTGGGGCACACCGCGCTGGAGAGCGGGCTGATCGGGCTGCCCAACGCCCTCGCCAGCGCCCTGGCGGCGAACTGGGCCGGCCGTCACGTGCTCCGGCTCGGCCGGAAGGTCGTGGTGGGCGGGATGCTCAGCGTGCTGCTCGGCCTCGCGCTGAGCGTGCTCGTCATCGAGCTGCAGGACCACGGGATCGGCAGTGAGTGGTGGCTGCTGGCCACCCTTGCCTTCGTCGGGCTGGGACAGGGCGCGGTGGTGAGCCCCAACCAGACCCTTACCCTGGCCGAAGTCCCCCTGGAGTACGCCGGCAGCTCCGGCGGCATCATGCAGACGGGTCAGCGCATCGGCACCTCCATCGGCATCGCCGTCATCACCGCGGTGTCCTTCACCGTGCTGCCCCGCTCGGACTGGGCCCAGGCCATCACCGCCGGTTTCGGGCTGATCGGGCTCATCATCCTCTGCGCTCTCGCCGTGGGCGTCGTCGACCTGCGCCACCGGCGGCGGGACAGCACCGGTACAGCCTGACCCCGGGCGGCCTCCCGGATGCGGCACCCGGGATGTTCCTGCACCGCGGAATGGCGGGGCCCTCGGTCCGTGGCGTCGACGGCGGCCGACGGCGGCGGGACGGACCGGGTGCCCCGAACCGCCCCACCGTGGCCCACGGCCTCACGGGACGGCCGGCACGTCCGCCCGGTCCGCGGAGGGTCGCGCACGCTCCAGGATCGTGGCTCCCTGCTCCTGGGCTGCCTGGTTGTCGATGCCCAGGTCGATGCCCCTGCGATCGCGGAGCAGGCTGGTGGCCAGGATGCCTAGGGCGGCCATGCCGATGAGGTAGACGGCGACCGCGGTGGTCCCGCCGGTGGCCTGGACCAGCGCCTGGGCGATGAGCGGGGAGAAGGCCCCACCGAGGATCGCGCCCAGGGCGTAGGAGATCGACACCCCGGAGAAGCGGACCGGGGCGGGGAAGATCTCCGAGTACCACGCGGCCTGGGGGCCGTAGGTCAGGCCCAGCCCGACGGTGAAGAGCGCCAGCCCGAGGAAGAGCGTCTCGATCCGGCCCGTGTCGACCAGGGCGAACAGCGGGAACGTCGCCAGGATCAGGCATCCGTAGCCGACGAAGTAGGTGCTGCGGCGTCCGATCCGGTCGGACAGCCACCCTCCGAGCAGGGTGAAGACCAGCCACAGCGCCGCGCTGGCGGTCACCGCCAGCAGCACCGGGGTGCGATCCAGCCCCACCGGTCCGCTCGGGTCGGTGGCGTAGCTGGTGATGAACCCGCCGGTGGTCATGTAGCCGGCGGCGTTGTTGCCGGCGAAGACCAGGGCGGCGAGGAGGACCAGGATCCAGTGCTTGCGGAACAGCTCGGCGATCGGCACTCTGGTCTGCTGCTTGCGGACGGCGATCTGCTCGAAGACGGGGGACTCGTCCACGGAGCGGCGGACGAAGTAGCCGACGGCGATCATCACGATGCTCAGCAGGAACGGCACCCGCCAGCCCCAGGCGAGGAATGCTTCGCCCGGTGCGATCCACCCCGTCATCAGGGCCATGACGCCGGAGGCGAGCAGCATCCCCAGCGGCACGCCGATCTGGGGACAGGCCCCCATGAGTCCGCGCCGGCGGGCCGGGGCGTGCTCGACGGCCATCAGCACGGCGCCTCCCCATTCGCCGCCGGCCGACACACCCTGGAGGATCCGCAGCAGCAGCAGGATGATCGGGGCGGCCACACCGGCGGTCTCGTAGGTGGGCAGGAGCCCGATGGCCGAGGTGGCCCCGCCCATCAGGAGCAGGGTGATGACCAGGATGGCCCGGCGGCCGATCCTGTCACCGAAATGGCCGGCCAGGAAGGCCCCGAGGGGGCGGAAGAGGAAGGAGATGCCGACGGAGGCGAAGGCCAGGAGCAGCGCGATCTGGGCCCGGCCGGTTCGAAGAACAGCTGGGCGAAGACCAGTCCGGCGGCCGTGGCGTAGATGAAGAAGTCGTACCACTCGATCGTGATGCCCACGATGGTGGCGGCGACGACGCGCCGCTGGTTGGCGCCGGCGTCACGGCTGGGGTTCTCGGGCATGGTGCGGGTCTCGTTTCTGGGCTGGCCGGGCCGGTTCTAGGCCGCGATCGTGGCGGCGTGGGCGACGGCTCTGAGATCAAGGGCGGGATCGGCGGCCTGTGCGGGCGTCAGCGGCACCTGCCCATTGATGAGCTTGCGCGCCGTCATGTGGTCGGCGGGGCGGTTGACCGACTCCACGGCGACCAGGGCGCGGTCGCGGAAGCAGTAGACGGAGAACTTCCCGGCGGTGGGGTCTCCGCGCGCCACGGTGTGGTCACCGGCCCGGTACAGCCCGGCGATCTGCAGCTTCCACGGTCCCTGCTGGCTCCAGAACCACGGCAGGTCGGTGTAGTCGGCGCTGCGGCCCAGGATGGTGCGGGCGGCATGGCGGGCTTGGTCGGTGGCGTTCTGCACCGACTCCAGCCGACTGCGGACGCCGGCGTGCACGCTGGGGAAGCTGGCGCAGTCCCCGACGGCGAGCACCGCCGGGTCGGAGGTGCGCAGCGACGCGTCGACGACGACGCCGTTGTCGACCTCCAGCCCCGCGTCCCCGGCCAGTGCGGTGTTGGGTGCTACGCCGATGCCGACCACGACCAGGTCGGCGGGATACCGGTCCCCGGTGGTCGACACGACGGCTTCGACGCGGCCGGTGCCCTCGCACCGGTCGATGCCCTCGCCCAGGCGCAGGTCGACGCCCGAGGCGATGTGGGCCTGGGCGAACCAGTCCCCGGTGACGGGGCTGACGGCCCGGCCCATCGGCCGTGGCGCGAACTCCAGGACGGTGACCGCCAGTCCGCGGGCCCGGGCGCCGGCGGCGAACTCGAGGCCGATGAACCCGGCCCCGACGACCACGACCCGGCGGGCTGCGGCCAGCTCGGCGTTCAGCCGCTGGGCGTCGGCCAGGGTGCGCAGGCCGTGGACACCGTCCAGCTCCGCACCCGGGCAGGTGAGCCGCCGGTTGGCGGCACCGGTGGCCAGGACCAGGTGCGTGTAGGGCACCTCCTCGCCGGTGTCGAGGTGGACGGTGCGCCGTTGCCGGTCGATCCCGGTGGCGCTCACGCCGGTGCGCAGGTGGATGCGGTGCTCCGCGGCGAAGCGGGGGCCGCGCAGGGGCAGGGGTGCCGCGTGGCTGCCGCCGAGGTAGTCCTTGGACAGGGGCGGCCGCTGGTAGGGCGGGTGGGGATCGTCGACGACCACCGTGACGGGGCCCTCGTAGCCCTCGGTACGCAGGGACTCGGCGGCCTGCATCCCGGCGTGGCCGCCGCCGACGACGACGACCCCGGGCCGGCTGTGCTCGGCGTTCATGGTCACACCTGCTCGGCGGGAACGTCGACCTCGAGGTCCTGCAGCCGGCCGCCGGCGCTCACCTGGCAGCCCAGCCGGGACCGGTCGGTGCGCTCGGCCACCGTGCAGTCGAGCATCTCGTCCTCGTCCTCACCGATCGGCGGAAGCTCCTCGGCGCCGGGGCGGACGTAGACGTGGCAGGTGGCGCACATGGCCTGGCCGCCGCACTCCCCGACGATGCCGGGCACGCCCGCGACGACTGCGGCGCGCATGACCGAGGTGCCCTCCTCGACGGTGAGGGTGCGGGCCGCCCCGCTGGGCTGGTGATAGGTGATCGTGGGCATGGGAACTCCTGGTGCGGATCGATCGGTGAACGGATCACAAGGTGAGCGGATCTGGGGGGGTGCGGGGCGGCGCGGGTGGGGTCAGTCCCAGTGGACGGGCATGTGGACCATGCCGCGGAAGACCCAGCCGGCGTCCACCGGCGGGTCCTGGGGGTCCAGGCGCAGGCCGGGCAGCTCGGCGAGCACGGCGGGCATGGCGATCTGGGCGACGGAGGCCCGGGCGACCCAGGTGCCGGCGCAGAAGTGGGCGCCGCCGCCGAAGGCCAGGTGCGGGCGCTTGGGGCGGAAGACGTCGAAGGTCTCGGGATCGTCCCAGATCCTCGGGTCGCGGTTGGCCGCCCCGATGACCACGCCCAGACGGGCCCCGGCGGGCAGCCGGACCCCTTCCAGGACGGTGTCGGCCACGACCTGGCGGGGGTACATGCCGATCGGGGCGACCCAGCGCACGGACTCCTCGAACGCGGCCAGGTGCAGGGCAGGATCCTGCTGGACCTTGTGCAGCTGCTCGGGGTGGGTCAGCAGCGCCCAGACGATGGTCGAGAGCACGTCGCGCGGTTCGTTGAGGCCCCCGCCGATGGTCATCTTCAGGTTGGCGCGGATCGCCTCCAGCGGGATCGGCATCGAGGACAGCCCGGAGAGCAGGCTGTGATCGGGGTTCTGCGCCAGGTGGGGCAGCATCTCGTCGATGGCCGCGTCGACCTCCGCGGAGGACGTCTCGCTCCTGGCCCAGACCTCCGGGTCGTCGGCGTAGTTGCCGGTGCCGTCGATCATGGTCTGGCTCCAGCGCTGCAGGTCCTGCTGCGTGGCGTTGTGGAACCCGCAGATCAGCCGGAGGTTCTCCGCCGCGTAGGGGGCGGCGTAGTCCCACACGAAGTCCGCCCCGGGGCCCTTGGCCTTCAGCTCGTCCAGGTAGGTGCGGTTGTTGGTGGCGAAGATCGCGTTCCAGTGCTGCTTGATGGTCTTCGGCCGCAGGGTGGCGCCGTAGGAGTCCCGGTCCACCTTGTGCTCGGGGTCGTCCTTGCGCAGCATCGAGTGCCCCATCGAGCGCTTCATCAGCGAATCGGTCTCGTCGGCGCTGAAGCGTTCGGCGTCCTGCTCGATCGTGTGGCAGGCGGCGTAGTCGGTCACCATGTACCGGTTGACCGCCGGCACCCAGTGCACCGGGGCCTCCGCGCGCATCCGCCGGTAGATCGGGAACGGATCACGGTAGAGGTCGGGGATGGTGACCCAGTCAGCGGTGGGGCAGTCAACGGCTTCAGGGGCGGTGCTCGTCATCGTGATGGTCTCCTTCGCGGAAGGCTGGGACCGACAACGGGCCGGACCTGGACTTTTCCCAGTGTGACTCGGCGCACAACATGGGAAAAGGACAAAGATCGGTCTATATTCCTCAGAAAAACCGTGGAAGGGAAGAGGGTGCGGCTCGTCGGTTACACCTTGCGCCAGCTGCTCTGCTTCGTCGCCGTGGCCGAGCACGGCAGCATCACCGCTGCGGCAGAGCAGCTGCGCGTCTCCCCCTCAGCGGTCTCAGGCGCCGTGGACGAGCTGGAGCGCGTGCTGCGCACCCAGCTCACGGTCCGGCGGCGGGCGCACGGCGTCACCCTCACCACCAGCGGGCACGACGTGCTGCGCCGGGCCCGGAGCCTCCTGGACGAGGCCGAGGACCTGGAGTCGCGCGCGCGGGACACCGGAGACGATCTGCGTGGCCCCTTCATGGTGGGCAGCTACCACACCTTGGCGCCCACCGTGCTGGCCGAGCTGCTGGCGGCCTACACCGAGCGGCACCCCGGCGTGGACCTGGACTTCGTCAGCGGCAGCCAGGCCGACCTCGTGGACCGGCTCGCCGGCGGCGAGCTCGACCTGGCCGTGGTCTACGACGTGGCCCTGCCACCGACCATCCAGGTGCACCGCCTGTACCAGGCCGCCCCGCAGGTCGTGCTCCCCGCCGACCACCGCCTGGCCCAGGACGAGGACCAGCCCCTGCCCTTGGACCTCCTGGCCTCCGAGCCCTTCATCCTCCTGGACCTGCCGCCGAGCCGGGAGAACACCATGACGCTCTTCGACCACGCCGGCATCACGCCACAGGTGCGCTTCCGCACCACCGACTACGAACTCACCCGATCCCTGGTCGGCAGGGGCCTGGGGTACTCGATCCTCGTCCAGCATCCCTCGAGCAGCCTCACCTGGGGAGGCCGGCCCCTCACGACCCGCCCCCTGGAACCACGTCCGCATCCGGTGGGGGTCTGCCTCGCGTGGGACTCCAACGTCCGCCCGTCGCGGCGCGCCGAGGCGATGGTGGACCTGGCGAGGACCCTGCACGGGCCGGCCCACGGGCAACGCCCCTGAGCGCCGGGCAGGTGCGGCCGGGCGGCCCAGGGTCACCGGATGCGGCGGACCGAGCGGTGCGTGACCGTCCGACATCGTCGACCGGATGCCGGCGCCGCAACCCGGCACTCCGCCCTCAGCCGATGGCGCCGGTCTTCACCCGCGAGCACGCCGACCTCCTGCTGGATGACCTCGACGCCGCCCTGGACGCGCCGGCGAGGCTGCAGCCGGCCGGCGGCCCGGACCCTGGAGAAGCTTGCCGACGCAGCCCGGGGGAATTCCACGGAGGGGCTAGCGCCGAGCACTTCGTATCATATACGATCAGAATCACGAGACCTGGGACACACCGCTGGACGTGCTGGACCCGGACCGACTCCGAAGACCACGAAGGCAGGACGGCATGGCAGAGACGACACCGGCTCCTCGCGGGGCCACCGGGCCCGTTGACTTCACCGACAGGGCGCACCGCCCCGGGAAGGTCATCGCCCTGCACCTGAACTACCCCTCCCGCATCGCCCAGCGGGGCCGCTCCCCGAAGTTCCCCGGCTACTTCCTCAAGGCCGGCACCTCCATCGCCCGGACCGGCGACACGATCGAGCGCCCGGCCGGCACCGAGCTGCTGGCCTACGAGGGCGAGATCGCCCTGATCATCGGGCAGGCGTGCCGCCGCGTGCGCCCGGAGGAGGGCTGGTCCAAGGTCTCCGGCATCACCGCCGCCAACGACTGGGGCCTGTACGACCTGCGTCATGCCGACAAGGGCTCCAACGTCAAGAACAAGTCCGGGGACGGCTACACCCCGCTGGGCCCGGACGTCATCCCGACCGATGGGCTCGACCCGGCCGCGCTCCGCCTCCGCACCTGGGTCAACGGGGAGCTGGTCCAGGACGACACCACCGAGGCGCTGGCCTTCTCCTTCGGTCAGCTCGTGGCGGACCTGTCCCAGCTGATGACGCTGGAGGAGGGCGACGTCATCCTGACCGGCACCCCGGCCGGCTCCTCCGTGGCCCAGCCGGGCGACGTCGTCGAGGTCGAGGTGGACGCGCCCGCGGCACCCGGGCAGCCCTCCAGCGGCCGCCTGGTCACGCACGTGGTGGCCGGCGAGCACGCCATGGCCCCGTACGGGGCGCAGCCGCAGGTGGACGACACCCAGCGGGAGGAGGCGTGGGGCTCGCGCGAGGCCGCCGGGCTGCCGCCGGCCGAGGCGCAGGAGGCCCGGGACGATCGGGGCGGCGCGGAGGAGTCCGACCACTACGTGCCGTCCCAGCCGCGGCCGGACCGCGCCCTGCTCACCGATGAGCTGAAGGCCACGATCAATGCGACGGCGGTGGCCACCATCACCGCACAGCTGCGGAAGAGGGGCATCGACAACGCCACGATCGACGGCGTGCGGCCCACCCACCCCGGCCGGCGCATCCTCGGCTACGCCAAGACGCTGCGCTACGTGCCCAACCGGGAGGATCTCTTCACGGCCTTCGGCGGCGGGTTCAACGCCCAGAAGCGCGCCATGGACACGGTGCAGCCGGACGACGTGGTGGTCATGGAGGCCCGCGGCGAGAAGGGCACCGGCACCCTCGGCGACGTCCTCGCCCTGCGCGCCCAGGTGCGCGGCGCCAGTGCCGTGATCACCGACGGCGGCGTCCGCGACTCCGCCGCGGTCGCCGAGGTCGGCATCCAGGTCTACTCCAGCGGCGTCCACCCGGCCGTGCTCGGCCGCCGCCACATCCCCTGGGAGGTCGGCGGGACGGTGGCCTGCGGCGGGACCACCGTCCAGCCGGGCGACATCGTCATCGGCGACGACGACGGCGTCGTGGTCGTCCCCCCGCAGCTGCTGACCGAGGTGATCACCGACGCCTGGGAGCAGGAGCAGCAGGACGCCTGGGTGTACGACCGCGTGGCCGAGGGCCACCCGGTGGACGGGCTGTTCCCGCCCAACGCCGAGTGGAAGCGCAGGTACCAGGAGCACCGGCAGTCGCGCGCCGGCCAGGACGCCCCGTGAGCACCGAGGCCCTCCACTCCAAGTCGGAGCTGGCCTACCAGGCCATCCTCGAGGGGATCCAGCAGGCCCGCTTCGCACCGGGCAGCCGCCTCGTGCTGGCGCAGCTGGCCGCCGAGCTCGGGATGTCCGTGGTGCCGGTCCGCGAGGCCGTGCGCATGCTCCAGCAGGACGGCCTGGTGGCCTATCAGCGCAACGTCGGCGCCACCGTGGTGGGCATCGACCCCGTGGAGTACCGGAACACCATGGAGACCCTCGCCCTGGTCGAGGGATTCTCCACCGCCCAGTGCGCGCCGCTGATCACCGACGCCGAGCTGGAACGGGCCCGGGGGATCAACGAGCAGATGCGCCGGATCCTGGACGAGTTCGACCCGGTGCAGTTCACCACGCTGAACAAGCAGTTCCACTCCACGCTCTACGAGCACCACCAGAACGCCCACATCCTCGACCTGGTGCACCGGGGGTGGAACCGGCTGGCCGCCCTGCGCTCGTCCACCTTCGCGTACGTCCCCGGCCGGGCCCGTGCCTCCGTGGACGAGCACGACCACTTGCTGGACCTCATCGCCGAAGGCGCCCCCTTCGACACCGTCGAGGCCGCCGCCCGGACACACCGCCTCAACACGCTCGACGCCTACCTGGCCTCACGTACCACGCCCCAGGACACTGCACGCCGAAAGGACACACCATGAGCCCCGAGACCACCACCGACACCGCACAGCGCTGGGTTCCGGCCCACCTGCCGGAGAAGATCCAGCACTACATCAACGGTGAGCACGTCGACTCGATCGACGGCGACACCTTCGACGTGCTGGACCCGGTCACCAACCAGACCTACATCCAGGCCGCCTCCGGCAAGGTCGCCGACGTCGACGCCGCCGTCGCCGCCGCCAAGGACGCCTTCGAGAACGGCCCGTGGCCGGGCATGCTCCCGCGCGAGCGCTCCCGGGTGCTGCACAGGATCGCCGACATCGTGGAGTCCCGCGGTCAGGATCTCGCCGAGCTGGAGTGCTTCGACACCGGCCTGCCGATCAAGCAGGCCCTCGGCCAGGCCCGCCGCGCCGCCGAGAACTTCCGCTTCTTCGCGGACCTGATCGTCGCCCAGGCCGACGACACGTACAAGGTGCCCGGCCGCCAGGTGAACTACGTCAACCGCAAGCCGATCGGCGTGGCCGGGCTCATCACCCCGTGGAACACGCCGTTCATGCTGGAGTCCTGGAAGCTGGGCCCGGCGCTGGCCACCGGCAACACCGTGGTGCTCAAGCCGGCCGAATTCACCCCGCTGTCCGCGTCCCTGTGGCCGGGCATCTTCGAGGAGGCCGGCCTGCCGGCCGGTGTGTTCAACATCGTGCACGGCTACGGCGAGGAGGGCTTCGCCGGCGACTCCCTGGTCAAGCACCCGGACGTCCCGCTGATCTCCTTCACCGGCGAGTCCCGCACCGGCCAGATCATCTTCGGCAACGCCGCGCCGTTCCTGAAGGGCCTGTCCATGGAGCTGGGCGGCAAGTCCCCGGCCGTCGTCTTCGAGGACGCCGACCTGGACGCCGCCATCGACGCGACGATCTTCGGCGTCTTCTCCCTCAACGGCGAGCGCTGCACCGCCGGCTCGCGCATCCTGGTCCAGCGCGGCATCTACGACGAGTTCGTGGAGCGCTACTCCGCCCAGGCCCAGCGCGTGCGGGTCGGCCTGCCGCACGACGAGAGCACCGAGGTGGGCGCCCTGGTGCACCCGGAGCACTTCGAGAAGGTCATGTCCTACGTGGAGATCGGCAAGCAGGAGGCCCGCCTGACCGCCGGCGGCGGCCGTCCCGAGGAGTACCCGGAGGGCAACTTCATCCGGCCGACCGTCTTCGCCGACGTGGCCCCGGACGCCCGGATCTTCCAGGAGGAGATCTTCGGCCCGGTCGTGGCCATCACCCCGTTCGACACGGAAGAGGAGGCGCTGGCGCTGGCCAACAACACCAGGTACGGCCTGGCGGCCTACATCTGGACCAACGACCTCAAGCGGGCCCACAACTTCGCCCAGAACGTCGAGGCCGGCATGGTCTGGCTGAACTCCAACAACGTCCGCGACCTGCGCACCCCGTTCGGCGGCGTCAAGGCATCGGGCCTGGGCCACGAGGGCGGCTACCGCTCGATCGACTTCTACACCGATCAGCAGGCCGTGCACATCAACCTGGGCGAGGTCCACAACCCGGTCTTCGGCCGCCAGGAGCAGGCCGCCGAGAACCTGCAGGCCTGAACTCCCGCGCTCTCCGGCACCGACCCCTCTCACAGCAAGGACACCACCATGACCCACCTCGACGACCGGACGATGACGTCCTCGGGCTTCTACGTCTCGCAGGAGGCCCCGATCGCCGCCGACAACCCCATCCCGACACCCTCCGCCCCGGCGCCGGACATCCTGCGCTGCGCCTACATGGAGCTCGTGGTCACCGACCTGAAGCGCTCGCGGGACTTCTACGTGGACGTGCTCGGGCTGACCGTGACCGAGGAGGACGAGAACGCCGTCTACCTGCGGTCCCTGGAGGAGTTCATCCACCACAACCTGGTGCTGCGGCAGGGCCCGGTGGCCGCCGTCGCCGCCTTCTCCTACCGCGTGCGCACCCCGGAGGACCTGGACCGGGCGGTGGCCTTCTACGAGGAGCTGGGCTGCCGCGTGGAGCGGCGCCCGGAGGGCTTCACCAAGGGCATCGGCGAGTCGGTGCGCGTGGAGGATCCGCTGGGCTTCCCGTACGAGTTCTTCCACGACGTCGAGCACGTCGAGCGCCTGGCCTGGCGCTACGACCTCTACACCCCGGGCGCCCTGGTCCGGCTGGACCACTTCAACCAGGTCACCCCGGACGTGCCGCGCGCCACGAAGTTCATGCAGGACCTGGGCTTCCGCGTCACCGAGGACATCCAGGACGAGCAGGGCACCGTGTACGCGGCCTGGATGCGCCGCAAGCCGACCGTGCACGACACCGCCATGACCGGCGGCGACGGGCCGCGCATGCACCACGTCGCCTTCGCCACGCACGAGAAGCACAACATCCTGGCGATCTGCGACAAGCTCGGCGCGCTGCGCATGTCCGACCTGATCGAGCGCGGGCCCGGCCGCCACGGCGTCTCCAACGCGTTCTACCTGTACATCCTCGACCCGGACGGCCACCGGATCGAGATCTACACCCAGGACTACTACACGGGCGACCCGGACAACCCGGTGGTCACCTGGGACGTGCACGACAACCAGCGCCGCGACTGGTGGGGCAACCCGGTCGTGCCGTCCTGGTACACCGAGGCCTCCCTGGTGCTGGACCTGGACGGCAACCCGAAGGATGTCGTCGCCCGCACCGACGACTCCGAGATGGAGGTCACCATCGGCGCCGACGGCTTCTCCTACACCCGCCCCGGTGACGACTCGGGCAGCTACAAGGGCGAGGCCGCCAAGGGCTTCAAGATCGGCAACCAGCTCTGAGCCCCCCCGGGCCGACGGCGGCCGGTCGGCTCCTGGGTGGAGCCCGCCGGCCGTCGTCGGCCCCCGGGCGGAGCACCTGCAGAGCACAGGACAGGACAGGAGAGCACATGCTGGACCACGACACACACGTGGCGATCGCCGACGAGCTGCACCGAGCCGGGCTGGACCGCACTCCGGTGCCGCTGCTGACCCAGCGCTACCCGCAGATGGAGATCGAGGACTCCTACGCGGTGCAGCGGATCTGGGCGCAGCGCCAGGAGGAGGCCGGCCGGCGCAAGGTCGGCCACAAGATCGGCCTGACCTCCAAGGCCATGCAGGACGCCACCGGCATCGACGAGCCCGACTACGGGATCGTCTTCGACGACCAGGTGGTCGAGTCCGGCCACGTCTACGAGTGGGCGAAGTACACCCATCCGCGCATCGAGATGGAGCTGGCCTTCGTGCTCAAGGAGGACCTGTCCGGACCGGGGGTGGGCCTCTTCGACGTGCTGCGCGCCACCGAGTACGTGGTGCCGGCCCTGGAGGTGCTCGACTCCCGCATCGAGATGCAGGGCCGGACCATCACGGACACCATCTCGGACAACGCCGCCCTGGGCTCCATGGTGATCGGCGGCCGCCCGGTGGCCCCGGACGCCGTGGACCTGCGCTGGGTGGCCGGTGCGCTCTTCCGCAACGAGGAGGTCATCGAGACCGGGGTGGCCTGCGGCGTGCTGAACCACCCGGCCAACGGGGTGCACTGGCTGGCCAACCGCATCGCCGGACACGGGGATCGCCTGGAGGCCGGGGAGATCATCCTCGCCGGCTCGTTCACCCGGCCCATGTGGGTCCACGCCGGGGACACCGTCTACGCCGACTACGGAGAACTGGGGACCATCACATGCCGATTCGTCTAGCGGTCCAGCCGAGCCTCAAGGACCTGTTCACCGAGGCGGCCCGCGCCGAGCGCGGTGGGCGGCCGGCGGCCGGCATGTTCGTCAGCTCGGGAGATCCCACGGTGACCGAGATCTGCGCCTCTGCGGGCCTGGACTATCTGCTGATCGACGCCGAGCACTCGCCGCTGGGCCTGGAGACCATCCTGGCCCAGTTGCGGGCCATGGCCGGCTACGGCTCGATCCCGGTGGTCCGCCTCCCCGGTCTGGACGAGGTCCTGGTCAAGCAGTACCTGGACCTGGGCGCGCAGTCCCTGGTGGTGCCCATGGTGAACAGCGCGGCCGACGCCGAGGCCGCCGTGCGCGCCGTGCACTACCCGCCGCGCGGGGTCCGCGGGGTGGGCTCGGCGCTCGCCCGCTCGGCCCGGTGGAACAGGGTCCCCGACTACCTCTCCCGCGCCGCCGAGCTGGTCACCCTGGTGGTGCAGGTCGAGAGCGCGGCCGCGGTCGGATCCGCCGCGCAGATCGCCGCGGTGGACGGGGTGGACGGCGTCTTCGTCGGTCCCTCGGACCTCGCCGCCTCCATGGGCCTGATCGGCCAGCAGACCCACCCGGACGTGGTGGCCGCCGTCAAGGACGTCGTCGCCGCCGTGCGGCAGTCGGGGAAGTTCGTGGGGGTCAACGCCTTCGCGCGGTCCCAGGCCCAGGACTACCTCGACGCCGGGGCCGACTTCGTCAACGTGGGCGCCGACGTCGCGCTGCTGGCCCGCGGGACCGAGGCGCTCGCGGACGCCTGGTGCGCTCCTGCGGGCGAGGAGCAGGGGCCGGGTACGGCGCCGCGCGGATCCTACTGATCCGACGGGGCCGGTCGCTGCCCGAGGCGGGTGGCGACCAGCTCGGCGCTGTGCGCCAGCCGCCGGCCCAGGGCCTCGACGTCGAGCCGGCGGGTGGCGTAGACGACGGCCAGTGACGCCGGCAGGTGGCCGGGCACGCGGAGGGGAACGGCCACGGAGGAGACGCCGTCCAGCACCTCGTTGCTGCTGACGGCGAATCCGCGCTCCCGGGCCTGCTCCACCTCCGCGCGGGGGCGGACCCCGCCCGTCAGCTCGCTGAGCTCGTCCGGGTCCATGCCAGCCTGCACGGCGAGCCCGGGGGCGCCGCGGTCCAGCGGGTGGCGGGTGCCCGGGCGCTGGGTGACCGCGTGGCCGCGCGAGGGCTCCACCGTCACCAGCGTGACGCACTCCTCCTGGCCCCAGACCGCCACGAACGCGCTCATCTGCAGTTCGTTGGCCAGCGCGGTCAGCTCCGGCAGGGCAACGGTCCGGAGGTCCTGCTGCACCCCCAGCGCGAGCACCGCCAGCCCGGGGGCGCCGATCAGGCGGCCCGTGGAGTCCCGGGTCAGCAGGCCGTGGCTCTCCAGGGTGCGCAGGATCCGGTAGGCGATCGACCGGTGGACGCCGAGCTGCGCGGCCACGTCGGCGATCGTCGGTGCCTCGTCCGCCGCGACCACCAGCTCCAGCATGCGCAGCCCACGGGAGAGGGTCTGGGAGAGCGGTGCCGACGAGGCCGCCCGGCCCTGCGTGCTCCCGGTCGCCTGCGCGGCCGGTGCCCTGCTCGCCGGCACCTGGGCGGGAGGACGTCCCGAAGTGTTCACCGTGGCCCCTTTCCGTGGACGGTCTGCCGGAGTGCCATGTCGGGACCGCGGAGCCGGCCCGAGAGGCCCGGCGGGTCTCGTCCCCGGGATGACCATGCTCCCACTGCACCCGAGCGTGAGCGGGGTCGCAGGGTCTTGTGAGGGCGATCACGGACCGTATATGATCACCGGCAAGAGTTCGATAAAAGAACGACGTGTTCCATTATAGAACACACCGTGAGTCTCTTCCTCTCACCGGCCAGGAGGCCCCCCATGCTGTTCCACCACCACGGCTACGTGTCCACGGACCCCCGGATCCAGCCCGCCGCCGGTGTGGGCGTCGACCGCTCCCCCGACCTGCCGGAGGTCATGGACGTGCTGGTGGTCGGCTCCGGCCCCGCCGGCATGACCGCCACCGCCCAGCTGGCGAGCTTCCCGGACGTCATGACCTGTCTGGTCGACCGCCGCCCGCAGCGCCTCGAGATCGGCCAGGCCGACGGCATCCAGGCGCGCAGCGTCGAGACCTTCCAGGCGTTCGGCTTCGCCGAGGAGATCACCGCCGAGGCCTACGACCTCACCGAGATGAACTTCTGGAAGCCGGACCCGCAGAACCCGGAGCACATCGTCCGCACCGCCCGGACCGTCGACGACCCGGCCGGCGTCAGCGAGTTCCCGCACCTGATCGTGAACCAGGCGCGCGTGCTGGACTACTTCGCCCGCTTCGCGAAGAACGCACCGTCCCGGACCGAGCCGTACTGGGGCTGGGAGTTCGTGAGGCTGGAGGTCGGCGAGGGGGAGCATCCCGTCGCCGTGACCCTGAAGCGCACCGGCGAGAGCGCCGAGGCGGGGGTGGGCCCCGGCGAGGAGCGCGTCGTGCGCGCCAAGTACGTGCTGGGCGCCGACGGCGCCCACTCCAGGGTCCGGCGGGACATCGGCGCGCAGCACGTCGGCGCCGTGTCCTACCACGCCTGGGGCGTCATGGACGTCCTGGCCGAGACCGACTTCCCGGACATCCGCACCAAGTGCGCCATCCAGTCCAAGCACGGCTCGATCCTGCTCATCCCGCGCGAGGGCGGCTTCCTGTTCCGCATGTACGTGGACCTCGGGGAGGTGGACCAGAGCGACGCCGGCGCCGTCCGCAGGACCCCGCTGACGGAGATCATCCGCCAGGCCAACGAGATCGTCTCGCCCTACAGCATCGACGTGAAGGACGTCGCCTGGTGGAGCGTCTACGAGGTCGGCCACCGGGTGACCGACCGCTTCGACGACGTCCCCGTCGAGGAGGCCGGACAGCGCAGCCCGCGCGTGTTCATCGCCGGCGACGCGTGCCACACGCACTCCGCCAAGGCGGGCCAGGGCATGAACGTCTCCATCCAGGACGCCTTCAACCTCGGCTGGAAGCTGGGTCAGGTGCTGAGCGGGGTGGCCCCGGAGAAGCTCCTGGCCACCTACACCGCCGAGCGCCAGCAGATCGCCCAGGACCTCATCGACTTCGACCGCGAGTGGTCCTCCATGATGGCCGCCAAGCCGGAGGAGCTCGAGAGCGAGACCGCGCTGGAGGACTTCTACGTGAAGACCGCCGAGTTCCCGGCCGGCTTCATGACCGAGTACCCGGTGAGCCTGCTCCGGGGCGAGGCCGTGCACCAGGACCTGGCCACCGGCTTCCCGCTGGGCAAGCGTTTCAAGGCCCACCCGGTCAAGCGGGTCTGCGACACCAACCCGAAGTACCTGGGCCACCAGCACGTCGCCGACGGCCGCTGGCGGATCTACGCCTTCGCCGACTCCGCCGTGTCCTCCGCACCGGACTCGGCGCTGCGGGCGTGGGCGGAGCAGATGGACTCCGCCGGGTCGCCCGTGCGCCGGTTCACCCCCGAGGGCCAGGACCTGGACGCGCTGTTCGACCTCCACGTCGTCTACCAGCAGCCGCACGAGGAGGTCGAGCTGATGCAGACGCCGTCGATCTTCCGCCCGCAGGTCGGCCCGTTCCGGATCTCCAACCTCAACAAGGTGTGGGGCGTGGACCCCGGCAACGACATCTTCGAGGCCCGCGGCCTGAGCCGCGACGGCGTCGTGGTGCTCGTCCGGCCCGACCAGTACGTGGCCCACGTGCTGCCGTTGACCGCCACGGCCGAGCTGTCGGACTTCCTGTCGCGGATCTACGCCTCCTGACCGCTCGGGCGGGGACCTCTGCGTCGCCGCGGCCCGGCACGCCCACGACGCACTCCCACCGCTACGGTGCAGCAGGCACGCGTCCGGGGCATCCAGCCGGCTCACCGCCGGGTCGCCGCGGCGTGCCGGCGGGCCGGTGCGCGGCGGTCTGCCCGAGCAGGGCGGCCACCAGGGCCAGGGCGAAGCCGGCGCTCTGCACCCCGGACAGGGCCTGTCCCAACCAGACCCAACCGACGAGGGCGGCCACCACGGGGCTGAGCGCCCCCAGCATCGCCGTGCTGGTGGCCGGCAGACGGCGCCCGGCGGAGAACCACACCGCGTAGGCGATCGTGGTCCCGGGCACGGCCAGCCAGGTGTAGCCGGCGATCGCCGGGCCGTCCAGCACGAAGGGCCCGGTGTCCAGCACGGGCACCAGCGGGGCGATCACCACGGCCCCGAGCACCAGCTGCCAACCGGTCACCGCCAGCCCGCTCATCCGCGGGGCAGGCCCCATCGGCGGGTCAGCACCACCCCGGTGGCCATGGAGGCCGTGCCGGCAAGAGCGGCGGTGATCCCGAGGGCGTCCACGGTGACCGGCCCGGCGAACACCGCCAACCCCACCCCGGTCACGGCCAGGACCGCCCAGAGCAGCTGCCGGGCCGGGGTGGACTGCCGGAAGGCCAGAAGCAGCACCGCCGCGACGATCAGCGGCTGGGCCGAGCCCACCACCGCCGCCAGCCCGCCGGGAAGGCGGTAGGCGCCGAGGAACAGCAGCGGGAAGAACGCCCCGATGTTGAGCACCGCCAGCACCACCAGCCTCCCCCACCACCCGGCGGGCGGGATCTGCCGGGTCAGCAGCAGCAGGAGCACCCCGGCCGGTGCCGCCCGCAGCAGGGCCGCCGTCATCGGCCGGTCCGGCGGGAGCAGCTCGGTGGTGACCGCGTAGGTCGTGCCCCACACCACGGGGGCGATCGCCCCGAGCAGGGTGGCCCGGGCGCGGTCGGTCATCGCGTACGGCATCCCAACCCCTCAATTGCTTAGTAGTAAGTTAGTTGAAAGGTATAATGGTTCCATGACCAGCACAAGACCGCCCGAGCGCGACGACGTCGATGCGATCGTGGCTCAGTGGGCCCAGCAGCGACCGGAGCTGGACACCCGGGCGATGGAGATCTTCGGACGGATCTACCGACTGTCCGCGCTGATGGGTGAGCGGATGGAAGCCGTCTACGCCCCGTTCGGGATCAGCCGCGGGGAGTTCGACGTGCTGGCGGCCCTGCGCCGGGCCGGGGCACCGTACCGGCTGGCGCCCAAGGACCTGGCGCGGTCGTTGATGATCACCACCGGGGGCATGACCGGCCGGCTCACCCGGCTCACCGACGCGGGGCTGATCCACCGGGTGCCCCACCCCAGCGACAAGCGCTGTCTCTACGCCGAGCTCACCGACGCAGGGCTCGAGACCATCGACCAGGCCGTGGCCGCCGGGGTGGACGGCCAGGCCTTCGTGGCCGATCGCCTCGGTGACGAGCAGGCGCGTGCGCTGGCCGATCAGCTGCGGGCAGCCCTGCAGATCCTCACCACCACACCGACCGATTAGGAGCCTCCACCACAGCACCGTTCGCCGTTGACGGACCTTGCACAGAGCGGCACAGGTGCGCTCGCCGCCTCTTGCACCCTTCTTGCGACAGCCCCATGCACAGTGGCGCACTACGAGTTGCTCACGGATCCGCTGCTCCACCGCACCCTCCTTCACCCATGACTGGGCCCGTGAGCACGGTGGGCCGATTACGGCCGCTGCGGCGTGACCGGGAAACGTTGCTGGTAGACCGGGACCAAGGCGGGGTAGTAGTCGCGCTCGAAATCGATGGCGGCGACATCCTGGCCCGTCTCGGCCGCTGTGAGCCGGTCCAGGTAGTAGTCCCAGCCGGGGCCGATGCTGTGCGCCCACTCCGGTTCGGGCAGAAGCTGGCCGAAATGCAGCGTGGTGCCGCCACCGTCTTCGGTGAGCCGGATCTCCACGCGCCAATCGTGCTCCTGCCCGTCCAGGCCCTCACTGCGTGCGCGGGTGCGCAGCAGCCGCGGAGGCTCGCAGACCTCGATGTGGTGCACCTCCTCCGGCATGCCGTCCTCGGCGGTCATCCGGAAGACGACGCTGCCGGAGGACGGATTCCCGGTCCAGGTGCCGATCCAGCGGCCGAGGCGTTCGGGGTCCGTGACGGCGGCCCACACGTCGTCGATGGGGGCGTCGAAGTGGCGGGTGAGCACGATCCACTCACCGTCCTGGCGGGTCTCGGGCCAGCCGGTGGCCTGTGGTGTTGTCATCCTGCGTCCTTCCTCTCGGTGTGGGCGTGCCGGTCGCCGGCGCGGTCGCGGCGGGTGCGGCGGACCTCGAGCTCGAGTGCGTCCAGGACGTGCTCCGGGATCCGCGGCGTCCGGCCGCTGAGCTCGGCGAGCAGGACGGCGACCGGTTCCAGCGCGGACGGGACCAGGGTGTAGTGGCGTTCACGACCCTGATCGGTCCCGGCAACCAGGCCCGCCTCACCGAGCACCTTCAGGTGCCTGCTGACTGCCGGGCGGCTGATGTCGTGATCGGCCGCCAGGTCCACCACCCGGGCCGGCCCTTCGGCCAGCCGTCGCAGCAGGGCCCGTCGTACCGGGTCCCCCAGAGCCGTGAAGACGTCCACGACACTTATGGTAACCACTCGGTTACCAATATGCGAGAGGTCGCCGGCCTCGGCCGTGCATCTCGCGATCGCGGTGACCGCGTCGCCGGCGGCCGGACGGGCGGCCCCGTCGGCCGCACTGGTCGCCGAGGAGAACGACACCTTCCGCATCTCCCGCCAGCGGCCGGCGAACTCGATCGCCGTCGGCGTGGCCCCCTGCTGCTGGTCGGCGGTCGATTGGTGGCCCCCCCCAGCTGGCACCCCCCGTACCGCGCCAAGCAGAGGCCCTCCAGGAGCAGGAGCGTTCACCGCGACGACCCCGGCGACTGATGGAGAGCTTGGTCGGACATCGCACCGATGGGCCGCCTGCCGTCGAACCTGACGACGGAGCCGCGACTCCGGGGCTCACGAGGCCAGTCGCGCCCCTGTGGTGCGACCTGTTCCGGCGGGTCCGCCCTCGACGGCGGGGCGGTTGATCTCGACCCACACCTCGTCCAGAGAGAGACCGAGGACCCCGGCGATCGCGGCGATGGTCGGAAAGGCAGGAGTGGCGACGCGACCGGACTCGATCTTCCGCAAGGTCTCCGGTGAGACACCAGCATCGAGCGCCGTCTCGAGCATCGTCCGCTCCCCCCTGCCCCGACGCAGCAGGGCACCGAGGCGTTGCCCGCGTTCGACCTCAGCGGGAGTGAGCGGCAGTCTGACCATGCCCCCAATTCTATGACCGGGATAATATGACCGGGATAGTTATTGGTCGGACGAGAAGGGCGCCCCATGATCGAGATCCTGCACCCCACCGAAGTGGCCCGCGCGAGGGACACCGGCGCCCTGGTCGCCGACATCCTGGAGACCCTCAAGAGCCGCAGCACGGTCGGGACGAACCTCCTCGACATCGATCGGTGGGCGAAGACCCTGATCCGGGAAGCCGGAGCGCGGTCCTGCTATGTCGACTACGCACCGTCCTTCGGGCGCGGGCCCTTCGGCCACCACATCTGCACAGGCGTCAACGACGCGGTGCTCCACGGGCGCCCCCACGACTACTCACTGGCCGACGGGGACCTGCTGACCCTGGATCTTGCAGTCATCCACAGCGGAGTGGCCGCGGACTCGGCCATCAGCTTCCTCGTGGGCGACTCACGCCCCTCGGAGAGCCTCGCGCTGATCGAAACGACCGAACGCGCGCTGAGCGCAGGAATCGCCGCGGCCGTCCCCGGCGCCCGCATCGGCGACATCTCCTACGCCATCGGCTCCGTCCTCGGAGCGGCGGGATACCCGATCAACACCGAGTTCGGAGGCCACGGCATCGGCTCGACGATGCACCAGGACCCGCACGTGGCGAACACCGGGCGCCCCGGCCGCGGCTACATGTTGCGCCCGGGACTGCTGCTGGCACTGGAACCGTGGGTCATGGCCGACACCGCGGAGCTCATCACCGATGCCGACGGGTGGACGCTGCGCAGCGCGACAGGCTGCCGGGCAGCGCACAGTGAGCACACGATCGCCATCACCGACGACGGACCCCAGATCCTCACCGCGCCGAAGCAGCTTCAGCAGTGATGGCGTGCTCGGTGGCCCGGACGCCGCCGGGCGTCATCCCGGGGGGATGTGACCTGGATCTCGTAACTCTCTCGGAAATCCCTTGACAGGGGGCAGGGCTCCTGCGGACACTTTTCCCATGCACTCGAGTTGCGCATTACGCGTAACGTTGCATTATTCGCAGATCCCTTGTTCCCGCCCTTCTGTTTCCAAGTGAAGTCGGTCCACGGCTGATGGCCGACCGCTCCTCGCGTACCACTCGGTTCCGGGTGCGCGGACCTTCGGCAGCACCAGGGCGGCGTCGGTCCTTGTCCGCACGACACCAAAGATCACAACACCAGGAGATCCATCATGAGCTTCGTACACCGCCTTCTGACGGGCATCCGTAACGACTGGTCCGTCTCGACGACCACTTCGGCCAACGAGGGTGCTGCCACCGTCAGCTCTCATCCCTACGGCGCCTCGGGGCGGCTCGTCGCCGTCCCCTGGGGTGGCCTCCAGCTCGAGGCCACCGACTGACAGCACCGCGACGCCCTCACCACCTCGACCGCCCTCAGTCCGCCCGCACCGGGACTCGTTCTCGGGTCTGCCAGGGGACGTCGAGTCGGTTGGCGCACTGTCAGCAGGACGAACGCCGACAATGACCCTCTGGAATACCGGCGGCGCTCGAGGGGTTCTGGTCGGTGTCCACTCCCCGCTGATTCCTTGTGAAGGAGCATGCTTCCGCGCATGGCCACCGATTACGACACCCCGCGCACCCGCCCCGAGGACGAGCCGGCCAACGAGTCCCTGGAGGCGATGCGGGCCCGTACCAGTACGACGACCCAGGTCCCCTCGATCGACCTCGAGGACGCCGACACCGCCGAGGGCATCGACCTGCCCGGTGCTGACCTCTCCCACGAGGAGCTCACCGTGGCCGTGGTGCCGCAGCAGGCCGACGAGTTCACCTGCGCCTCCTGCTTCCTGGTCCACCACCGCTCCCAGCTCGCCCGCCAGCACGACGGGCTGCTGTACTGCACCGACTGCGAGAGCTGAACTTTCTCGGCTCCCGTGCGACACGACGGCGCGGGCCCCGGCACCTGAAGGTGCCGGGGCCCGCGCCGTCGTCATTGCGCCGTTTCCTGCTCAGCGGGACGGCCGCTCACAAGCTGTCAGCGGCCTTCGTCCGGGGCAGCACGGCTCGTGGGGCGAGCCCGTCACCGTAGACGACGGAGCCGGAGCGGAACAGCTGCATCGCGGCGAGCGGGCGGCGAGGGGGACGTCGAAGACGACCCGCACGATCGCCGCACCCGAGTCCCTGGTGGCCAGGCTGCTCGCGCAGGAGGAGATGGACATCGCGAAGATCAGCGGCCCGAGAATCACTCCGGCTCCCCCGTGCGAGCTGGACGGTGTTGGTTCCCGGGCGGGACCTCCCCGGAGGACGCACCTCCAGCACCTCGATGCTAACCTACGAGTTATAGGAAAACATTGAGTGATTGAAGGTTGGGATGCGGGCAGGTCTTTCTCCCGAACGGATCGTCGAGGCCGCTCTCGACCTGGCGGACACCACTGGCTTCGCCCACGTCACCGTCTCCTCGGTGGCCCGGCACGTCGGGGTGCGCTCGGCCAGCCTGTACTCGCACATCGAGGACCTGCACGACCTGAGGACGAGGATGGCGCTGCGGGCCCTGGAGGAGCTGGCCCAGCGGGCATCGGAGTCCTTGGCGGGGCGGTCCGGGTCCGACGCACTGGCCGCGCTCGGCAACGTGTACCGCGACTACGCCCACGAGCACCCCGGACGCTTCGCCGCCACCCGGTTCCCGCTGGACAGCGACACCGCCATGGTCAGCGCCGGGCCACGGCACGCGGCGCTGACCCGGGCCGTCCTGCGCGGCTATGCCGTCCCCGAGTCCGAGCAACCCCATGCGGTGCGGCTGCTCGGCAGCACCTTCCTGGGCTACGTCACGCTGGAGCTCAGCACGGGCTTCAGCCACAGCGCGCCGGACAGCCAGGCCAGCTGGAGGCGCATCCTCGAGGTCCTCGACCACACCCTGCGCCACTGGCCCGGTTCCTGAACCGCCATTGCCGGACACGACACACCACGGGAGCACCATGCCGATCCCCGACCGACACTGCACCGCACCCGTCACCGAGGAGCTCCTCCACGGCGTCCTAGAGCTGGAGCGCACGGACGACGGGGTGATCCCGCACCGCCTCCCCGCCCGGGCCAGGAACCAGGCACAGGACCCGCAACTGGCCATGGCCGAGTCCCAGCCCTCGGGAGCGCGGCTGCTCTTCGCGACCGAGGCGAACCGCGTCGAGCTCCGAGGGCGCGCCACACGCTTCCGGTACGAAGGAGCGCCGCCACGCCCTGCCGGCGTCTTCGATCTGCTCATCGACGGCCACCACGCCCGGCAGGCCGAACTCGAGGCCGCGACCGTGGTGAGCATCGACATGGCCACCGGCGACCGCCGGCTCGTGCCGGGCGAGATCGGCGGCGTCGTCTTCGACGACCTGCCCCAGGGGCCCAAGACGGTCGAGCTGTGGCTGCCGCACAACGAGACCGTGGAACTGGTCGAGATCCGCTCCGACGCCCCCGTCCGGCCGATCCGGGACCCGCGCCCGGTGTGGGTGCACCACGGCAGTTCGATCAGCCACGGTTCGAACGCGGTGCATCCCACCGGCACCTGGCCGGCGGTCGCCGCGCGGCGCGCCGGCCTCAATCTGCTCAACCTCGGCTTCGGGGGCAGCGCGCTGCTCGACCCGTTCACCGCTCGCACCATCGCCGACACCCCGGCCGAGCTGATCAGCGTCAAGGTCGGCATCAACCTGGTCAATCTCGACCTGATGCGGCTGCGGGCCTTCGGCCCCGCGGTGCACGGGTTCCTCGACACGATCCGCGACGGCCACCCGCACACCCCGCTGCTGGTGATCTCCCCCATCCTGTGCCCGATCCACGAACACACCCCAGGACCCGGCGCCTTCGACCCCGAAGCCTTGGCCAGGGGTGACGTGCGCTTCCAGGCGACCGGCGACCCCGGCGAGGTCGCCGCCGGCAAGCTCACCCTGACGGTCGTCCGCGAGCACCTGGCACGGATCGTCACGGAGCGGGCGCACAAGGATCCGCACCTGTTCTACCTCGACGGCCGCGAGCTCTACGGAGAGTCCGACGCGCGGGAACTCCCCCTGCCCGACGCCCTCCACCCCGACGCCACCACGCACCGGCGGATCGGCCGGCGCTTCGCCGACCTCGCACTCAGCCCGGGGGCGCCCCTGGGCACCGACCGGCGCCCGGACGGCCCCGGATCCTGAGATCACGAGCCGGCACCGGTTCGGCCCGTCCGTCTCCAGCGCTCGACGTCACGCAGCATCCGTGACCGTCCGCGCAGCCCGCTCCACCATCAGCGTGGAGAAACTCTGACTGGCCGGTCCTCGCCATGATGGTCCGGTTCCTGGGCGCGGGCCGAGACCAGAGCGAAGTTCATGGGGACTCCAGCCGCGCAACGACTTCCACGACGGACCGCTAGCACGACGGGCACCGAGCAGCGATGAGCGGCCCGAACCGCGTCACTCCTGCGGGCAGAGGACCGAGGGTGGTCGTCATCTCCCGGACGACTCGCCACGACGGCAGGCGCCACTCGAACGACGCACGGTCCTCGGGAACGAAGTCCAGGCGGGCGTACGGGCGACCGGCATAGCTGTTGGCAACCGTCCAGTAACTGTCGAAGAGCGCTGACAGGCTCGTTCCCAGCGCGTACACCGGCCGGCGCACTCCCCCGCTGGTGAGGAAGCCGACGACGAATCCTTCTGACCCAAGTCCCGCGATGAGCGGAGGCACTTCAAAGGCATGGACCCAGCCGGGCACGAGAAAGTCGCAGGGCACCGGCACGACATGGGCGGGCACCAGGGCCTCACCCAGCAGGTCGGTAGCGCGAGACCGGTGTGCGCCGTCGAGAATCACCGGGCACGCGTCAGAGGTGACGTGCACCGGTACACGGACCCGGTCCACGCGGATGTCGGCCACGAGCTTCTGGAGGCGTGCACTCTCGCACACCTCGTGCCACACCAGAGAGTCGACAGGGAGCATCACACTATCCACGGCACCGCCTCGGAGTATGCCCGGACCTTGACAGATCGAGCACGGCCCGGGTCCATGTGAACTGCGGAAGAACCATCAAGCGCTCATCGCTGACGGCAGACCCAGGACAGGCGCACGGTGGTGGCCGAGCACCCGACCCCGACGACGACGTCCCGGCCGTCGCCGTCGACGTCACCGGGCGGACGCGGGTACTTCTGGGCGTAGGAGAACATCGGCTGAGCCGCCGCGGTAGTCACGGCCTCGACCGCCGGAGGATCGAGGCACGGACGGCGTGATCCGTTCCTGCACCTGCCACCCCGTTGGCTGCCGGCATCCTCGCGCAGGCGCCGGTGGGCACCCGCTCGAACCAGGACTGCTTCATCTTGGATCCCCCCAGATCCTGCGAGGCGGTCACCGCGAGCATCACCAGTGAGCCGTTCGGGGAGGTCCAGTGGCTTCCGCGCTGCACACCCGACGCCACAGGCTCCCTCTCGAGCACCTGGCCATTCCGCCCCGATGACCACACCCAGCGCCTCTGTCCATCCGGCGCTGACCTGCTATGACAACCGTAAAGCCAGACCCGGCCGCTCAGTCAGCGCATCACCCAGATCCCAGATATATGACGAGGGCAAACAAGGGACCGTGCCTCGCCCTCCGGACGGATACGGCGATAGGTGACAACCCGTCACCCATCGGTGCGGCCGCCCCACCGCTCTTCCCATCGCACGGCATGCCGGGAAAGATCTGGCCATGGACCTTCCCCGCATCTTCACCATTCGTGAGAGCACGCACCGGATCCACAACCCGCTGACCGCGCAGAAGCTCGCAGCCCTGGGTGAATCACTCCATCTCGCCCCCGGGACACGGGTGCTCGACCTGGCCAGCGGCTCGGGCGAGATGCTGTGCACCTGGGCGCGCGACCTGGGTTTCACCGGCACCGGGGTGGACATCAGCACGGTCTTCACCGAGCAGGCCCAGGCCCGCGCCACCGAACTCGGCGTCGCCGACCGGGTCCTGTTCGTCCACGGCGACGCAGCCGGCCACGTCGCGGACCAGCCGGTCGACCTCGCCGCTTGTGTCGGTGCCACCTGGATCGGCAACGGCGTCGCCGGCACCGCCGAGTTGCTCGAGCGCAGCCTCCGCCCCGGAGGGCTGATGCTGATCGGCGAGCCTTACTGGCGGCGGATCCCACCGGACGAGGAGACCGCTCAGGCATGCCACGCCACCGGCATCGATGATTTCCTGCTCCTGCCGGAACTGATGGCACAGTTCCGGGATCTCGGATACGACGTCGTGGAGATGATGTTGGCCGACCCGGACAGCTGGGACCGCTACACCGCGGCCCAGTGGCTCAACCTGCGCCGTTGGCTCGACCAGAACCCGGAGGACGAGCTGGCCACCGAGGTACGGGAAGAACTCACCGCCGAGCCTGCTCGGTATGCACGCTCCACACGTGAGTATCTCGGCTGGGGAGTCTTCGCTCTGATGAAGCGTTGAGTTCTCGGGACTGCTACATGCCGAGACGACACCTCGGTCGGCTCGATGGGCCGGTCGCGTACGAGACCTTGATGAAGCCCGCCGTGACTCCCACGGCATGAGACCCCTTGTCACCTATCGGTGCGGCAGTCCCCTTCAGTGTCGGCCTCGTGTGACGACCGCTCACCAGCCATGCGTGCACCGCAGGGGGCAGGACCTTCCTCCCATCGATGGTGGCGGTGGCCCCGCATGTGCTGGGACGGGACCGTCCGACGAACAGGTCAGGTGCGGCGGTGGGCCTCGGCCGCTGAGCGGGCCAGGCGGCGGCCGACCTCGATCGGGGACCGGGGGCTGCCGCGCAGGAAGGCGGCCAGGGCTCCGCTGTAGGCCACCAGGACCTCGTCGGCCAGCTCCTGGGCACGGTCCCCGGCGAGCGGGCGGGACAGGTGCAGGAGCCGGTCGGCGAGCAGGGCGGTGTCCGCGGCCAGGACCTCGGTGATCTCGTCGGGTGCCTCCGGGAGCTCGGTGGCCGCGGCCAGGAAGGCGCACCAGCGTGACGGGTGGCGCTGGTCGCCCCGGTAGGAGACCAGGGCGTCGAACACCGCCAGCAGCCGGGCCATGTCATCGCCGGCCGCCACGATGTGCTGGTCCCAGACCGCCCGCCAGTCCGCCAGCCGGCCCCGCAGCGTTTCGGCGACCAGGGCGTCCTTGCTGCCGAAGTGCGCGTACAGGGTGGCGGCGGAGACTTCTGCCTCGCGCAGCAGCTCATCAACCGGTGTGGTGCGGATGCCGCGGTCGAACAGCACGCGGTCGGCCGCCTGGAGCAGCCGGTCGCGCGCGGGGAGTCTCCGGGCAGTCGTCACCCTCCCAGTGTAGGGACCTCCTTCCAGAACGGTCGTTTGGATGTAGCGTAAGGAGCGTTCTGAACGGCGAAATTCGGGAAGGAGGGGCGATGCGCGCTCTGGTGCCCAGCGGTCTGACGCTGACCGCGGCGATCTCCGGGACGGCCCGGGGCTCTGGTGAACCGTCGAGGCGACCTCACGGCCGGGTGGCCGGTCCGAGCAGCTCGCGGGTCCTTCCGCCCCAGCACCTCGATGAGCGGCCAGGCCGAGGGACCTGCGAGGCCGATTCCGCCGCGTCCGGCAGCGGCACCGGTGCACTCCGCACCACAAGGAGGCATGCATGACACTCTCCGCAGGCAACCGGATCGGACTGGCCGGAGCGGCGGTGGTCGGGGTCGCCTTCGGCATGGCCCGGTACGCCTACGGCCTGACGCTGCCCGGCGTCCGGGAGGACCTGGAGCTCTCCGAGCTGATGCTCGGGCTGGTCTCCAGCGCCACGTTCGCGGGCTACCTGGCCGGCCTGTTGCTCGCCGGGAGGCTCGCGGCCCGCCACGGCTCGCGCGCTCCGACGACCGTGGGCGGGGCCTGCGGTGCCGCCGGGGCGGTGATCGTGACCTCCGCGCAGTCCCCCTGGCTGCTGGCCGTCGGCGTCGTCCTGGCCGGCAGCGCCGGTGGCTGGGTCTGGGCGCCCTACTCCGACATCGTGACCCGTGCGGTGCCCGCGCGGCAGCAACCACGAGCGCTGGCGATCATCACGACCGGCACCAGCGGTGGCCTGCTGCTGCTGGGCGGCCTGGCCGTTCCGGCCGCACTGGGCTCCTGGCGCCTGGTCTGGGCCGGCATCGCCCTGGCCGCGGTGGCCGCCGCAGTCGTGAACCTCCGCCTGGTGCCCCGCACCGGACCGGCTCCACGGTCGAACGCACAGAGCGGTGCCTCCGAGCCGGCGGCAGCGCTACGGGTCCCAGCCGTCTACTCCGTCGTCTACTTCGCGGTCGTCGTCATCTACTTCACCTACGCCGCCGACTCCCTCGACCGCGGCACCCTGCCAGCGGCAGCCGTCCCCGCCCTGTACGCGGCCATCGACCTCACCGGCATGGTCGGGGTGGCGACCGGGGCGCTCGCGCAACGCATGGGCAGTCTGCGGGTTGCCGCGCTGAGCCTCGTCACGGTCGGCGCGGCGCTGGCGCTGCTCGGCCTGGCCAGCGACTCCCTGGCCGCGACCATGGCCTCGGCGTGCATCTTCGGGGCCGGGTACATGACAGGATCGGCGGTGCTCGCGGTCTGGACCGCCGAGCTGGTGCCCGACCGTGCGGGCGCGGCGTTCACGGCCTGCCTGGTCGTGGGAGCCACCAGCTCCGTCGCCGCCCCGGCCGTCGCCGGTGCGATCATTCCCGGCCTGGGCCTGGGGGCGCTGCTCGTCCTCACCGCCGCGGTGTCGCTGCTCAGCGGGGTGGCACTGATGCTGCACGGAGCCTGGCGCGGGGCCACCACGACCCGAACCGGACCGTGAACGCTGACTGCTTCAGGCCACCGTGTGACGGGGCCAGGTCTCAGCCGCCCACGGAGGTGAGCTGCGCCGCCAGCGCAGGCAGGTCCGCAGCCTCCAGATCGGGGCGGGCGAAGTAGACCGGATACCGGGCCCCGGTCCGGTTGATCCAGGCGGTGCGCAGCCCGGCCTGGTGGGCGCCGTGGATGTCCCAGGGGTGCACCGCGATCAACAGCATCTTCTGCGGGTCCGTGCCGCGGTGGGTGACGGCGTAGTCGTAGGAGGACCGGGCCGGTTTCCACGCCGGGGCGTCCTCGACGCTGAGCAGCTCGGAGAAGTGTTCCCGGACCCCGGCACTGCTCAGCAGCGACTCGGCGACCTGGGTGGCCCCGTTGGTGAGGGTGACCAGCTCGGCGACCTGACGCAGGGCTTCCACTCCGGGCACCACGTCAGGATGCACGTTCAGGCTCTTCAGGGTGCCCATGATCCGCTCGACGGACTCACCCGGCGCGGTGACCCCGTGTGCACTCAGCAACCGGTGCAGGCTGTCCTGGGCGATCTCGGCGAAGGCCGCGTTGCCCCCGGCAGCCGTCACCGCGAAGCCGTCGCGCAGGATGCCGGCGAACCACGTGGCCGCCAGGCCCGCCGGAGCTCCTTCCTGAGCGAACGCCTCGCCGAGCGGCGCCATGTCGGAGAGGGTCTCGTTCACATCGAACACGATCAGGTCCGGGCTGGTCACCATGGTTCTGCCTCAATCCTCGTCGGTGCGGCACACCGCCCCGGGCGGGGCGATGTGCCGCCGAGCCTACGCCGAGCAGGAAAGGCCCGACGGCACTGTGGCCGGTCCCTGTTCGGAGATCAGAGGCTGGAGTGGTCGGCCACGACCTTCTCCAGCTCGTCCTTGCCCTCGGCGAGCATCCGGTCCACGCCGGCCGGGTCCTCTCGGTTGCGGGTGAGCATCTGACCCATGGACCCCCCGCGCACCACGTTGATCTCTCCGCCGATCATGCCCGCCACCGTCGCGGCCGCCACCTCTTCGGGGCTCTCGTAGTCGAAGCCGTGCTGGGCTTCGGCCTCGGAGCTTTCCATCATGGGGGTGTCCGTGGCGCCGGGGAAGACGTTGAGCACGTGCACGCCTTCTCCGTACAGCTCCCGGCGCAGGGCTTCGCCGAAGTGGGCGATCCCGGCCTTGGTCGCACCGTAGGTCGCGTAGAACGCCATCCCCAGCAGACCGAACCCGGAGGAGACGTTGACCACCAGCCCCTCGCCCGAGGCCCGCAGCGCCGGCAGGGCCGCACGGGTGAGCAGAATCGGGGCGGTGAGGTTCAGCGCGATCTGCGCCAGCACCTCGGACTCCTCGATCGCCTCCAGCCGGCCGGCGCGGACGTTGCCGGCGTTGTTGATCAGCACGTCGATCCCACCCAGCTGCTCCTGGGCCGCAGCAGCGACCCGGGCCGGGGCGCCGTCAGCGGTCAGATCGGCAGGGATCACCACCGCCTCACCACCCTTCTCACGCACCAGCGCCGCGACCTCCTCCAGGGGCTCGGAGCGCCGGCCCACCAGCGCCAGGCGTGGCGAGTACTGGGCCAGGTCCAAGGCCAGGGCGCGGCCGATACCGCTGCCGGCACCGGTGAGCAGGATCGATCGGTTGTTCAAATCCATGAGGGTTACCTCCGGTCAGATGTGGGACAGGGAAAGAACGGTCTTCAGGTGCAGATCCGGCAGGAATGGGTGGCCGTACCGGAGAGGCCGACGCGGGCTGCGCCGCACGGCGGTGGCGGCATGCCACCGTGGAACCGGCGAGCCGGCACGACTCAGTCGGCGAGGTGCTCCGCCATCGCCTCGGCGACCGCGGCGGGGGAGTCCTCGGTGGGGATGTGCTTGCCGTCCACCTCCACCAGGTCCGAGCCCGGGATCTCCTCGACGTAGCGGCGGGCGTAGCCGACCTTCTGGAAGTCGTCGTCGCGGCCCCACACCAGACGGGTGGGCAGAGCCGCCTCCTGCAGGGCCGGCACCAGGTCCATCGTGTACCGCGGGTCCGCTGCCGCGGCCAGCGCCGTCCAGGACCGGACCCGGGCCGCATCCCGCCACGGCGTCAGATAGTCGGCCAGCTCCTCCTCCCCCAGCTCCCGCGCCACACTGCCACGGGTGGAAGCGGCCCGAGCGGTGAGCAGGTCCTCCACAGTGGTGGCCGACCGCACCTGCGGGTCCCGGAAGCGCTCGACCGCCGGCACCGGCCAGGAGTCGAACATCACCGAGTTCATCAGCACCAGCCGCCGCACCCGCCCGCTGGTCGCGGCCACGTGCTGGGCGATCCCGCCGCCGATGTCGTGGCCGGCCAGGTCGAACTCCTCCAGCCCCAGGGCGTCCGCCGCGGCCAGCACCGTGTCGGCCAGGGCCGGGACAGTGGCGTGCTCGACGTCGAGCTCTCCGCCGCTGGCACCGAAGCCGGGCAGGTCCAGGGCCAGGCACCGGGCGGCCTCGCCCAGGGCCGGCAGCACCGGCTGCCACACCCGGCTCCAGAAGGTGCCGTGGAGCAGCAGCAGGGGCCGGGCCGACGGGTCCCCGGCGGCCAGGTAGGACAGCTGGGCGCCGTCCACCTCGACGTGTTCGCGGGATACGAGATGGGTCATGTGGTGATCTCCTGTTCCAGTGCGCAGATCGTGAATCCGACGGTGTCGGGATCACCGATCCTCACGTGGGGAATCAATCAGCTTGCTTTGCACCCTACGGGCATCCTGCGCACGAGAAAACCCGGCCAGCCCCTGCGGCACGCAGAATTGTCGGTGCACCTCCCGCCGCCCGCGCGCCTGCTGCCAGGGCGGGGCCACGTCCATGAGCGTGCCGACGACGTCCCAGCCGAGCACCGCGGGAAACCGCGGCGGCAACCGCCGCATCACGTCCCGTCGGCGTCGCCGTCGGGCGGCCCTGAGCCGCTGGACGCGGCGCCGGCGCGCCGGTTACGCGGGGACGTAGTCGAACGTGTCGGGGTCCGGGCCCGTGCGCTCGTCCTTGTTCAGCGCCGTGATCGCCTGGATGTCCGCGTCGGTGAGCTCGAAGTCGAAGAGCTGGAAGTTCTCCTCGACACGCGAGCGGGTGACGGACTTGGGGAACACGATGTCGTTGCGCTGGAGGTGCCAGCGCAGCGTGACCTGAGCGGTCGTCCTGCCCAGGCGCTCGGCGATCGCGGTGATCGCCGGGTCGTCGAGGACCGCTCCCTGAGCGATGGGCGACCACGCCTCGGTCGCGATGCCCTGCTCCGCGTTGTAGGCGCGCACCGTCTCATTGGTCAGGTACGGGTGGACCTCGATCTGGTTCACAGCGGGCTTGACGCCGGTCTCGGCGATGATCCGGTCGAGGTGGGGCACCTGGAAGTTCGAGACGCCGATCGCGCGGGTCAGGCCGGCGTCACGGATCTCGATCATGGCCTTCCACGTCTCGAGGTAGTCGACGTCGATCGTGGGCAGCGGCCAGTGGACGAGGAACAGGTCCATCGGGCCGCCGAGCCGCTCGACGCTCTTCTCGGCCTCGCGCAGCGCGTCGTCACGACGGTGGAAGCTGTTGTTGAGCTTGCTCGTGACGAACACCTCGTCGCGGCTCAGACCGGAGGCCCTGAGCGCGTCGCCGACGCCCTGCTCGTTGCCGTACATCTGCGCCGTGTCCACGTGGCGGTATCCGACCTCGAGGGCCATCGTCACGGCCGCCTCGGTCGTCTCCGGCGGAACCTGGTACACGCCGAAGCCCAGCTGCGGGATGCTGACATCATCGGCGATCCGGATCTCAGGGACGGAAGTCATGGACGTTCTCCTTCATCAGCGGTCGGCTCCGGGAACCCGCAGCCACGAAGCACAACCGTTCTCGGCCGGCGGCGTATTTCGCTGGTTCCATAGGAGATCGCTATCGAACGGCTGACCGCCGGCGAGGAGCATCCGACCTAGCATGTTCGGCATGACGACTTTCGCGATCATCGGAGCAGGACGAAACCTTGGCGAGGCGCTCGCCCGACGCTTCGGCCGGGAGGGCTACAGCCTGGCCCTCATCTCCCGGAACCAGGAACGGGTCGACCAGCTGGCCTCCGACCTGGTCGCTGACGGCTTCACCGCGAAGGGCTACGCGGCGAACGTGCGCGACACCGACAGCCTCGTCGCGGCCCTCGACCAGGCGACCCAGGACCTCGGCCTCATCGAGGTGCTGTCGTGGAACCCGCTGCCGCAGAAGGAGTTCCTGCGACCGCTCCTGGAGTCCACGGTCGGGGACATCAGGGCCGCCGTCGAGTTCTCGGTCTACGGTCCCGTCGCCGGCGTGCACCAGGTGCTGCAGGGCATGCGCGTGCTGAAGAAGGGCTCCCTTCTCTTCGTCAACGGCGGAAGCGCTGTGCAGCCGGTGCAGCACTTCGCGGGCACCTCGATCGGGTTCGCCGGCGAGACCGCATACGTCGAAATGCTGAACCAGGCGCTGAAGGACGAGCCGATCTACGTCGGCCAGCTCATCATCCCCGGCGCGATCATCCCGGGCGACGAGCAGAAGGATCCGCAGGTGCTCGCGGAGAAACTGTGGCAGATGCACACCCAGCGCAGCCAGCTGCGGGTGTTCGCCACCGAGCTGGAGACGCAGCCGTACTGACCCAGCCCGACTAACGTGTCGGGTATGGATGTTCGTCAGCTGGAGTTCTTCATCGCCGTCGCCGAGGAGAGCAGCTTCACGCGTGCGGCCGAGCGCTCGTTCGTCTCCCAGCCCGGACTGTCGGCGTCGATCCGCTCGCTCGAGCGCGAGCTCGGGACTCAGCTGTTCACGCGCGGTCGCCAGGGCGCGTCCCTGACGAGTCCGGGCGCGGCGTTCCGGCCGCGGGCCGAGCGGATCCTCGAGCAGGTGCGCGAGGCCCAGCGCGCGGTCATCGGCGACGAGCCCGGGCGCGCTGAGCTGCGCATCGGCGCCGAGCAGTGTCTCGGCGGCGCTGTCGACATCGTCGACATCCTGACGTCGTTCGCAGGCGAGCACCCCGCCGCCGATCTCGAGTTCGTCCAGGACGTGAGCTCACGCCTTGCCCCGATGCTCGACGAGGGGCGCCTCGACGTCGCTCTCATCGCCGCACCGGCGGGATCCGTCCCCGTGCACGACAGCTTGCTGCTGCGTCGAGAGCCGTTCGTCGCGCTCTCGCACACGGACGTGCCGTACACGTCGCTTGCGGATCTTCAGGATGTCCGCACCGTCGACTTCGGTGACACCTGGGAGGCGCGGCGCGTCCTCGACGCAGCGCTCGCCGCCGCCGGTGTGACACGTCGCACGATGGTCGAGGCCAACGACGTGCACATGCTCGTCGATCTTGTCACCCGCGGCTTCGGGATGGCGATGGTGCCCGAGTCGATCGCCGCGAAGCAGGTAGCCCAGCACCTCGTGCACACGCCGCTCGCCGACGCCCCGGAGTGGGAGGTGCACCTTGCCACCTGCTCCGACCCGTCGCCGTCCGCGAGAGCGTTCGCGAGCATGTTCGTTCCGCAGGCGGAGATCGTCTCCTTCCGCGGGGATCTCGCGGTGCAGCCGTAGTCGCCGCTGGACCTGGCCGCGGCGTGCCGCACAGCAGCTGGTCGTCGAGGTGGCACACGCCCACCCTCCACACCACCTCATGCGCGCGGTGCTGCCGCCGCAGCCCTGCCCCGAGTGCGGCCGTGCATGCCACGATCCGTTCGAGCGGTCCTGGGCCGAGGGCGCGGAGCCAGGCGGTGGCGGCGAGCGCAGCCACTGCCGCGGTGAAGAAGGCCGCCCCGGCAACGAGAGCTGTCGCGGACAGGTGCGGGAACGGGACGGCCAGCAGGAAGAAGGCCCCGGAGCAGACAGTGAACCGGCGCCCCGTGCGGCCAGCCGGAGCCGGGTCGTTCGTCGGGCACCCCCGGACTGGGTACGTCCAAAGGCGCCCGTGGTTCAGCCGGGTGTTCGGCGCCCCTGGCGCAGCCCGATCTCGTAGGCGGTGAAGGAGACGAGGGTCACCGCGATCAGCGGCAGCACGAACCAGGCCATGACCGCGGTGAACCCTTCCAGTGCGTCGTGTGCGGTGGCGGCCAGGACGACATATCCGGTGTAGGCCAGGTACAGGGCGACGAAGAGGGCGCCCTCCCAGCGGGCCACCGCGAACCCGGTGAACGCGATGGGCAGCAGCGCGACGGCGGCCGCCAGCATCACCGGCATGTCGAGGGCCGCCGCGGCACCGGACACGGGGACGCCGTCCGGAGCGATCAGAGCGGGCAGCCCGAGCACCACCCCGATGTTGAAGATGTTGCTGCCCACCACATTGCCCACGGCCAGGTCGCGTTGGCCCCGGCGCACCGCGATGATCGAGGTCGCCAGCTCGGGCAGCGACGTCCCCACGGCCACCACGGTCAGTCCGACCACCAGGCTGCTCACCCCCAGCGTGGTGGCGATGTTCACCGCGCCTTCGACGAGCAGCGTCGCCCCGGCCACCAGCAGGGCAACCCCCAGCACCACCAGCAGCAGCGACCTGCCGATCGACGCAGGCGGCGGCTCCGCGGCCTCTCCGGCGGCATCGGGGACGGACGAGCCGCCGGCCGGGCTCGCGGCACGGGCCGGGGACCTCGCATTCCGCCTGCTCAGGACCACGGTCAGCACCGTGTGCGCGACCACAGCGCAGAAGAGGATCAGCCCGTCCACCGCGGTGATCCGACCGTCGAGGGACACGACCAGCAGCCCGACCGACATGGCGACCATCAGGGGCAGGTCGAACCGCACCAGCCGTTGCTTCACGGCCAGGGGAAGAACCAGTGCGGAGAGCCCGAGGATCAGCAGGACGTTGACGATGTTGCTGCCCACCACGTTGCCCACGGCCAGCCCCGGTTCATCGCGCAGGACGGCCCCGACGGTCACAGCCAGCTCCGGTGCCGAGGTGGCCGCCGAGACCACGGTGAGCCCGACCACCAAGGACGAGATGCCCACACGCCGGGCCAGGGCTGATGCTCCTCGCACCAAGAACTCCCCGCCCAGCACCAGCAGCACCAGCCCGGCCACGATCCGTCCTGCGTCCAGAGGGTCCATGGGCAGGAGTGTACGTAGCCCGGGCCTTCCACGTGGCGCGGTGAGCACCGCACCCCACGAGCAGTGGATGGCCCCCGCTCGGTGCGGGACGGTCGTCCCGAGGTGGGGCGCAGGTCGATCCGCCTACGTCCCCCTGGCCAGTCCGTTGCGGACCACTTGAGGAATCGGCGCGGACCGGTCGATGGAGGACGACGGGCCGCGGCACTTCATGGCCGCGCCCCTGGGCATCGGAGCCGTCGGGCCGGCCATGACCGTGGCGCCCCGGCCCCCGGATCGGGGCCCGGATGGTTGCACGCTCAGTAGGCGACGGTGAAGCGTCTGCGGCGGTGCGCCGGGGCCTCGATCTCGTCGACGACGGCGGTGGCCAGGTCCGCCCCGGAGATGAACGAGTTGCCCTGCTCATCGGTCAGCAGCACGTCGCCGCCGACGCGGTAGGTGCCGGTGGCCTGTCCGGGGGCGAAGGCGCCGAAGCCGGCGGCGGGGCTGACGTAGAACCAGTCCAGCTGTTCGGGCCGGGCCTGCAGGGCCTTCAGCAGCGCCTCACCGGTCCGGACCTCGGGCAGGAACTCGGAGGGGAAGCCCTCGGTGTCCATCAGCTTCGGGCCGCCCTCGGCGACCAGCAAGGACCCGGCCCCGCCGATGACCCCCAGTCGGATCCCGGCGTCCTGGGCCAGATCGGCGAGCTTGTCGACGACGCCTTCGAGCTTGCCCTCGAGCTCTCCCCGGGGCGAGAGCGTTTCGATGACCACGTCCGTCTCCGTCACGGCCTGGGTGAGGAACGCGTCGTCGAAGACGGAGCCTGTGACGTAGGTGGCGCCCTCGACCGGTGCGGCCGGGGTGGTGCGGCTGTAGGAAGTGACCTCGTGACCGCGTTCGACCGCTTCGGCCACGATGTGCGACCCGGCGTAGCCGGTGCCGCCGAGAACCTTGATCCGTGCCATGGGTTGCTGCTCCTTCGACAGTGGAAATGACAGATCTACCGGTGCGAAACACCAACAGTTACCCTAAGTAACCAGCACACCGAGAGGAAGTAGGCACCTGAAAGTATGTTATGGGTGCCGCAGTAACTGGAAAGGACACCGCATGCGCGAGGAAGCCGCAGATCCCTACAGCCGCCACTGCCCGTCACGGCAGGTGCTGGATCGGATCGGTGATCGGTGGACGGTCCTGGTCGTGGGCGCCCTGAACGACGGGCCGTTGCGCTTCTCGCAGCTGGCCGCCCGGATCGACGGCGTGTCTCAGAAGATGCTCACCCAGACGCTGCGTGCTCTGCAGCGCGACGGACTGGTGACGCGCACGGTGTACCCACAGGTCCCGCCGCGGGTGGAGTACGAGCTCACCGAGGCCGGGCACACCCTGCAGGAACCGCTGAAGGCCCTGGAGGACTGGGCCACCACGCACATGCCGGCGATCCTCGCCGCACGGCAGCGCTACGACATCGCAGGCCACCAGGCGGGACAGCATCACGGAGGGATGGCACCCGAGCCGGCCCGATGACCGGTAGCGGGCCACTTGCGAACCAGGTGGGACGGAGACCACTGCTGTTGCCTGCACATGGTTCGACCGGCACCAGGGTACGTGGTGTCCACGCGGAGTGCTTTCTCGTCACCGTTGCATCTGCTCAGTATTCGTCCGGCGTCGACAGACGCGTGCAGCGGCCCGCATGGGCGGTCCCCAGGGTGCGCCGGTTCTTGTCGATGCACAGAGGCACCCCACTCTCACTGTGGGCCCGCACCGGAGACGCGGGTTGCCCCGGGGCCGAACCGTGCACCTGGGATGCCGGGACGACGAACGCACAGTCGCCCCTGCATGTGCCTGCCTTCTCGTCCGCTCACACCGGCACGCCGTCCGCCGCACACCTCCACCCTGCTCCGCCGGAGGCGGTGCGGGTCGAAAACCGCCGCACCAGAGAAGGCAGTGCCGAAGCACAGGTCCACGAGAAGCGCACCGCGTGCACCGGCGGAACCCTGATGGCTGCGCGGCAGAGCCGGGAGGCAACGACCCCCTGGGCTGATCCCCCTGCAGGGCGCGGGCGTGACCGCAATCGGCGCCGCCCACCCGAGAACTCCGGGGAACTCCGGACTACAGCCGGTTGATGAAGTCTCCGATGTTCTCCCACGTCCAGGACTCACAGCGCGCCGGGCCCATCTCCATCGGCTTCGCCCGGTGCCCGGTCTCCACCCACAGGCCCAGCAGCGGCTTGCCCGCATCCACCGCGCACCGGATCTGCCACAACGCTTCGGCCGAGTCCGGCGTGTAGCCGCCGACCAGCGCGATCACTCCGTCGCAGGCGCGGATCCGCTCCCGCACGTCCTTCTTCCACTCGCCCGGGCACGTCCCGTCTCCGGGCGAGTCCAGGAACCGGGCCTGATCCCCGGCCCGGGCCCATTGCGCGGTGAACAGATCCCGGAACAACTCGTCCTGCTCCGCGAAAGCCAGAAAAACGGTCTTCGGCGCCATTGCCGTCAACTCCCCAACCTCAGCCATCAGTGGTAGTGCAAGACACCGTATGGCGTGAGGCGCCCAGACGGGTTGCCGCCACGCAACATGCCTTAACGCACGAGGACGAGCCGGCCAACGAGCCCCTCCTGTTTCCTGCTCCACCACCGCTCCCAGCTCGCCCGCCGGCACCACGACCTGCTGCACTGCACGGGCAGCGAAGGCTGAACCGCCTCGGCTTCCGTGCGACACGACGACGCGGGCCCCGGCACCTGCAGGTGCCGGGGCCCGCGAAGTCCCGGACTGCTCAGCGCAGCTGAACGGCTCCGCGCCGACCAGAACGCAGGGGCAGTTCAGCCACTGGGCGAGTCAGGCGCGCATGCTCCGGCGGCCGGCGAGCACCACGCCGCCGGCGGCACCGCCGAGTCCGACGAGGCCGAGGGCGACGATCCCGGTGTTGGACTTCTCCGGGGCCATGGCCACCCCGGTGTCCGCACCGCCGACCGGCATCTGCTCGATCTGCGGATCGGTGGGGACATCACCGACCGGAGGCAGCGGAACGTATGCGTAGTCGGCGTTCTCGCACGCCACCCCGTCCGCGTCGGAGTCCAGCTCCGGGGTGTAGCGGGGGTCCCCGACGGGAATGTTGTAGACGCCCGCGCCCGCTGCGGCATCGCAGCTCTCGAACAGCGGGAACGACAGGGCGGAGGCCGGGGCTGCGGTCAGAGCGGAGAATCCGACAGCAGCGATCAGGGCGGAGCCGGCAACACTTCTTCTCATGGGTCTCTCAACTTTCGCGAGCAGTGATGACCTTCGAACCGTACCCATGAATTGGCTCACAATCGCGAATTCGAGGACAGCAACACGTTTGTGACAAGTCGGTATGCGGACGGGCTACCCGTAGCGCATCTCCGGGGCGGTTTCAGCGGAGCGGACGGCAGCACGGTGGTGTGGGAGCCGATCCACACGTTGTTCCCGATCACGATGGGCGCCGGGTGCATGTCCGCCCGGCGGCTGAGAACGAGGTCGTGGTTGAGCGTGGCCAGCACCGTGCTGTGCCCCCGATCAGGCAGTCGTCGCCGATGACCGCCCCACCCTGGTCCTGGAAGGTGCACCCGGAAATGATGAAGACCCGTGTGCCGAGGGTGATGTTCTTGCCGAGGTCGGCGTGGAAGAGCGGGAACACCGTCACCGACTCATCGATCGATTTGCCGGTCAGCTGGGTCGAAAGCTCCCGCACCCGGGCCGGCTCCCGGTGTCCGCCGTCGAGCTCCCCGGTGATGCGCAGGGCCTCCTGGCTCGTCCGGCGCCTCACCTCGTGCAGAGGCGAGTCCCCAGTGATGGTGCGCCCGGCGTTGAGCTCCTCCAGAAGGTCGGTCAGTTCCAGGGGGCAGCTGGTCGGCCAGGGAGCGTGCGGCGGTGTTGTCGAACAGGGTTCCGGTCGCCGCGGTGCCCTCGATGTCGAGGATGATCGGGACGCCTGCTGCGGCGGATGGGGTGCTGATCTCGTCGGTGTCCTCCGTCCTGGCCGGGGTCGACGCCGGACGGGGCTCCGGGGAAGAGCCGGTGGTGCGGCAGGCCGTCGGAGTCGCGGTCAACACGGCCGGAAGCATCACGGCCGTGCGGCGGGTGCGCAGGCCGAGGGCGGCAGGGCCAGGCCTGCGTGTTGTCCCGACCGGCACCGCGGGCTCGGGCCGCGATGCCGGTGCCGGTGCCGGTGCCGGTGCCGGTGCCGGTGCCGGTGCCGGTGCCGGTGCCGGTGCCACGGAGCGTGTCCGCATGGTGCGTGGGCTCAGGCCAGGGTGGCGGTGTCGATGACGAAGCGGTAGCGCACCTCCGAGGCCAGCACTCGCTGGTAGGCCTCGTTGATGGAGGAGGCGCCGATGAGCTCGGTCTCGGGGACGATGCCGTGCTCGGCGCAGCAGTCGAGCATCTCCTGGGTCTCTGCGATGCCGCCGATCATCGAGCCGGTGCAGGTGCGACCGGCCCCCGATCAGGGAGAAGACGTTCAGGCTCAGCGGCTCCGCCGGGGCCCGCACCCCAGCGGCGCAGCAGGGAGTAGGTGGTGATCCCGGCGCACAGCAGCGGCGCAGCGGCGGCGAAGTCCAGGGACTCGGGCACGGAGAGGAAGCCAGCGCCTGCCCCGTACGACAGGAAGACCGCTCGCACCACTGGTGCACTGCTCGAAGGTGTTCGCGGCGAGCCGGAACCGTTGACGTGACCCTCAGGGCGTGACAGGTTGATTGGAAAGCAACCTGACGAATATGGAGGCGATCATGGCCGATCAGTACACGATGCAGGATCCGACCACCCAGTACCCGGGCCCCGACGAGAGCTTCGAGCAGCAGCAGGAGGGTCCGGGCCTGCAGCAGGAGATGGCGCCGAAGCCGGACTCCGGGGAGTCCAGCTACCGCGGCTCCGGGCGGCTGGAGGGCCGCAGGGCGGTGGTGACCGGGGCGGACTCCGGGATCGGCCGGGCCACCGCGATCGCCTACGCCCGGGAGGGCGCCGACGTGGTGCTGTCCTACCTGCCCGCCGAGGAGGCCGACGCCCGGGAGGTCGTGGAGCTGGTGGAGGCCGCCGGGCGCCGGGCGGTGGCCGTGCCGGGGGACGTGACCGACAAGGCCTACTGCGAGCAGCTGATCGCCACCGCCGTGGCCGAGCTGGGCGGGATCGACATCCTGGCCAACATCGCCGGCAAGCAGCAGCACTGCCCGGACATCCTTCAGCTGACCGACGAGCAGTTCGACGAGACCTACAAGACCAACGTGTACGCGATGTTCTGGCTGTGCAAGGCCGCGGTCCCGCACCTGGCCCCGGGCTCGGCGATCATCAACACCTCCTCGATCCAGGGCTACCAGCCGGCCCCGATCCTGCTGGACTACGCCTCCACGAAGTACGCGATCAACGGCTTCAGCAAGTCCCTGGCCGCCCAGCTGGCGCCCAAGGGCATCCGGGTCAACGTGGTCGCCCCGGGCCCGGTGTGGACCCCGCTGCAGGTCGTGGGCGGGCAGCCCCCGGAGAAGCTGCCCGAGTTCGGCGCCTCCGAGGCCCCGATGGGCCGTCCCGGGCAGCCGGCCGAGATGGCCCCGGCCTACGTGTTCCTGGCCTCCCAGGAGTCCAGCTACGTCAGCGGCGAGACCCTGGCCGCGACCGGCGGGATGCCCACCCCCTGATCCGCTGAACGCCACACGATGCCGGCACGGACACGGAGGGGCCAAGGGCCTCGGACGTGTTGCGGGACGTCGGATCGATCAACAGTCTCGAGAACGGCATCAGCGCAGAGCGAGAAGACTCTGCCTTTGACACCTGGACCTGCATCGATGACGGCGGGGGTGCTGAGAACCGGAGTCCTCAGCACCCCCGCCGTCGTCGTTGGGCGTGATAGAGGGGTCAGGCCGGGATGGTGGCCGTGTCGATGACGAAGCGGTAGCGCACGTCACTGGCGACCACCCGGTCGTAGGCCTCGGTCACGTCGTCGGCACCGATGAGTTCGATCTCGGCCCCGATGCCGTGCTGGGCGCAGAAGTCCAGCATCTCCTGGGTCTCACAGATTCCACCGATATTGGATCCGGCCAGGCTGCGGCGCCCGCGCACGAGGGAGAAGACGCTGAACGCCTGTGCATCCTCGGGCAGCCCGACGTAGACCAGGGAGCCGTTGACCCGCAGCAACCCCAGCAACGCGTCGACGTCAAGGTCGGCCGAGACGGTATTGAGGATGAGGTCGAAGCTGCCGCGCAACTGGTGGAAGGTGGCCTCGTTCTTCGTGGCGTAGTAGTGCTCGGCGCCGAAGCGCAGACCGTCCTCCTGCTTCGACAGCGACTGGGACAGCACGGTCACTTCCGCGCCCATGGCGCGGGCGATCTTCACGGCCACGTGGCCCAGCCCGCCCATCCCCACCACAGCGACCTTCTGGCCCGGGCCCGCACCCCAGTGCTTCAGCGGGGAGTAGGTGGTGATGCCCGCGCACAACAGCGGGGCCGCCACATCAAGGGCGAGATTCTCGGGGATGCGCAGAACGTAGTTCTCATCGGCGACGATCTGCGTGCTGTACCCACCGTAGGTGGCTTCCCCGGAGTACTGGCGACCGTTGTACGTGGCCACCATCCCGCTGGTGCAGAACTGCTCCTCCCCGGCCAGACAGTTCTCGCACTCCCGGCAGGAGTCCACGAAGCAGCCGATGCCGACCCGATCACCCACGGCATGGGCGGTGACCTTCTCTCCCACGGCCGCGACCACGCCGGCGATCTCGTGGCCGGGAACCATGGGGAAGATCGCCTGTCCCCATTCCTGCCGGGCCTGGTGGATGTCGGAGTGGCAGATACCGGCGTAGGCGATGTCGATCAGCACATCGTGGGAGCCGAGGTCGCGGCGTTCGATCGTGCCGCGCTCGAAAGGAGCGCCGGCACTCGGGGCGAGCAGGGCGGGAACGGACGTGGGCACAGCAGCCTCCTGGGGTTGGGCGGTCAAGAAATGGACAGGACGTCAGATGGCGTACTCGTACTGGACGGGCACCCGGGCCGGACCGGAGAGCTCAGCGGCGGCATGGTTGGCCCAGTACGGGTCCCGCAACAGTTCCCGGCCCAGCAGCACGACGTCGGCCCGGCCCTCGGCCACGATGGCCTCGGCCTGTCGGGGGTCGGTGATCAGCCCGACCGCGCCGGTGGGCAGCCCGGTGGAGGTGCGCACGGCCTCGGCGAAGGGAACCTGGTAGCCCGGGGTGACAGGAATGCGCACATGCGGCACCATCCCACCGGTGGAGGTGTCGAGCAGGTCCACCCCGTGGTCCTTCAGCAGCCCGGCCAGACGCACGGTGTCCTGCCCGGTCCAGGCTTCGGTCCCCTCGGCCTCGTGCACCCAGTCGGTGGCCGAGACCCGGAAGAACACCGGCAGCTCCGCCGGCCACACGCCCCGGACGGCGTCGACCACCTCCAGAACCAGACGGGCGCGGTTCTCGAAGGACCCGCCGTAGTCATCGACACGCCGGTTGGCCACCGGGGAGAGGAAGGAGTTGAGCAGGTACCCGTGAGCCCCGTGGATCTCCACCGCCTGGAACCCTGCGGCAGAGGCTCGCCGCGCAGCAGCGGCGAAGTCCTCCACCAGAACCCGGATCTCCTCCACGCCCATTTCCTGCGGCGCGGGCAGGTCGCCGAAGGCTTGCGGGCTGGCAGCGACCGTGGGCCATCCGCCCGCGGACTCGACCACCGCACCGCCACCGCGCCACGGGCGATCCGTGGAGGCCTTGCGCCCGGCATGGGCCAGCTGGATCGCCGGCACCGCCCCCTGGGCGGAGATCGCGGTCGTGAGGCCGGTGAACGCCTCCTGCTGCGCCTCGTTCCACAGCCCCAGGTCCCACGGGGTGATGCGCCCCTCGGGGCGCACTGCGGTGGCCTCGACCATCACCAGACCCACCCCACCGGCTGCTCGGCTGACCAGGTGCTGGAAATGGAAGTCGGTCGGAACCCCGGCCTGCGGCCCGTCGGCCTCGGCCGAGTACATGCACATCGGGGACATCCACACCCGGTTGGGCACGGTGACTGACCGCAGGGTGATCGGTTCGAACAGGGCGCTCATGGGCGCGTTCCTTCCGTCGCAGGACTGGCGGATCATCTCGCAGGCGCCGTCGCCTGGTACGTCGACCACCGTACTACGACAGAGGACGTAGTACGAAGGCTCTCGTAGACTGTGGCCACCGCGACAGAGAGGGGAATCCGTGCCCACCACGCCATCTGCCCGGATGATCGCGCATCCGGCCCGGGAGGAGATCACCCTGGAAGCCGTGCTCGCTGCCCTGGCCGACCCGGTGCGCCTGCGCATCGTGGGCGACCTCGCCGCCGGCCACACCGAGATGGCGTGCGTGTCCTTCCGTCTTCCGGTGACCAAATCCACCGCCACCCACCACTTCCGCGTGCTGCGCGAGGCGGGTCTGATCCGTCAGTCCTACCGGGGCACCTCGCGCATGAACGCCCTGCGCCGGGACGACCTCGAGGCCCTGTTCCCCGGTCTGCTGGACACCATCCTGGCCGTGGCGAGGCAGCACGGGATTCCCCCACTTCAGCCTTGAGGAACAGTCGAGCTTCGTGACTCCTGCGCGGTCTCCGGCAGGCCGGTTCGCCGGCTCCGTCAGACGGTCGCATCATCAGTCCCGGTGTCGGCTGACGACAATCTTCCCGATAGCCGTTCCAGCGGCGACCAACTGGTGGGCTGCACGGAGCCCTTCGGCGTCCAACCCGGGTATCACGGTGGTCACGGTGCTGCGCACCGTGCCGTCGTCCACCAGGCGGGCGACTTCGTCGAGGAGGTTGCCCTGCTCGATCATGTCGGAGGTGGCGAACATCGATCGGGTGAACATGAGTTCCCAATGCCAGGTGATGGACTTGGCCTTGAGAGGCAACAGGTCCAAGGCATCCGGGTCGTCGATCGCAGTGATCTGAGCGAACGGCTTGGTGATTTCCGCGAAGGCCTGGACATTTCCTGCCGAATGCGCAGTGAACACATAGTCGACCCCCTCAGGGACCAGATCCTGAGTCTCTTCGGTGAGGTTGCGATGATCAACGACATGATCAGCCCCGAGGGAAACGACCCATTCACGGGTCTCAGGGCGCGCGGCGGTGGCGATGACGGTCAACCCGGTGAACTTCTTCGCCAGTTGAATGAGAATCGAGCCGACACCTCCGGGGGCTCCGACCACGAGAAGGGTTCCAGTGCTGTCGGCCGTGAGACGGAAGCGGTCAAACAGGCTTTCCCAGGCCGTGATAGCGGTCAGCGGAAGAGCTGCTGCAGCTGGGTGCTCCAGTGTGGTGGGCTTGTGTCCCACGATGCGCTCATCGACAGCGTGCAGGTCGGCGTTCGTGCCCGGCCGGGTGATGTCGCCGGCGTACCACACCTCGTCCTCGACGGTGAAGCGGGTCACCGCCGATCCCACCGCCTCGACCACGCCAGAGGCGTCCCAGCCCAGTTGTCGGGTGCCGCTGGACATCGCATCGCGGGACTTGATGTCCACGGGATTGACCGACACCGCGTGAACGCGGACGAGGAGGTCGTGCGGACGCAGGTCCGGAATCGTGACGGTGCTGGTGAGGAATGCGCCTGGGTCGTCCAATTCCCGCCCTGCTTGGGCGAGGTAGGCGGTGGTGGTCGTGACAGCCGGCTGAGGACTGGTCATGGGTTTCCTCCCTGGTGAGACAGGTCAACACGAGCGTTAGTGCACCCATCCTCTCCCTCAACCCGGTGAACGGCACATCGCGATCCGGCGGCCCACCCCGCCCCCCCTTCACGCCGGCTCTCGGACTTGCCGGCGTCCAGAGGCCCCGAACGCTGCGATCGGCGCCCTCGACGCGGCCCGCGAAAGCCACCCCGGCCTTGACCCCGGCGTGAGCTGCTCCCAGCCCAGCCGGGGACCGACCATGCTGAACCTGCGCCCCACCGGACAGTCCCAGGTGACCGATAGTCGGCCATGTGCAAGGTGCCGGGTGTCCGGCCTCGCCGCGAACACTCCGCGCACCATCGAGCCGCCGCTGGTGCCACCATGGAGCCCGCCCTCATCGAGGCGTCCGGCAACCGGCCACATCTCACGTCAGGTGGCCACTGACATCCGGACATTGCGGAATCACGAGCGGCGGTCTCGCTCTGCTCCACCCCCTATGCGCCGGGGTCACGATCCTCGGTCTGCTGCCAGATCCGATGGCGGGTCGTCCACCGTGGGCCCTGGTCCAGCAGAGGGCTCTTTCGTGCACCACGTCGAAGGAGACACCGCTGGGACTCGCAGACAGGATCGGCGCCACGACCGACCGGGCGGTGGGAGCGGCCAAGGACAGGCCCGGCGCGGCCACCGGCAACGCGGAGCTGCAGGCGCAGGGGCTGGCGCAGAACGCCGTGGGCCGAGCCGGAGGCCATGGTCAGGACGTCGAGGGCGCCGCCCGGGACATCGTGGAGGACCAGGAATGGCCCGCTCCCCCTCCAGCACGACTGTCCGGCAGAGAGAATCCGGCACCACGAGCCGCAGGTGCGCACCGACACCCGCCCCATCCCGCCTCCGTGGACGAGACCGGCTGGACGGGCGAGGCCACTGCCCCGACGATGATGCCTTCGGCGGTGCCTGGCCGGCAGCCGCCGCCCGGGCCACCAGATCCGCCATCGCCGTGGGGTCGTCGGTGTCCACGGCGGGGCAGCCGGCGGCGAGGCCCAGGACCTCGTGCAACAGGCTGATCGGTCCCGAGCCACGGAGGAAGGCCAGGCGCAGGGCCATGTCCAGCTCCTCGGCCGCCGCCCACGCCTGGGCCTTGGCCGCGTGCACGGCCTCGTTGGCCAGCAGCGAGGTGATCGGCCACGTCGAGGGGTCGTCCTGCCAGGGCTTCCCGCCCAGCTCCGGGTCCAGCGCCCCGACCACCGGTGGCGGGGCCACCCGCGGGGGTTCGGTGCGGGACAATCCGCCCGAGCGGGTCTACCGTCATGGCATGAGCCTCATCATCAGAAAGCTGATTATCGGGCTGGGGGTGGTCCTGGTGCTGGTGGCCACCGGGTGTGCGGCCTCCTACCCGGCAGACCCGCACAAGACGCTGGAGCGGGTTACCGGATCGGTGCTGCGGGTGGGGATCTCGCACAATGAGCCCTTTGTCTCCGTGGCCGGCCCTGCACCGTCCGGGCGCGAGGTGGCGCTGGTGGAGGACTACGCGAGCACCCTGGACGCCGAGGTGGAGTGGACCGCCGATGGGGAGGAAGAGCTGGTGGACCAGCTCGAGCACGGGGACCTGGACATGGTCATCGGCGGGCTCACCGACAGGACCCCCTGGAAGCAGAAGGTCGGGCTCACCCGCCCCTACACGCAGACCGTCGACGAGTTCGGCCAGACCGAGAAGCATGTGATGGCCGTGCGCAAGGGCGAAAACGCATTCCTGCTGGACCTCGACGAGTTCCTGCAGACCCGGGGAGGGCAGCAGTGATGGGCACCAAGCACAACGTCGACGACGAGCCGCTGCCCGAGGAGATCGCCCGGGATCTGCGCAAGGCGGTACGCCTGGAGTGGATCACCATCGTGTCCCTGGTGTTCATCGTCGGGCTGGTCTACGCGGTGATGGGCAACTCCCAGGCGATGAAGACCGCCTGGATCGAGGACATGCTCTCCTTCATCCCCCCGATCGCCTTCCTCATCGGAGTGCGCATCACCCGCCGGCCCGCCACCGCCGAACAGCCCTTCGGCTACCACCGGGCCATCGGGATCTCCCACGTGGTCGCGGCCACCGCCCTGGTCGTGATGGGCGGATACCTCATCGTGGACTCGATCATCGCCCTCGTCACCGTCGACCACCCCACCATCGGCGGGATCCAGCTCTTCGGCACCACCATCTGGCTGGGCTGGCTGATGATGGCCGCCATGGTGGCCACCGCGATCCCCCCGGTGATCCTGGGCCGGAAGAAGCTGAAGCTCGCCCCAGGCCTGCACAACAAGGTCCTCTACGCGGACGCGGACATGAACAAGGCCGACTGGATGACCTCCCTGTCGGCCCTGGTAGGGGTGGCCGGGATCGGGCTGGGCTGGTGGTGGGCCGACGCGGCAGCGGCGATCGTCATCGCCACCTCCATCCTCAGGGACGGGATCACCAACCTGCGCGCGGCCGTGGCCGGGCTGATCGACGCCCGCCCCACCAGCGTGGACAACAAGGACCCGCATCCGCTGCTGGGCGAGATCGACGCCTACCTGCGGTCCCTGGACTGGGTGCACACCGCCGCCGCCCGGGTCCGTGACGAGGGCCAGGTCTTCCATGTGGAGGGATTCGTGGTCCCCGAACCCCTGGAGACCGCGACCCCCGAACGGCTGGAGGCCGCCCGGGCCGGTCTGCTGGGCCTGGACTGGAAGATCCGCGACGCCGTCGTGGCCACCGTCCCGAAGCTGCCGGACGTCCTCGAGCGGCACGCCCCCCGGGCCTGAGCGCCGAGCACGGTCCCCATCACAGACCACGCACCGCCTGGTCACCACCTGTGCCCGCCTCGGGTCGGCCGGACGGGGTTGCGTCACGGTCGCGAGGCGCATGCCACGGGGGCCGTCGCGGATGAGTGCCGCCCGGCCGGGTCGGTCATCGCGGGCGGGTCTCGGGGTGGAGCCGGATCCGGCCCCACAGCTGACCGCTGGACGGGGCGGGCACCAGCCCCAGGCGGGCGGTGAGCTCGTTGGCGGCCCGGGCCAGGGCGTCACGCTCTGCGGCCGGCGGCATCAGGGCGCTGTGGATGTAGGCCTCGACCTCGTGCTCACCGACCGTGCCACCGGCGTGCACGTACCGCGACCACACCTCTCTTGGCGGCAGACGGGCCTGTCCGAGCAGCCGGCCCAGCCGGTAGGCCTGGACCATGGCTACGACGTCCTCTTCCATGCGGATCCTCCCCGAGCCCGGGCACGCCCCGCAACGGGGCGCCGGTCGGTGACGGAAGGCCGTCTGCTGGACCTGCACAGCAGTCTGCGTCGGGCCCGCTCCCGGCTCAACTCGGTGACGTCGCAGGGCCCAGAGCGGCGTTCTGTCAGCACCCACGGCCTCGGTCCACAGTGTTTCCTGCGCCCATGCCTGTCCGTGATCGGCCCCCGCAGACCTCGGCTGCGCGGTGCAGGTGTTGTGCCCAGGGCAACAGGATCCCGGGCCCCTGTTCCGTCCGCGGCACCGGCACCGGCACCGAGGTGATCGATAGAGCGAAGGACGGGAACGGTAGCTCTCAGGGAGTGAACTGCAGCACGGGGCCGCCCTGGGGGCGGGTGGGCATGCGGTGCAGATCGAAGCTCATGCCGGCGTCCTCCGCGGTCCAGTCGCGCCCGGCCAGGTGTGCCGCGGTCACCGCCATCAGCCCCACCGTGATGTCTTCCCCAGGGCACCGGTGTCCGGCCTCGGCCGAGCCGCCGCCCTGGGGGACGAAGTTCTCGATCGCGGTCGGGTCCAGGTCCAGGAACCGCTCCGGATCGAAATCGGCGGGACGCTCCCACTCGCCGGGGTCGTTGTTGGTGCCCAGGATGTCCAGCAGCACCCGCTGACCGGTGCGGATCTGCTGCCCACCCCACTGCATGGGACAGCGTGCCCGGGCGGGAAGCATCGGCACGAACGGATACACCCGGCGCACCTCGTGGGCGAAGGCACGGGCCAGGGGGCCTCCCACCGTGGTGCCCCGCTCGGTGGTCTCAGCGCGCAGGCGTGCGACCCAGTCCGGGTGCTCGTGCAGGGCCAGCGCGATGAACGCCGCGAAGCGGCTGACCGCGATCGTGGGACGGACCATGTTCTGCAGCTCCACACCGGCGGTGTGCTCGTCCAGCAGCTGCCCGTCCGCATCACGGTGGGCCGCGACCAGATCCAGCGCGGGCGCCTGCCCTGCTCCCTGCCCGGCGCAGCCCTCGTCCGTACGGGCCCGGGTGATCAGGCCCTTCGCCCAGGCGTCGCTGTCGCGGCGGGCGAGCATCGCCCGGACCCACGGGGGCCCGGGCACCCCGAAGCCCTCGACGATCGCCGCCAGTCGCTGCGCCCGGTCCTCCATCTGGGGGGCGTCCATGCCGGTGCCCGCCCAGGACAGCACCGCGCGGCCGAAGACCCCCACCGAGGCCTCGTAGACATTGAGCGTCCCAGCGCCCTCCAGCACCCGGGCCCATTCCCGGTCCACCTCCGCCACCAGGACCTCGACCCGCTCGGGCGTAGTGGCGTGCATGAACAACTGCTTGCGGTGCCGGTGGGAGTCGTCGTCGAGCCCGTGCACGGCTCCGCGCCCGAACAGCGGCGCTTTCACCGCCAGCGGCATCGCCCCGGCCCGGCGGAACTTGTCGGTGTCGTAGAAGAAGCGCACCGCCTCCGTTCCACGGATCAGCAGCGCCGGCCCGCCCATCAGCTTCAGCGGCGCAGCCCGGGTCGCGAGGTTGCCGATCCGGGCGCGCACCGTGTCGGCGAAGGTGTATCCGTCCCGCAGCAGATCTAAGGTGCGGTCGCTCACGCGAGTGTGCGCATGGACGGTTCTCATGGGATCTCCGATCGTTGAACGGTGTCGATGGTCGGCCGGGAACGTTCGTGATGCCGGGTTCCTCATCGTAGTGATGCCCCTTGTCCGCCCCCACGCCCCGGGGATGAAGGCGGACACCGCACCGAGGTCCTGCCCCGAACCGCGCGGACTCCCCAGAACGACGAAGCCCCTGACAGGGCCATATGAAGAGCCCGCGGCGAGGGCCGCTGGCCTGACGCGTATGGTGCAGGAGCCGTTCTCGGGGGGGCGGTCCGAACACCGGGTGTGGGGCGCCGTCAGTGCAGGTCGCGCAGCCGGCAGCAGCGCCGGCCGGTCAGGGTGCCGTTGATCCGTACTCCCACCCGCACCGCGCCCGGACACACCGTCCCGGCGGCCACGATCCGGGGCGTCTACGCGGCATCGAGGGCGCGCAGCGGTGGGATCGACCCGAGCGGGCGGTGGGCCCGCCCAGGTGGATCTGCTTCGTGCTCATCCCCTCGCTGCGGCCCTGTGCCGGGGCTGCAGCGCCGCCGCGGTGTTCCTGGGTGTTCTGCAGCGGTGGGGCCGGGCATCATCCCATTTCGCACGACCTCTGCTGCCCGGCAGCAGAGGTGCCCGCCCGTCCCGCATGACACGGAACGGACGGGCACAGCCGGGAGTCTTCCCGAGCACGGTGCGGTGAGGCCGGTCGGTGCCGGGACGGCGGACTGCTCGCCGCTGTCGTGCTCCCCTGCCGGGAACTGCTGGTCAGTAGGCCGGGCCGGTGGTGTTGTGCGTGGCGCTGCGGTCGTGGGTGTCGCGGCGCAGGAAGGACAGGCCCACCATGGTCACGCCCAGGAACAGGTGCAGCCAGTCGTCGGCGGTGTTCAGCGGAACGAAGTTCGCCTGCGACTCCTGGCCCACGAGCAGACCGTAGATCCACAGGACCAGGTAGACCACCCCGCCCCACAGCAGGTAGTGGCGCGCCCCGGAGGCGGAGCGGGCCAGAGCGAGACCGGCCACGCCGTAGAGCAGGTGGACGATGTTGTGCAACCAGGACACCTGGAAGATGCCCAGGAGCATGGCCTCGGAGTGGTGGCCGGCGACCATGAGCTGGTCGTAGTTCGTGGTGATGCCGGGGATGAACCCGGCGAGGCCCACGAGCAGGAAGACCGCGCCGTACAAAAGAGCGGCGGTCTGGACGGGCGAACGGCGGGGGGTGGTGCGGTGGGTGGGAACGGTCATGGTCTTGCCTCGTTTCGATCGTGGTGGGCACGACTCCGGGCAGGGGCCGTGAATTCGGCGGCCAGGTGCCGGTCAGCACTGCCACGCCTGGTTGCGCACGTGATGGGGATGGTGGCGGGGGTACGGACCGTCACCCATGGGCGGCGATCTGGTGTCGGCCGGTCTGTGGTGGCACCTCCTCACCGGTGGTCATCAGCAGGGCGGTGTAGGCGACCAGCAGGGGCAGGAACGGTACGGCCAGCACCCCTGCGGACCCGGCAGTCAACACCACGGTCAGTCCCGAGGTCCCGGTGGCCAGCAGGCCTGCCGCCCCGAGGCGGTGGGTGGTGGTGTCGCGCCGGTCGGGCAGCGTCGTCAGCATCGGCACCAGACCGGCTGCGCAGATCAGCCACAGCAACGCCACCCATTCCTGTCCGGGACCGGCTGTTGCCAGCAGCGACCAGCCGACCAGCCCGAGCAGCGCCCCCAGGGCCATGGCGAACGGCAGACCCGGGGCCGAGAATGTCCGGGCCCCTTCGGGCACATCGGGTCCCCCGCGGGCCAGCGAGCCAACACCATCCACGCCTGACATCACCGCGCTCATCTGGTGACCTCGGCTTCGGGTGCCGCGTGCATCGTGGGAAGGCCCAGTGGCCTGGCGTCCTCGAGGGTCGAGGTCGCCGGTGCGGCACCGGGGCTGGCCAGCAGGAACTTGACTTTCCGCGCCCCTGCGGCCGGGTTCTCGTGCTCGGCCGACCAACGCAGCAGATCCATCGCGGCCGCCTCCACGGACTCGGCCCCGCGCAGATCCACCACCACCTGGATGCCCGGCACCAGCCGGCGAGCGCGGCCGATCACCGGGCACAAGCCCCGCTGATTGTTCTCGGTCACCGCACCGGTGACCTCGATCCGCACCTGCCGCCCGTCCAGATCCACCTGCACCACGACAGCGATTTTCGGCTCCATGACAGCACCTGCTTCCCAACAGAAGACGTGCGGCCACTTCTCAACCGTCCCCCCACCCTAAGCACACTTACCCTGCGCTGGCCAACACCCCACGCCCGGCAGCCGGCAGCACGGCACGTGCCGCCGCCGCTGGTTCCGCCTGTCCTCGGCCGCACGGGCGGCCGCTACCGCCCGGCCGGTACCGGCGTGCGGCCTGCCCGCCGGCCCCCGCGCCGACCAGGGCCTCTGCTCGGGACAGGCCCGCCCCGGGGATCTGGCCGCTCAGCTCGGCGAGCTGGCCCGCGCCCTGCAGCAGGAGACCGACTTCGACGCCACCCTGGCCGCCATGGTCCACGCCGCCCTGGATCTCGTCCCCGGAGCCGCCACGGCCTCCATCTCGGTGCTCGAGGACCGGCGCCGCCTCCGCTCCCACGCCCCCTCCTCCGAGTTGCCGGCCGTCGTGGACGGCCTCCAGCAACAACACCACCAGGGCCCCTGCCTGGACGCGATCTACCAGGAGCGGATCGTGTGCGTGCCGGACCTCGCACACGAGGACCGCTGGCCCGCCTTCGCCCACGCCGCCGCCGGGGCCACCTCCTCGCTGTCCTTATGGAGGGGTACAAGATCACCGACCAACAAGCCTTCCTGCTGTTGCGCACCGCCAGCTCCCGCACCAACACCGAATTGCGCCAGGTCGCCGAACACCTCAGCACCACCGCACCCTCCCCCACCAGGAACAGGCCCCCGGACCACGCCCACCCCGCCGCGAACCACCCCCGGTCCACGGCCCGCGACAAAATTCCTCGCCGCGGCAAGGCCTCGCGCTCCGACCCCGGGAAACGTCCGCCTGCGGCGGCAGCGGCGGCGGCGGTGGCCTCCCCTGCTCCACCGTCTGCTGCGCCGCATCGGTCGCAATCCTCGAGGTCCGGGGCACTCCGGGGGTGGGTCGTCCACCGTGGGCCCTGGTCCAGCAGAGGGCTCTTTCGTGCACCACGTCGAAGGAGACGCCGATGGGACTCGCGGACAGGATCGGCGCCACGACCGACCGGGCGGTGGGAGCGGCCAAGGACAGGCTCGGCGCGGCCACCGGCAACGCGGAGCTGCAGGCGCAGGGGCTGGCGCAGAACGCCGTGGGCCGAGCCGGAGGCCATGGTCAGGACGTCGAGGGCGCCGCCCAGGACATCAGCGGGGACCAGCCGTAGTCCGCACTGCCCCCGGCGAGCTGCCGGGAAGCCCAGGCAGCCCACGATCCGGCCCCGGCCGGTCTACGTGCATGTCGAACGCCGACCCGTCACGGAAGAGTCGCAGGACAGACGTGCCGGACGAATGAGGGCCCCGCCCGGGCGACTACCTGTCCGACGCGGCCCGGGCCACCAGGTTCGCCATCGCCGTGGGGTCATCGGCATCGACCACGGGGAACCCGGCCCCGGCCTCCCCGACCCAGTGCAGTTGGATACCGGGGTTGTGCACGTCGGTGCCGTCGGCCAGGAACCAGTGCGGGCTGCCCTGCACCTGCCCGTGGTGGGCGCGGTAGTCGGCCATCATCGGCCCCCGCGCCCGCCCCTCATCCAAAGCCTCGACGAGGTCGTCGGTGTCCACCGCCGGGCAACCGGCGGCGACGTCGAGGATCTCGTGCAGCAGGCTGATCGGCCTCGAATCGCGGAAGAACGCCAGGCGCAGGGCCATGTCCAGCTCCTCGGCCGCCGCCCAGGACTGGGACTTGGCCGCGTGCACGGCCTCGTTGGCCAGCAGCGAGGTGATCGGCCACGTCGAAGGGTCGCCCTGCCAGGGCTTCCAGCCCAGTTCCGGGTCCAGCGCCCCGACCACCGGGGTCTCCGCATCCAGATAGTTCTTCGGGATCGGGAACCGGTTGAGGTCCTCGAGCAGGAACAGCCGGTGGTCGACCCGCACGGCCTCGGTGAGTCCGGCCTTCTCCCGCTCGGCGTAGAACCGTCGCAACGACAGCGTCGACCAGGCACAGACGATGTCCGTGTAGAGCACCACCGTGCCCGGGGTGACATCAATGGCCATCAGATCGACCTCCTTCGTGAGTGCCGTCGCTGAAGGTCCGGCACCATCCAGGGCAGCAGGGTCGGTCGTGCATCGAATGGAAGACGGCACCCGGGTCGGGAACCCACTTCAGCACCGGGCACCGATGATGCCCACGCTATCGACCCCTCCCCGCAGAGGTAACCCCTGCCCGGCGATCGGCTCCTGTTCACGTCTTCACGGCCGAGCAAGCGGCTGACCAGCGGGTGCGCTGGGAATCGAGGGGTTGTGGCTGATGCGTAAGCGTGCTTATGGTTGCCGGAGTGCACGTGAACACCTGAGACACCTGCAGCCGGCGCCGTCCTCTCAGCAGTGCCGGCGACAGCGGCCACCACGGCGGTCTGCGCCTGCCGGGCCCGGACCGCCGAGTCAGAAGGAGCACGCATGAAAGCCGTCGTCTTCAAGGCCCCCTACGAGCTGGCGATCGAGAACGTCGAAGACCCCAAGATCGAGCATCCGCTGGATGCGGTCATCCGGATCACCACCGCCAACATCTGCGGCTCCGACCTGCACCCCTACGAGGGCCGGGCGGACCTGGACGCCGGGATGGTGCTGGGCCACGAGAACATGGGTGTGGTCGAGGAGGTCGGCTCCGGCGTGGGGCGGATCAAGGTCGGGGACCGGGTCTCGGTGCCGTTCAACCTCGCCTGTGGCACTTGCCGCAACTGCAATCACGGCTACACCAATGCCTGCCTGCGGGCCAATCCTTCCGGGCAGCCCGGGGCCGGCTACGGCTATCCGATGATGGGTCCTTACTGGGGTGGGCAGGCCGAGTACCTGCGGGTGCCCTGGGCCGACTTCAATCTGCTCCACCTGCCGGAGGGCACCGAGCACGAGTCCGACTTCACGATGCTCTCGGACATCTTCCCCACCGGCTACCACGGCGCAGAAATGGCTCAGGTCTCCCCCGGCAAGACCGTAGCGGTGTTCGGGGCCGGACCCGTGGGTCTGATGGCCGCCCACAGCGCCTACCTGAAAGGCGCAGCGCGCGTGTTCGTCGTGGACAAGGAACCCGACCGGCTGAAGCTGGCCGAGCAGATCGGGGCGAGCCCGATCAACTTCGCCGACACCGACCCCACCGAGGCCATCACCGAGGCCACCGGAGGGTTCGGGGTGGACTGCGGGATCGAGGCGGTCGGCTACCAGGCCCACGACGCCACCGGGGAGGAACACCCCGAGATGGTGCTCGACAACCTGGTCAAGGTCGTGCGCGCCACCGGGGCCATCGGGGTGGTCGGGGTGTACGTTCCCCAGGACCCGGAGGCGGCCTACCCGCTGGCCGAGGAAGGGCGGATTCCCTTCGACTTCGGGGCCGCCTTCACCAAGGGCATCAGCATCGGCACCGGGCAGTGCCCGGTGAAGAAGTACAACCGTGAGCTGCGCGATCTGATCATCTCCGGGCGCTCCACCCCGTCCTGGATCGTCTCCCACGAGGTGTCCCTGGATCAGGCCGTGACCGCCTATGACAAGTTCGACAAGCGCCTCGACGGGTACACCAAGGTCCTCCTCCACCCCTGACTCCACCGGCGCACCGACGACATCTCCGGTGCCGCCGCCTCTGGGCCCGCCGGCACCGACCTCGAGGCGGGGAGAAGATCACCCCCGACTGGATCCAGGACGGAAGGAGGGGCGTACATGCCCCAGACCACCCCGGACGACCACGGGGACGACCCCGGTGCGGCCCCACCCCACGCCACCCCACGGGCCCCCGGTCACCCTGCGAAGAAGACCCACCCTCCCCGGCTGGACCAGCACGGCGAAGCCGGAGCGGAGGACACCCCGACCGACCCGGCCGACGACGCCGGCCACGGCAACAACCTTGAAGCGCCCACCTCTGACGAAGGAGCTTGACCCATGAAGGCACTGGTATGGCACGGCGAGGGCGACATCCGCCTCGACGACGTGGCCGACCCCTCGATCCAGGATGCGAACGACGCCATCGTGCGCATCACCCGGTCCGCGATCTGCGGCACCGACCTGCACTTCATCCGCGGCACCATGGCCGGCATGCACGAGGGCACGATCCTGGGCCACGAGGCCGTGGGCGTGGTCGAGGAGGTCGGTGCCTCGGTGCGGGGCCTGTCCCCCGGGGACCGGGTGATCGTGTGCTCGACCATGTCCTGCGGGGTGTGCCGCTACTGCCGGATGGGCCAGACCGCCCAGTGCGACGTGGCCAACCCCAACGGCCCGGCCGCCGGCACCTGTTTCTTCGGCGGCCCCGCGCCCACCGGCCCGGTGGACGGGCTGCAGGCCGAGTACGCCCGCATCCCGTGGGCCTCCAACACCCTCATCCCGATCCCGGACAATGTCTCCGACGACGACGCGATCCTGCTCTCCGACATCTTCCCCACCGCCTGGTTCGGCGCGCAGCTGGCCGGGATCCGGCGCGGGGACACGGTGGCCGTCTACGGCGCCGGGATCGTGGGGCAGCTGGCGATCGCCGCCGCCTACCGCCAGGGCGCGGGCCGGGTGTGGGCGGTCGACGGGGTGCAGACCCGGCTCGTCAAGGCCCTGGAGCAGAACGCCGAGGTCATCGACTTCAACGCCGAGGACCCGGTGGAGGCGATCATGGACGCCACGATGGGCGTGGGCGTGGACGCCGTCATCGAGGCCGTCGGGGTCGACGCCCAGCGCCCGGCCCGCGGCCCTGCCGCGGAGAAGTACGCCGCGCGCACCGAGCAGTTCGCCGCCGAGGTGGCCCAGACCGCCCCGGAGACCAACGTCCAGGGCGAGAACTGGGTGCCGGGCAACGCCCCGTCCCTGTCGGCCCAGTGGGCGGTGGAGTCCGTGGCGAAGTACGGGCGGATCGGCATGATCGGGGTGTTCTCCCCGGACCTGACCTCCTTCCCCATCGGGGCCGCCACCAACAAGAACCTCACCCTGCGGGCCGGCAACTGCGACCACCGGTCGGTCACCCCTCCCCTGCTGGACCTGGTCGCCGCCGGATTGTTCGACCCGGCCCCCTTCGTCACCCAGCGCGAGCCCCTCGACGACGTGGTCGACGCGTACCTGAGCTTCGACCGCCGCGACGAGGGCTGGCTCAAGACCGTGCTGACCACCGAATGACAGCTGGGCCGTTGCGTCACGGGTGAGGCAGTCGCAGGACAGCCGCTCTGCCGCCGCAGCACGGGCCCGGAAAGCACCACGAGGAGGAACGAGATGGGCAATGTCGCCGACGGGATCGTGGGCCGGCTGCGCGCCTGGGGAACGCACCGGGTGTTCGGCTACGCCGGGGACGGGGTGGACCCGCTGCTGGCCGCCCTGGCCCGGGTGGAGGAGGACATCGAGTTCGTCTCCGCCCGGCACGAGGAGATGGCCGCATTCATGGCCACCGGCCACGCCAAGTACACCGGAGAAGTCGGGGTGTGCCTGGCCACCCAGGGCCCCGGCGCCGTGCACCTGCTGGCCGGGCTCTACGACGCGAAGCTCGACAGCACACCGGTCGTGTCGATCGTGGGCCACGTCGTCACCACTGCCCAAGGCAGCGGCTACCAGCAGGAAGTGGAGCTGCCGACCTTGTTCAAGGACGTCTGCGCCCAGTACGTCCAGACCGTCTCGGCCCCCGAGCAGCTGGAGGCGGTGCTCGACAACGCCTTCCGCACCGCGATCGCCACCTCCAGCCCCACCTGCGTGATCGTGCCCCACGACATCCAGCAGGCCGAGGTCCCGGAGCAGGAGCATACCCACGGGATCGTGCCCAGCGCACCGGTCACCGCACTTCCTCGGGTCATCCCGCCCGAGGAGGACCTGGACCGGGCGGCACGATTGCTCAACAGCGGTCAACGCGTGGCGCTGCTGGTCGGCCAGGGCGCCGCCGGCGCCGCCCCGGAGGTGGCGAAGGTGGTCGAGCGGCTGGGCGCCGGAGTGGCGACCTCACTGCTCGGCAAACCGGTGGTCGACGAGTCCCTTCCCTGGGCGTGCGGGGTGATGGGGCATCTCGGCACCACCGCGGCGGCCGATCTGCTGGCCGGATGCGACACCCTGCTGATCGTGGGCAGCAACGACCCCTGGACCGAGTTCTATCCCGCCCCCGGGCAGGCCCGGGCCGTGCAGATCGACATCAACGCCCGGAACCTGGGCGCGAAGTACCCGGTGGAGGTGGCCCTGGCCGGAGACGCCACCGAAACCCTGCGCGCCCTGCTGCCCCGGCTCACGGGGTCCGAGCGACCCTGGCGCCGGGAGGTGGAGGACATGGTGACCACCTGGCGGCAGGTGGCCCAGGACCGCTGCGCCCAACCGGGCCAGCCCCTCAACCCGCAAGCCGTCATAGCCACCCTGTCAGGGCGTCTGCCGGCAGACGCGCAGGTCGCCGTCGACGTCGGCTCGGTCGTCTACTGGTACGCCCGCTTCCTGCGCCTACCGGCCGGGGTGCCGGCGCACCTGTCCTCCACCCTGGCCTGCATGGGTTCGGCGATGCCCTACGGGCTCGCCGCCAAGCTCGCCCACCCCGACCGGCCCGTGGTGGCGCTGGCCGGGGACGGGGCCATGCAGATGAGCGGCAACGCCGAGCTGATCACCGTCGCCTCCCGCTGGCGCGACTGGGCCGACCCACGTTTCGTGGTGCTCGTCCTGCACAACGGCGACCTCGCCGAGGTCTCCTGGGAGCAGCGCGAGATGGAGGGAGACCCCCGCTTCCCCGCCTCCCAGGACGTCCCGGCCTTCCCCTTCGCCGACTACGCCCGAATGCTCGGCCTCGAGGGCATCCGGATCGACCGCCCCGAGGACATCGACGGCGCCTGGACCACCGCCCTGACCGCCGACCGGCCGACCGTGATCGAAGCAGTCGTCGACCCCGCCACACCGTTGCTGCCCCCACGGGCAACACAGAGCCAGATCGAGCAGATGCTCACCGGCCTCACCCAGGAGAACAACGACCGCGCCGCCGAGCAGCTGCGGGCCCAACGCACGCACGAGGGGGATCAGCGCCAGTGACCCGAGCACGGCACCCGGCGACATCGATCCATCCGCCCGGCGCCCGCGCAGGGCAGACAATCTCCCCCTGCGCCCCCTAGGCTGACCACAAGATACTCAGTTCACTGATGAAAGGGTGCTGGACACCATGCCGAAGACCGGCAAGAACGACCACGCCAAGGACGAGGAGCTGCCCTCGACGCTGCAGCGCTCCGATCAGAAGGCCCAAGACACCTTCGCCAAGACCTACGACTCCGCCGCCGAGGAGTACGACGACAAGGGCCGGGCCGCGCGCACCGCCTACAGCGCGCTCAAGCACACCCACGAGAACGTCGGCGATCACTGGGAACCCAATGACGAGGCCGGCCCCTCGGACGAGCACGCCGAGGGCGGCCGGGACTCGGAGCAGGACACCGCCGGCGGGGTGGACGCCAACGCCTCCAAAGAACACCTCTACGAACGGGCCCGGGAGCTCGACGTCGAGGGCCGCTCCACCATGGACAAGGACGAACTGGTACAGGCCCTGCAGAAGGCCAACGACGCCAAGACCCGCCAGGCCCGCAAGGACTGAGAGGGACCGGCCCCGGCCGGCGTGACAAGAACCGTATCGAAGACATCAGCAATCACCGAGAAGGAGCAGCCATGACTACCGCACGCGAGATCATGACACCGGGCACCGAGTGCATCGGGGAGAACCAGACGCTCGAGGAAGCGGCCCGGAAGATGAAGGACCTCGACGTCGGCGCCCTGCCCATCTGCGGAGAGGACAACCGCCTGAAGGGCATGGTGACCGACCGCGACATCGTCATCAAGTGTCTGGCGATCGGCACCGACCCACGCCAGGTCAAGGCCGGGCAGCTGGCCCAGGGCGAACCCGTGACCATCGGCGCCGACGACAGCGTGGACGAGGCCATCCGGACCATGACCGACCACCAGGTCCGCCGCCTGCCCGTGATCGACGGCCACGATCTCGTCGGCATGATCAGCCAGGCCGACATCGCCCGCTCCATGCCCGAGAACCGGGCCGGAGAGCTCGTGGAACTCATCTCCTTCGACTGAGCTGCCCGCCGGGACACCGGCACACCCGAACCGACTCCGAACCTCCGTGTCAGGAGACGACTTCATGGCCGCCAGCGGCACCTGCGGCTGCCGCATCCTCGGCCACGGCGTGGAAGCCGGGAGCACGATCTACTGCTGCACCCACTGCGCGAAGCACGCCGGGGTCGAAGGATCCGCCGACCGCGCCCAGCGGCCCGGTCCGGGTGGACACGGTCGCTGATTCGCGGTGGTGTTCTGCCGACCGGACGCCCCTGCCGGGACCGTCACGATCGAAGAGGCCACGAAGGCCGAACATGAGGAGGTGGTTCCGTGGAGATCGTCTTCACTGCCCTAGGAGTGGGGCTACTCGTCGTCACCGTCGTCGAGGCCCTGTGGACGACCCTGTGGGTGGACGGGGCAGCGGGCCCGGTCACCTCGCGGGTGACCTCCTGGGCCTGGGTGGCAGTGCGACGGCTGGGGAGGGGCCGGCATCGGCTGCTGAGCATGTGTGGTCCGATGATTCTCATCGGGACGGTGGTGGGGTGGGTGCTGGCCCTGTGGGCCGGATGGGTGCTGCTCTTCGCCGCGGACCCGCAGTCGCTGGCCGACACCCGTGACGGCGGCAACGCCACCTGGCCGGGGAGGATCTGGTTCGTCGGCTACACCCTGTTCACCGTCGGCAACGGGGACTTCAGCCCCAAGGACGGGATGTGGCAGGTCCTCGCCGGACTGGTCAGTGCCAGCGGGATGTTCCTGGTGACCCTGTCCGTCACCTACCTGCTGTCGGTGGTCTCGGCGGTGGTGAACAAACGGGCCTTCGCCTCCTCCGTGCACAGCCTCGGGCGCACCGGAGCCGAAGTCGTCCTCGCCGGGTGGAACGGCCACGACCTGCACCCGCTGGACCGGCAGCTGGCGGAGCTGACGTCGCAGCTGTCGAAGCTGACCGAGCAGTACCTGTCCTATCCGGTGCTGCTGTACTACCACGCGGCCCGGGCCCAGAAATCCCCGGCCCTGGCCGTGGGGGTCTTCGACGACGCGCTGACCCTGCTGCGCTTCGGAGTGCCCACCGAGGCCCGCCCCGACGAGGCGGAGCTGACGGCCGCCCGAACGACGGTGGACAGCTTCCTGGACACCCTGGAGGCCGCCTTCATCCCCGCCGCCGACCAGGCCCCACCACACCCGGAGCTGGAACGCCTGCGTGCGGCGGGAATCCCCATCGTGGAGGAGGCCGAGTTCTCCGAGGCCGTGGACGGGCTGGACGGGCGGCGCCGGTCGCTGCTCGGGCTGGTCCGCCACGACGGTTGGACCTGGTGGAAGGACTAGATGTAAGAGGGCATGACGTTCCTGACACGGGCCGGGACGCGTGAGGCCGGGGGCTGATCACCACAGGCGGTATGGGGCCGATGGTAGTTGAAGTGGTTCACCCACACCCCGATCGCCTCCCGGCGGGCCCGCTCACTGGCGTAGGGGCGGGCGTAGAGCACCTCATCGGCCAGCAGCCGGTTGAACCGCTCCACTTTGCCGTTGTGCCGGGGCGTGTAGGGACGGATCCGCTGGTGCCGCCCGGCCAGGGCTTCCACACACCGGGTGAAGTCCCGGGCCCTGTAGTTGGCGCCGTTGTCGGTGACGACCCGGTGGATCTTCTCAATGCCGTGGGCGGCGAAGAACGCTCGTGCTCGGCAGAAGAACCCGATCGTCGTCACCGCCCGCTCATCGGCGAGGGCCTCGGTGTAGGCCAGTCTCGAGAAGCCGTCCACGGCCGAGTGCAGGTAGGTGTAGCCGACCTTGGCTCCGGGCCCGCGCTTGGCTGCCTTGGCAGCGGTGGATCCGCGGCCGTGGGCCCGCCAGCCGCCGCCGTCGGGGATGCGTCCGACCTTCTTCACGTCCAGGTGCACCATGTGCCCGGGCCACCCCGCCCGGATCCGCTGGGGTGGGCGTCGCAGGTCGTCCCCGTCCGGGGTGAGGTCACGCAGCCGGGAGATCCCCAGCCGGTTCAGCCACCGGCCCACCGTGCGCAGGTGCAACTCGTGGCCGAGACCGAGCAGGTGGCGGTGGATGCGTCGGGCGGACCACTTCCGTTCCCGCCGCAGGGACTCGATGAGCTCCACGACGACCACCGGGGTGCGCTGAGGGCTGTGCCTTGGGACTGAGGGACGATCGGCCAGCCCCGCCTCACCGGCGGCGAGGTAGCGGGCCACCCAGGTCGTCACCGTGGGCCTCGAGACGCGGAACTCGGCGGCCACATGGGCCTTCGGGATTCCGTCCTCGAGGTGACGGCGGACCATGCGCAGCCGGCCGGTTGGGGTCAGGGGTGCGTTAACGTGGGGCATGAACGGGCTCTCTTGCTGCGGACGGACGGTGTAGGAACTTCCATCCTGTGGCGAGGAGCCCGTTCCTCATCTCATCGGCACACCCGCGGCAAGAACCTCATGCCCCACAACAACTAGACCCGTGGTGAACATCCTCTTCGACGGTTGGGAACCGGTGGCCCGCATCGTGGTCGTCGGCACCTTGGCCTATACCGCACTGGTGGTGCTTCTGCGGGTCTCCGGGAAACGCACGCTGTCACGGATGAACAGCTTCGACTTCGTGATCACCGTGGCGATCGGCGCCACCTTCGGGCGCGTCCTCACCACCCGCAGCGTCCCCCTGGTCGAGGCCGTCACCGCCTTCGCCCTGCTGATCACCCTGCAGTACGTGGTGACCTCCCTGCAGATCCGCTCCAAGCGGTTCTCCCGGTTGGTCACCGCCGAACCCGCCCTGCTGCTCTACCAGGGCCGGGTGCTCCACGATGCCCTGCGGGCGGAGCGGCTCACCGAGAAAGAGCTCGAGGGGGCGGTGCGCAAGCACGGAATGGGTTCACTGCAGGAGGCCGAAGCCGTGGTCCTGGAGGCCGACGGCCGGCTGTCGGTGATCGGCCCCGACAACGCCGGAGACGGCGCGATCCTGCCCCACGACCCGCCAGACTGAGCCATGCCCATCGTGCTCCTGGAACAGGGTGCCGGAAGCACATCCGAGCATCGATGTCCTGGATGACCGGCTCAGCATCCGTCAAGGCCCAGGACGACTGGAGCGTGACAGACACCCTCCTTGGCGGATGAACTCGGGAGGATTTCCTGCACGACCGGAGGACGTCTGAGCTGGTTTCATGACCGCGAAGCGGCCACATGCAAACCCCGCCCCCTCGAGACGTCAGGCCGTGATGGTCGGTCCATCAGACGGTCGAAGCTTCTCGGCGATGATATCGACGGCTACGCTCCCGCCGGATGTTGCGGTCAATGCGGAAGACCAGCCCATCGCCACGGCTCACTTTTCGACCGTTTTGCCACGGGGACCGCCTCAGAGGCGAGTCGCTACCAGTGAGAACGCGTCCGGTCGTGCGCCCGTGCGGGAAAGACCGCACGGGGCCGGCCCCGTAGGAGGAGATTCCATGTCCGCGCTGCTGTTGTCCTTCGCCGTGTTGTTGCTGATCGGGATGCTGATCTCCGAACGCGCCAGCCGCACCGTGCTCTCCACCGCGGTGCTGTTCCTGCTGGGCGGGTTCGTCCTCGGAGGCGGTGTGCTCGGGGTCGTGCCGATCAGCTCGGGGGACCCGGTGGTGGCGACCTTGGCGGAGCTGGCCCTGTTCTCGGTGCTGTTCACCGACGGTATGAAGGTCGGATTCACGGATCTGCGAGTGGCCTGGCGGCTGCCCGGTCGCGCACTGCTGCTGGGGCTGCCCCTGACCCTGGTGCTCACCGCGGTGCTGGCCCACTTCGCGGTCGGGCTGCCCTGGTTGGAGTCCTTCCTGCTCGGGGCCGTGCTGGCGCCCACCGACCCGGTGTTCGCCTCGGCGATCGTGGGACGCGAGGAGGTGCCCGCGAAGTTGCGGCACCTCCTCAACGTGGAGTCCGGAGTCAACGACGGACTGGCGCTGCCCATCGTGCTGGTGCTGCTGGCCGCGGCTGGGGGCACCGAGGCCGGGGGCTGGCAGTTGGCCGAGGAGATCGTCCTGGGTGTTCTGGTCGGGGTGCTCGTGCCCTTGATCGTGCTGCGCCTGGAGCGGCTGCCCTTCCTGCAGGCCCAGCACAATCTCCAGCCGCTGCTGACGGTCTCGATCGGCCTGCTCGTGCTGGCCATCTGCACCGCCACCCACGCCAATCTCTTCCTGGGCGCCTTCGCCGCGGGCATCACCGTAGCCACCTACGGTCCCGGCTTCCGGGAGGAGTTCGAGCAGTTCGGGGAGCTGCTCACCGAGCTGCTCAAGCTCGCCGCGATCCTGGTGTTCGGCGCGCTGATCACCCCGGCCTTCCTCTTCCAGGAGATCCCGTGGACCGGGTGGGTGTTCGCCGTCCTGGCACTGGTGGCCGCCCGCCCGCTGGCCCTGCTGGTTTCCTTCCTCGGCTCCGGGCTGCCGCGCAGCCAGCAGATCGCCGCGATGTGGTTCGGGCCCAAGGGCTTCGCCTCGGTGGTCTACGGGTTGCTCGTGCTGGAGTCCGGGATCAGCCAGGCCGACCAGCTATTCCACCTCATCGCCCTGGTGATCTTCCTGTCCATCCTCGCCCACTCCTCCACTGACGTCGTCGTGGCCAAGAAACTCGACCAACGACAACCCCTGCTGTGACCGAACGCCGGCTGCAGGCACCCCGGGGCGACACAAACGTCTCCGGGACGGCTACGACGGCCCATGACCTCTGCGTGGGCCATTGACGCGGGTGCTGGCCGGCAACGCCCCGGACCTGACCTTGACCTATACCCTAGTGGGGTATATTTTCGCTGGTCTGGACGCATCCTCCACTACCGGGGCGTCGTGTATCCGCTGTCAATTAAGGAGGGCTTTCGTGACCGATGCGCTGAAGATCACCGCTCGCCCGCTGCCGCTGGTCGACGCCGGGGGCGGCTGCGCCTGCTGCGACCCCACTCCGTCCACCGCCGAAGCCGCCGCTGACGCCTTTGAGCAGCACAACCCTCCGGCGCAGATCGCGGTCTTCGAGGTGGAGGGCATGACCTGCGAGCACTGTGTGGGGCGGGTCACCGATGCCGTGAAAGCAGTGGAGGGCGTGAGAGAGGTCCAGGTTCAGCTGGTTCCTGCCGGCCTGTCGATGGTGACCGTGGCCACGGACCGGCTGCTGTTGCCGGCCACGGTGCGCGCCGCGATCGAGGAGGCCGGTTACTCCGTCTCCGGTTCCTGACCACCCGACGCGGACCGACCACACCGTCGGGAAGTGATCGCGGCAGGGCAGGAAGGACATACAGCTCCTCATGGACCACGGCACGCAGACGGTAGAAGCCACAGAACGAGACGCCGGGTCACGATGGCTGATGGATCGGACGGCCAGGAATTCTCAGTGATGTAGTTGGCGTCTGCTCTCCGACCAGGTGTTGCGCCCGTGGCGACAGGAGCATGCACTCTGCAGCACGTGATGTGGAGGCCTCCGAGACTGAGCCCGGCATCCGCGACCACGGCCGTGGAGGATGAGGTCGTCAGGTCGTGGCCGTTGCGATCAGCGGCTACGGCGAAGTCCTGCGAGAGAAGATGACCGTGGTGGGATCATCGACCAGCGGGGCCAGCGAGCAGCCGATGCAGAACGTGCAGAGGAACCCGGAGAAGGACCCGGCCGAGACCGCCGACAAGGGAACCGTTCAGGACCAGACGCAGGACCAGCACGAGGGCGAACAGCAGTAGCTCGACAAATTCACCACCGCCGAGCCCGGAGCACCCCCGGATCAGCGGGAACGGCCGCTTTGTTGCCGCGTGCGAGAGCGGCAGAACCGGCCCTGCGGTGGCCGAGCAGGCCACGACAGGGCCGGTTCAACGGTCTCGGGATCGACTCCTCAGGGTTGGGGTGGGGTGACCGGCTCGGCACCGCGCTGGATCTTCACCCCGGTGAACTCCACATCGACGGGCTCGGTGAACCGGCGGCCGTTGACCTCGTCGTGGCGCATGAAGGCCGGCGGGTCGATGTGCACCCGCAGGGTGTACTCCCCGTCCTCGGGCACGACCCAGTTCCGCGCGTAGTGGTAGAGCATCGGGTGCCACACCAGCTCCTGGGCGTACGGGCCCAGCTCCTCCCCGCCCGGGGTCACCAGGGTCGCGGTCACACCCACCGCCGGCACGAATCTCCCGTCGGCGGCGTCGCACACGGCGATCTCCACATGCACGTTCTCCTCTTCGGGGTTGACCCAGCTCAGCGCACCGTCGCGGAAGGAGTACATGCCCTCGGCGTCTTCGATGGCGTAGCCCACCAGGTAGTCTCCGGCCTGCTGGGTGCCGCCGTCGTGGGCGACCTCCTCGGCCATGTACTTCAGGGCCTGGGCGTAGGCCTCCCCCTGGGCGCGGGCGCGCTCGAGCTGCGGGCCGGTGGCCTCGGACGTGTTCGGGTCCATGGGCGGTCGATGCTGGGACATCGGGGGCTCCTCTCGTCGTCGACAGTTCCTCCATGCTGGCGCGATCCGCGGGCACCGGCAACGGTGCACGTCGAGATCCGCTCCGGTTGCCCGAGACGACGGATACGGCCCCCGTGCGGCACGGGTCCGCCGTGCAAGGCCCGGTGACCGGCTACTGCGGGGACTGCTTCCCGTCGTTCGGGCGGGTGCCGAGCGCGAGGTTCAGCCCCCAGCCCAGGGCGGTGATCAAAACGATCGCTCCGGCCATGGAGGCCAGTTCCTCGGGTCGGGTGAGGATGCCCAGGCTCACGATCAGGGTGGTGGCCCCGGCCGGTGGGTGCGGGGTCTTGATCGCGGTGAGCACCAGAGTGGTCAGCGCCACCGACACGGCCCCGGCCAGCAGGAAGGCCGGGGTGAGACCGCCGGAGGCGACGGAGGGATCGTCCTGCAGCCCCAGCCCGTAGAGCACCGCGGCCCCGGCCAGCAGCCCCACCCCGTGTCCGATCAGGGCGTTGAGCGGGCGGGAGGCCTTCTGCCGCGGGGACTCGAAGAACAGCATGACCGTGGGCCCGAGACTGGGAAACAGCCACGGCTGATGCAGCGCCAACCCGACCGCCCCGCTGGCCGCCAGCACGACCAGCGACAGGACCGCAGCGTAGAGGCCTGCACCTATCGATCCCGCCTTGTCCTTGAGCTTGTTCAACATCAGGGTCCTCCGTATCCCGGGCTGAGTGGTTCTCGTCCGCGATGGGGACCTCCGGGGTCCTCATGGGCGCCCTCCTGGCCCGCCGGATCGGGACGGGTCCACCGTCGTACGGCCAGCCTAATCATCAGGCAACTGACCATCGGTGGAGCGGTGGCGCCCCGACCCGATCGGGGACGGGGCGCTCGCCGTCTCGTGAATGGCAAGGAGAACGAGGTTCCGTGGAGGGTTTGTGCTGGTGCTGGCCGCGCCGCCGGCGGCCGGGAACTTCCCCGGCGGGGTGGCCGCGGAGCTTCCCGAGGTCTCCGACCGTGTCCTGTCCCTGGCGCTGCACCTGGCCGCCGGGATCGTCACGGCTGTGATCGGTCTGGAACTGATGCCCGAAGCCCTGGCGGCGTCGGTGCCCTGGGTGCCGATCGCCGCCTTTGTCGGCGGCGGGGCGCTGTTCATGGCCTGGAGAAGCTCATCCACTCCATCCAGCACCGCCACCGCCCTGACCCCCTCCCTCGGGCTGCTCCTGGCCCTGGGCCAGGTCCCGGCCGATGCGCCCGAAGGCCTCGCCGCCATCGCCGCCCTGCGGGCGGCCGGGATCCCGCGTCGCACCCGGGTGCTGATGGCCCTGGGCTTCGCCGCCCCGATCCTGATCGGGGCGAGCCTGGGCTGCGTCGCCCTGCGCCAAGCCCCCAACCGCTCACCCTCTCCGTGCTGGCCATGACCGGTGGGGCGCTGACCAGTGTGGTGGTCGAGGAGATGCTCACCGAGGCCCACGAGGGTGAGACCAGCGTGTGGGGCCCGATCCTGCTCACCGGCGGCTTCGCCGTCTTCGCCCTGATCTCCGTCTACGTCGGGGCCTGACCGGGGCTGGGGCACGGCATCATGTGCCACGTTCGCTCCTCGCCCACGCCTGGGGTCCGCGCCCGGGAGGACGTCGCCTCGGCGGATGGGGGGTGGAACTGGCAATGCCCTCGCAGGCACCCACAGAGGCCGGGTCCGGGCTGGTGGACAGGTACGGGCGGCGGGCCACGGATCTGCGGGTGTCGCTGACGGACAGGTGCATGTGCGCTGCACGTACTGCATGCCCGCGACGGGTCTGATCTGGTTGCCGAAGGAGCAGGTGCTCCCCCGGGCGGAGATCGTTCGGCTGGTGGGCATCGGGGTGGACCGTCTCGGGGTTCGGCAGCTGCGCATGATCGGAGGTGAGCTGCCGGTGAGGGCCGACCTGGTGGAGATCATCGCCGATCTCCGGACCCGGCACCCTGATCTGCCGGTCTCGCTGACGACCAACGCCCTGGGTCTGGACCGCAAGGCCGCGGCTCTGCAACAGGCCGGCCTGACCCGGATCAACGCGGTGCTGATGCGCGGGATCAACGACCACCAGGCTCCGGAGCTGCTGGAGTGGGCTCTGGTGCGAGGGGTCGAGCTGCGGTTCATCGAGCAGATGCCCCCTGGACGCCGACCACGGGTGGACCCGCGATGACATGGTCACCGCCGCGGAGATCCGCCGGCTCCTGGAGCAGGACTTCCTGCTCGCCCCGGACCCACGGGGCCGCGATGGGGCCCCGGCCCAATGCTGGGAGGTCCGACGCCGGGCCGAACCGGGAGTGGTGGCCGGCACGGTGGGGATCATCGCCTCGGTCACCGAGCCGTTCTGCGCCGGCTGCCGCCGCACCCGCATCACGGCCGAGGGGAAGGTGATGAGCTGCCTGTTCTCCCGGCAGGAGACCGACCTGCGCCACCTGCTGCGCTCCGAGGCTGATGACGCGGCGATCGCCGCCCGCTGGCAGAAAGCGATGTGGGTCAGACCGGCCGCCCACGGCATGGACCACACCGGCCTGGACTCCCCCGACTACGTGCAACCGGACCGATCCATGAGCGCCATCGGCGGCTGGCCCGGCCGGCGGAGAGGTCCGCCGGATCCTGGTGGTCACCCCGCGTCCGGGGTGGATCTGGGCGCCGATCGGCCCCGACCACAACTCTCAGCACGCTTGTTGTCACCGTGGTGCGTGCGTAGAGTGCGGAGCAGTCCGGGCGCGGGCACCGCGTCGAAGCAGGCCGCAGCAGGGTCGAGGGAACACCGGAGGGGTCTCGATGACGAGCAAGGACCGGATCGCCGAGCCGTGGGGCACTCGCACCCCCTATGCCGCCGGGGAGGACTGGCCGGTACGGGTCGACACCCACCTGGCCGAGGGGGTGGCCCCGGAAGACGTGGACGAATGGGTGCAGTCGGCCTCGATCCTGCACTCCAACGGTGACGGGCTGGACATCGCGGTCAAGGACGGGCGGATCGTCGGGGTCCGGGGCCGGGCGGCGGACCGGGTCAACCACGGCCGGCTGGGCCCGAAGGACCTCTACGGGTGGCAGGCCAACGCCTCATCGGAGCGGCTGACGAAGCCGCTGATCCGCAAGCGTGGCAAGCTCGTGGAGACCGACTGGGACACCGCCATGGGCCGGATCGTGGACCGGACCCGGGAGCTGCTGGCCGAGCAGGGGCCCAGCGCAATCGGGTTCTACACCACCGGTCAGCTCTTCGCCGAGGAGTACTACACCCTGGGGCTGATCGCCCACGGCGGGCTGGGCACCAACCACGTGGACGGCAACACCCGGCTGTGCACCGCCACCGCCGCCGCCGCGCTGAAGGAGTCCTTCGCCTCCGACGGGCAGCCGGGGTCCTACACCGACATCGACCACGCCGATGTGATCGCCCTGTACGGGCACAACATGGCCGAGACCCAGACCGTGCTGTGGACCCGGATCCTGGACCGGCTGGCCGGGGAGGACCCGCCGCAGATCATCTGCGTGGACCCCAGGCCGACCCCGGTGGCCCGGCACGCGACCGTGCACCTGGCCCCGCGTCCGGGCACCAACGTGGCGCTGATGAACGGGCTGCTGCACGAGCTCGTCACCCACGACTGGGTCGACCACGACTACCTCGCCGCGCACGCGGTGGGCTACGCCGAGCTGGCGAAGCGGGTGGCCGAGTACACCCCGGAGGCCGTGGCGACGATCTGCGACGTGCCGCCCGAGCAGATCCGGGAGGCCGCGCGCATCATCGGGGGTGCGGAGCGGTTGCTGTCCACGGTGCTGCAGGGCTTCTACCAGTCCAACCAGGCCACCGCCGCGGCGGTGCAGGTCAACAACATCCACATCATCCGAGGGATGCTGGGCGAACCCGGGTGCGGGATCCTGCAGATGAACGGCCAGCCCACCGCGCAGAACACCCGGGAGTGCGGCGGCGACGGGGACCTGCCGGGTTTCCGCAACTGGTCCAACGAGGAGCACGTGGAAGACCTGGCCCGGGTGTGGAACATCGAGCCGTTCCAGATTCCGCACTACTCCCCGCCCACCCACGTGATGCAGATGATGCGCTACGTCGAGGACGGCTCCATCCGCATGCTGTGGGTCAACGGCACCAACCCGGCCGTGTCCCTGCCGGAGCTGGCCCGGGTCCGTTCGATCCTGGAGCAGGACCGGCTGCTGCTGGTGGTCCAGGACATCTTCCTCTCCGAGACCGCTCAGCTGGCCGATGTGGTGCTGCCGGCGGCGACCTGGGGCGAGAAGACGGGCACGTTCACCAACGTGGACCGCACCGTGCACCTGTCGGAGAAGGCCGTGGACCCACCCGGGGAGGCGAAACCGGACCTGGACATCTTCATCGACTACGCCCGCCGGCTGGATCTGCGCGACAAGGACGGGGACCCCCTGGTCAAGTGGCACGACCCGGAATCGGCGTTCGAGGGCTGGAAGGAGTGCACCGCCGGACGGCCCTGCGACTACACCGGACTGAGTTACGACAAGCTGCGCGGTGGTTCCGGGATCCAGTGGCCCTGCAACGAGGAGCATCCTGAGGGCACCGAGCGGATCTACGTCGACGGGGCCTTCTGGTCCGACCCGGAGTACTGCGAGAGCTACGGCCGCGATCTCGTCACCGGGGCCCCGCTGGAACCGGCCGAGTACAAAGCCCTCAACCCGTCCGGCAAAGCGGTCCTGAAGGCCGCCGAGTACCTGCCCCCGCACGAGCTCCCCAGCGAGGAGTTCCCGTTGCAGCTGATCACCGGGCGGACCCTCTATCACTTCCACACCCGCACCAAGACCGCCCGGGCCCCGCAGCTGCAGGAGGCCGCCCCCGAAGTGTGGGTGGAGATCTCCACCGCCGACGCCGCCGCCATCGAGCTCGCCGAGGGCGATCTGACCGAGGTCACCACCCCGCGCGGGTCGGTGCAGGCGAAGGTGCGGATCACGGGCATCCGCACCGGGGTGCTGTTCCTGCCCTTCCACTACGGCTACTGGGACACCAAGAAAGGACATGAGCCGGGCAAGGCCGGGCGGGCGGCCAACGAGCTGACCATCACCGACTGGGACGCGGCCTCGAAGCAGCCGATCTTCAAGACCGCCGCCGCCAGGATCGAGAGAATCGTGTCGGCCGAGGGCCCGTCCCGGGCCCCGACCACCACCGCCTCGGCCCCCGTGACCGACGTCGGCTACCACACCGTCGGCGGCCCGGCCGCCGCAGCGGACGAGGACATCCACGAGACCCCCGCGGAGGCACGGCGATGAAGATCGGTCTGGTCCTGCACGAACTCCACCGCTCCGAGAACGACCTGGCGCACAAGCTGCTGCACGTCTCCGAGCGCCACAAAGCCGACCACTCGATCTACCACCTCGCCCGGGACCTCGCCCGCTGGTCCCAGCACCACGTGCGCGAGATCGCCGAGATCGGCAAGCACTACGACCAGGACCTCGACCCCGAGCCCCGGACCGAGACCGGACTCGGGGAGAGACTGCGTGAGAAGAGCAGCGAGCTCATCGGCCGCCGCAGCCACGCCGCGCTGCTGCTCCTGCTGGACCTGCGGGAGGTGTACACGATGACCTCCGGGGTCTCGGCCGACTGGGAAATGCTCGGCCAGGCCGCCCAGGGCATCAAGCACCACGACCTGCTCGACGTCACCCAGCGCTGCCACCCCGACACCCTGCGCCAACTGCGCTGGGCCAACGCCATGCTCAAGGAGAACTCCACCCAGATCCTCGTCAGCTGAGCGGGAACCGTGCCGATCCAGTGATCGCACGAGTCCGGTCGACAGGTGCGAGCCGGAGTGGCCAGGCGGCGCGCACGAGCGTTGTTGCCTGTCCTCGGTCGGGAACGTCTGAAACGGGAACAGCCCCCAGGGCGTAACACGGGGCGACGAATAGCCACACCGGGAGGATGGCGCGCCACGCTGATCGGCCAGGTCCGGGGGCTCTCGGGCGGGTTGGTGATCGGGGTGACCTTTCTCTTCACCATGGAGGTGTGGTGGGTGGGCCGCTCGACACCACCCTCGCAGGTGTTGCTGTTGCTGTTGCTCGGTGTCGGGTTCGTCGTCGTCGACGTCGACGTCGACGTCGGGACTGATGCACGGTTCGGTGACACCTGATCTGTGGCGCTGAGAGGCGTCGATGGAAGGATGTACACCATGCCCAAGCCCTATCCCAAGGAGTTCCGCGACGACGTCGTGAACGTCGCGCGCAGCCGTGAAC